>SLSF01000230.1 GCA_007130605.1 Gemmatimonadota bacterium | reverse complement strand
CCTCACCAGGCTCGAAGCGCAGGTTCTTCCGGGCGACCTGGATCGGCTTCTCCGAGCGTCCGGAATTCTCGTCGCGACGGAGGACGACTTCGGAGTGGAAGCGGGCATCGGTGCCCTCCGCCTCCGACGAGATGTTCCGTCCTCCCTCGCGAAGTTCGGGGATCACGAGGTGGATGATCAGATCCCCTTCCGACGCCGCGGCGCCCACCGCCTCCAGGTCGAGGGGGGGAGGCGCGGGGTCGGAACCGGGGAGATCGAAGGCGAGGCCGTCGGGAAAGATCCCCGAAGCTTCCGAAAGGCCGAAGGCCCCCCCCGAGAGGGCCTCCCGGTCCACCTCGAGTGTACGAAATCCCCACGGCCGGAAGGAGAGTGCGGAGAATCGAAAGTGCATCAGGTCCTGCAGGTAGCGGTCCTGAAGCTGGAGGTGCTGCGGCGTGAGGAGGGTGCCGCGGGTCCAGAGGACGCCATGTAGCTGTTTCATCGATGGGACCTCCCGGGGCTGGCCCGGAGCGGGTGTCGAGGTGAGCGGGTGATGGTCACTTGCGTGCCTCGAAGGTATCGGGACCGACCGATCCGGCGCCACGGGGGATGGAGGTCGGTCCTGGCGCACTTCATCGCACCCCGCCCCGCCGCTCCCCCGGGACCTTCCGGATCGCCTTGACACCGTCGGGGAGGCCGCCGTATTACTAAGCTGAGACCGCAGGTCACGGGGTTCCCCGAAATGAGGGTTCCGGCGCTTTCCCGGGGCACTTCACAGTTCCAAGTGTCGATTGACCTTGAATGAACCCCCTTCTCCGACTGATGGGAGTGAATCATGGCAGAAAGCGTTCAGAAGAAGCTGGGGCGGGTCCGTGCCCCGAGAGTGCACATAAGCTACGACGTGGAAGTCGGCGATGCCATCGAGATGAAGGAGCTGCCCTTCGTCATGGGTGTCCTCGCCGACCTCACGGGTCATCCCAAGGGTGAGCGGGACCGGCTCAAGGACCGGAAGTTCACCGAGATCACCCCGGACAACTTCGATGACGTCCTCGAGAAGATGCAGCCGCACCTCCAGTTCAAGGTCGACAACAAGTTGAGCGACGACGAGGATGCCGGTCAGATCGGGGTCGACCTCGACTTCAAGTCCCTCGATGACTTCTCGCCCGAGCGGGTGGCGGAGCAGGTCGGGCCTCTCAAGAAGCTCCTCGAGCTTCGGCAGCAGCTCGCCGATCTGAGAGGAAGCCTCCAGGGGAATGACAAGCTCGAGGAAATCCTCCAGTCTGCCCTCACCGACCAGGAGAAGCTCGACAAGCTCAAGGGCGAGCTGGGAACCGAGAACTCTGGAGCGGAAGGAGAATCCGATGGCTGAAGCCGAAGCACAATCAGGAGGAGCGGCCCCCGAGGCCGTCGAAGAGGAGCTCAGCCTCCTCGATCAGATCGTCGACGAAGGCCGCTTCGGAACGGAAGCCCCTCAGCGTGAGCGGGGAAAGAGCCTGGTCAAGCAGTTCGTGGCCGAGGTGCTCGACGGGACGATCCAGGTGTCCCCCGACACCGAGTCCATGCTGAATGCCAGGATCGCCGAGATCGATCGGCTCATCTCGTCGCAGCTCAACGAGGTGATGCACCACCCCGAGTTCCAGAAGCTCGAGGGGACCTGGCGGGGACTCAAGTACATGCTGGACCAGTCCGAGACGGGCACCATGCTCAAGATCAAGGTGCTGAATGTCCAGAAGAAGGAGCTTCTGAAGGACCTTCAGCGTGCCCCGGAATTCGACCAGAGCGCCCTCTTCAAGAAGGTGTACGAAGAGGAGTACGGGGTCTTCGGCGGAGCGCCCTTCGGCGCCCTCCTCGGAGACTACGAGTTCGGTCGCTCCGGACAGGACATCGAACTCCTGGAGAAGGTCTCCGAAGTGGCCGCTGCCGCCCACGCACCCTTCCTGACGGCTGCGTCGGCCAGCATGTTCAACCTCGACAGCTACACCCAGCTCGACGCCCCCCGCGACCTGGCCAAGATCTTCGACACCACCGAGTACGCCAAGTGGAAGGCGTTCCGCGAGAGCGACGACTCTCGTTACGTGGCTTTGACGGCCCCCCGCATGCTTCTGCGCGAACCCTATGGGAGGGACACTGTCCCGATCGAAGCGTTCGATTACGAAGAGGAGGTCGACGGAACGAATCACGACCAGTACTTGTGGGGGAACTCCGCATGGGCGCTCGGCGCCCGGGTCACACAGGCCTTCGCGAAGCATGGATGGTGCGCGACCATCCGCGGAGTCGAGAGTGGTGGGCTCGTCGAGGGACTGCCCGTCCACAACTTCCGGACCGATTCGGGAGATGTGGCGATGAAGTGCCCGACCGAGACCCAGATCACCGACCGGCGCGAGAAGGAACTCGCCGACCTCGGTTTCGCACCGCTCGTTCATTGCAAGGGGACGCCCAAGGCGGCCTTCTTCAGTGTTCAGTCGGCACAGAAGCCAAAGGTCTACGATTCCGATGCCGCGACGGCGAATGCGCGAATTTCGGCGCAGCTCCCCTACATCTTCGCGGTCTCCAGATTTGCGCACTATCTCAAGTCGATGATGCGCGACAAGATCGGGGGATACATGTCGCGGAGTGAGGCCCAGACGTTCCTGAACAACTGGATCTCGAACTATGTCGTGAGCAATGAGGACGCTTCGGCCGAGGTGAAGGCGAAACGCCCCCTCCGGGAAGCGCGGATCGATGTGGTGGATGTGCCTGGAAAGCCCGGTGCGTACCGGGCGGTCTCCTTCCTTCGACCCCACTTCCAGCTCGATGAGCTCAGCGTTTCCATGCGCCTGGTGGCGGATCTTCCGCCGCCGGCGAACTGAGCACGACAGCCCTGGGTGGCACGTGACAGGGGACGGCCACCGTCCGGCACACTTCATACTCCCTGGAGAAAGGTTCCATGGCATTTGACGCATTCCTCGAAATCGAAGGCGTGGAGGGTGAGTCCACCCGAAAGGGCTTCGAGAAGATGATCCAGATCGACAGCTTCTCCTTCGGCGCGCACAACCCCACCTCCATCGGCTCGGGTGGGGGAGGCGGCGCCGGCAAGGTGTCCCTCTCGAACTTCAACATCACCAAGGTGAGTGACGCGGCGAGCCCCGGGCTCTTCCAGGCGTGCTGCACGGGTAAGCACTTCCCGAAGGCCAAGGTGACCCTCCACAAGGCGGGAGGAGACGAGTCGCTCCCCTACCTGACCTACGAGTTCGAGAAGGTCTTCATCGAGAACATCGACTGGGGCGGGGCGTCGGGGGGCGATGATCGTCCTTCCGAGAATGTCTCCCTCGCCTTCGGAAAGGTCGAAATCCTCTACCAGCCGCAGTCCGAGGCCGGCTCCGCCGCCGGTGCCGTCTCTGCGAGCTGGGACCAGATGGCCGTCTCGACGTGATCGGCGCCCCGGCGAAGGGAGGGGCTGAATGAAGGCGCGCGCCCTGTTCGAGAAGGGGGATCTCGATGGAGCCATCGAACTCTTGAGTCGAGAGCTCCGCGACGATCCGACCTCGGTCCGCATGCGCACCTTCCTCTTCGAGCTCCTCTGCTTCGCCGGGGAGCGGGACCGGGCGTCGAAGCAGCTCGACGTCCTGGCCCGCGGGGGGCAGGAGGCGGAAATGGGTGCACTCCATTACCGAGCCGCCCTCCATGCAGATGGGGAGCGACACCGGAAGTTCGCCGACGAGGATTTCTCTCGTGGCGAGGGGGGTCCCGAGCCCGTTTCGGGCACCCTCAACGGGGAGGCCTTCGAGTCGATGGAAGACGTCGATCCACGGATCGGTGCGAGACTCGAGGTCTTCGCAGGGGGCCAGTACACCTGGATCCCCCTGGAACATGTCGCCTCGGTGAAGGTCGAGGAGCCGAAGCGGCTCCGGGACCTTCTCTGGGTGCCGGCCCACGTGCGACCGGGGCCGGGGATGGAGGCGCTCGAACTGGGCGAAGTCCTCCTCCCCGTCCTCTCTCCCCTCACCTCCGAAAGCGAGGACAACGAACTCCGGCTCGGGCGGGCCACCGACTGGGCCGAGACCTCCGATGGAATGTCCTATCCCATCGGACAGAAGCTCTTTCTCGTCGATGGCGACGCCGTCCCCCTCCTGGAGATCCGTGAACTGGTGATCGGGGAAGCCTCCGACCCCGGGGAGTGATCCGATGAAAGCGCTCGACGAATTCCTCGAGCCCATCAGCGAGGACCAGCCGGGGGGCCCGAACCTCCGGTATGACCCGGTCTACGACGAGATCAAGGAGGCTCGCAAGGAGGACCCGGAGCTCCCGCAGGGCGAGTGGAAGCGGGAGCGGAAGGTCGCCGACTGGGGGAAGGTGGTCTCCCTCTGCGAAACGGTCCTGGCGGAGCGATCGAAGGATCTGCAGGTGGCCGCATGGCTCACCGAGGGGCTCATTCGCAGGGAGGGCTTTTCCGGGCTCCATCTCGGCCTCCGGCTCCTCATCCGCCTCCACGAGGACTTCTGGGACCACCTCCACCCCGAGCTCGAGGAGCCCGACGACCTGGAGTTCCGGGCCGCGCCCCTTGAGTGGGTCGGTCAATACCTGGATCCGGCCCTCGACACGGTCCCACTGAACGCAGAGGGCTACTCCTTCCTGGAGTACGATGAGGCGCGCCGGATCGGCACCGAGGAGGACGCCGAGAAGGATGCGTCGAAGAAGGCGGCCCGGAAGGAAGCCATCGACGCCCGCAAGCCCCTCCTCGAGGACTTCGAGAGTGCCTTCCTCGAGACCCCGAAGCCCTGGTACAAGGACTTCGTCGCCGACATCGAGGGGTGCCGGGAGGCGCTCAAGGAGCTCGACGGGCTCTGCGACGAGCGCTACGAAGATGTGGCGCCGAGCTTCATGGCGCTCCGTGACCGGCTCGAGGAATCGGCACGGGTCGCCGATCGGCTCCTCAAGCGAAAGCTCGAACTCGAACCCGATCCCCCGGAAGAGGAGGAGGCCGCCGCTGTAGATGGGGAGGAGGGCGACACCGGTGGTGCGGCCTCGGCGGGGAGCGATGCGTCGACCCCGGCCGGTGGGGGAACCGCGTCCGTCACATCCGGGGGCACCGCCCAGGCTCCCACCCTCGACTCCTGGGATGGGGCCGCCGCCGGAGCCGCTGCCGCCGCGGCCTTCATGCGACAGGACAACCCCACCAGCCCCGCGCCCTACCTCCTCCTTCGGGGTCTCCGCTGGGGTGAACTGCGCACCGGAGCCGAGGACCTCGACCCCCGTCTCCTCGAGGCTCCGCCCACGCCCACCCGGACCCGCCTGAAGTCGCTTCTCCTGGACCGGAAGTGGAAGGAGCTCCTGGAGGCGGGAGAAGAGGTCATGGCGACCCCCTTCGGACGGGGGTGGCTCGATCTGCAGCGCTACGTGGTCACCGCCCTGGACAACCTGGGACCGGACTACGACCGGGTGGTCCACGCGGTCCACCAGTCGATCCGATCCCTCCTGGAGGATGTGCCCGACCTGCTGGACATGACCCTGATGGATGATTCGCCCACCGCCAACCGCGAGACCCTCCAGTGGCTCGAGTCCGATGTGCTGGGCGAAGAAGGGGCGGGGGCCGCCACCCGGGTCTCCGCGTCTCCGGCGAGGCGGGAGCGGGGCGACCCTCACGCCCGCGCCATGGACCGGCTCCGTTCGGGAGACCCCCGACAGGCTGTGGAGCTGCTCATGCAGGCCGCCGCCCAGGAGCAGAGTGCCCGGGCGAAGTTTCTCCGGCGCTCCGAGGCCACCCGGATCATGGTGTCGGAGGGGATGGAGGCGGTGGCCCTGCCCATCCTCCAGGAAATGATGGAGCTCATCGAGCGGCACTCCCTCGAGGACTGGGAGGCGGGGGAGACGGTGGCCCAGCCCCTCTCCCTCCTCTACACCTGCATGGACCGGACCCAGGCCGACGCGGGAAAGAAGGAGGAGCTCTACCTCCGGATCTGCCGCCTGGACCCCCTGGCGGGGATGCGGTTGAATGGCGGCGACGAGGGTGGCCCCGCCGCCGAGCCCGCCGCAGTCGAGGAGTCCGGCGCCGCCGCCGGGGACGATGGCGAGTCGTAGCCGCGAGCCGCAGGTGGTCCGCCCCTCGGTCCTCGATCGGCTCATCGACGACGCACCGGGCCACGCCGCCGACCCCGAGCCCGGGTGGGAGGAATCCATCGATCGGTACCGGGCCTCGGTGGTCCGCGACCTGGAGTGGCTCCTCAATACTCGACGGTCCCCCGACCCGGGACCCCTCGATGGTTTTCCCGAACTTCGCCGCTCCCTCATGGCGTATGGCCCTCCCGACGTCACCTCGCTGAGCGGCGATACCTCGCAGACCCGCCGCCGGCTCCTGCGCCAGCTCGAGGAACTCATCCGGATCTTCGAGCCCCGCCTCACCGGGGCCCGGGTCCGACTCGACGAAGGTGAGGCGGAGGGGGCCCGGCAGATCCGCTTCGTGGTGGAGGGAATGCTCCGCCTCGAATCGGCCGACGAGCGGGTCGTCTTCGACACGGTGCTCGAGGTTTCCAGTGGTCGCTTCGTGGTCCGGGGAGACGCCAATGCGTGACGATCTCCTCCACTACTACGAGCGGGAACTCACCTTCCTCCGCCGGATGGGAGCGGAATTCGCCAACCGCTATCCGAAAGTGGCGTCACGCCTGGAACTGGAGGCCTCCAAGTGCGATGACCCGCATGTGGAACGGCTCCTGGAGGGCTTCGCCTTCCTGGCTGCCCGGGTCCACCTCAAGATCGACGACGAACTGCCGGAGGTGAGCGAATCGCTCCTTCGGGTCCTCTTTCCGCAGTACGTCCGTCCCATCCCCTCCCTCTCGCTGGTCCAGTTCCACCTGGACCCCGACCAGGGCGGGCTCACCACCGGACTCGAACTGCCGCGGGGGACCCCCCTCTTCTCGCGTCCGGTGGGTGGCGTCCCCTGCCGCTTCCGGACCTGCTACGACACGACGGTCTGGCCCATCGTCATCGAGGCGGTGGAGTGGAAGGCCCCCCACCAGGTACGTCCCCCGATCCGGGCCTCGGGGGTCCACGCCATTCTCCGGGTGGAGCTCCGCTGCCTCTCGGGTGGCTCCTTCAACGATCTCGAGCTGGACCAGCTCCGCTTCCACATCCGTTCCGGGTCGGGGGTCGCCGCGACCCTCTACGAACTCCTCATGAACCATGTGGCATCGGTCCTGGTCCGAAATCCCGACGAGAAGGGGCCGAAGGAGCCCATCGAGATCCAGGGGGGCGAGGCCATCGAGCCGGTGGGATTCCGGGAATCGGAGAGCCTCCTGCCCCCTGCCCGTCGATCGCTGGGCCTCTACGCCCTCCTCCAGGAGTATTTCACCTTCCCCGAGAAATTTCACTTCTTCGACCTGCGGGGCCTCGAGCGTCTGAGGGGATCGGGCTTCGGGGAGCGGGCCGAACTCCTCTTCCTCATCACCCCCTTCGAGCAGGCCCATCGCGAGGAGCAGCTCACCTCGGGACTCTCCCGCGAGACCCTTCGCCTGGGGTGCTCCCCGGTGGTGAACCTCTTCGAGAAGACCTCGGAGCCGATCCTCCTCTCGCAGCGCAGGCAGGAGTACCCGGTGGTGCCCGATGTCCGGCGGCGAAAGAGCACCGGGGTCTATTCGGTGGACGAGCTCAAGGCGGTGACCCCGGGCTCCCGGGATCCGGTCCGCCTTCGTCCCTTCTACTCACTGGACCATGGTCGCCCCGAGCGGGAGCGCACCGTCTTCTGGCAGGAGAAGCGGAGGCCGGGAGGGTGGCGCACCGACGAGGGGACCTCGGTCTTCCTCTCCTTCGTCGATCGCGAGGCCACCCTCGTGCACCCCGACGAGGACACGGTGACGGCGCGCCTCACCTGCTTCAACGAGGACCTGCCGAGCCGGCTCCCCTTCGGAAACGAGGGGGAGGGCGACTTCGAGCTCCCCGGTGGAGGGCCGGTGGACCGGGTGGTGGCCCTCGTCAAACCCACCTCCCCGATCCAGCCCCCCCTGGGGAAGGCCCAGCTCTGGCGGCTCATCTCCCAGCTCTCCCTCAACTACACCTCGCTGGTGGATGGCGGTGGTGAGGGCCTGCGGGAGCTCCTTCGGCTCCACAACTTCGCCGACGCCCTGGCGGTGGAGCGCCAGATCGAGGGGATCCGCGAGATCCGGGCCGAGCCGTGCTACTCGCGGATCGAGAGCGAGCAGGGGCTCGCCTTCGCCCGGGGGCAGCGGGTGGAGATCGACTTCGACGAGGAGGAGTTCGCCGGGGGAGGGGTCTTCCTCTTCGCCTCGGTGCTCGAGCGCTTCCTCGGCCAGTACGTGTCGCTCAACTCCTTCTCGGTGCTCGCGGCCCGGAGCCGCCAGCGCCAGCACCTGGTGCACGAGTGGCCGCCCCGCTCCGGATCGAGGGCACTGCTCTGATGGACCGGCGTTTCGAGGAGATCGGTCGCCTCCTGGAGGAGAAGCCCGGGTCCTTCTCCCTCTTCCAGGCGATCCGGCTCCTGGAGCGCCTGCATCCCGAACGGGAAGGGGTCGGGAGATGGGGGGATCCCGGCGCTGAGGTGGTCCGCTTCGCCGTACCTCCCTCCTTCGTGCACCCGGGAGGCGAGATCGACGCCCTCGATCCGGGTGACGAGGAAGGCCCGGCCCGGATGCGTGTGAATGTGATGGGTCTCACGGGGCCCCTGGGAGTCCTCCCCCATGAATACACGAGCCTGGCGGCGGACCGGAGCCGGAACCGGGATCACGCACTGCGCGACTTCCTGGACCTCTTCCACCACCGGCTCCTCTCCCTCTTCTACCTCGCCTGGCGGAAGAGCCGGTCGGACCTGCACTATGAGGACTCTCCCGAGGGTGGAGGCGTCCCGAGGCACCTCCTTGATCTTCTCGGGCTGGGGATGGAGGCGCACCAGGACCGCCAGGCGGTGCCCGACGAGACCCTGGTCCACTACGGGGGACTCCTGGCCCCCCAGCCCCGGGGAGCGGTAGCGCTTCGCCAGCTCCTGGAGGACCGCCTCGGGGTGCCGGTGGAGGTGGAGGAGTTCGTGGGAGGCTGGTTTCCCCTGGCCACCCGGGAGCGATGTCACCTGGGCACCGAGAGCGACTCCACCCGGCTGGGGCGGGGCGCGGTGGTGGGCGACGAGGTCTGGGACCAGCAGAGCCGGGTGCGACTCCGGATGGGTCCCCTGGAACGGGACGACTTCGATCGGCTCCTCCCCGGGGGAGATCGCCACGAAGAGCTGAAGGGCCTGGTCCGCTTCTTCAGCCATGACCACTTCGACTTCGAGCTCCAGCTCATCCTCCGGAAGGAGGACGTGACCGGAGTCCGACTCGGGGTGGCCGATGGCGACGAACCCCCGGAGAGCGAGCCCCAGCGGCTGGGGTGGGGAAGCTGGCTCCGGTCCCGCGAGCGGGAAACCGATGGCGATGAGACGATTCTGGCGCTCTGACGGGAGCGCCGCGACGGTGTAGCGCAACATTCATGTCCGCATCCGCCGAGGGCGGGGCGGCCCAGACAGTCGAGGTGGAGGTCCCATGCAAGTCAACCTGCGATCCCTGATCGGGAAACTGAACGACGAGACCCGGGGAGCGGTGGAGGCCGCAGCGGGCCTCTGTCTCTCCCGCACCCACTACGATGTCGAGATCGAGCACTTCCTGCTCAAGCTTCTCGATGTCTCCAACTCCGACCTTGCCCTGATCCTGAAGCACTTCGGGGTCGACCGGTCGCGCTTCGCGGAGTCGCTCACCATCGCGCTGGACCGGCTGAAGTCGGGCAACGCGCGGACCCCTTCCCTCTCGCCCACCCTCGTCCGCATGCTCACCGACGGCTGGACCATCGGGTCGGTGGAGTTCGGGGGGACCCGGGTCCGGAGCGGCTACGCCATCCTCGCCCTGGCGGGAGT
This sequence comes from Gemmatimonadota bacterium, assembly GCA_007130605.1. Classification (GTDB taxonomy): domain Bacteria; phylum Gemmatimonadota; class Gemmatimonadetes; order Longimicrobiales; family Gaopeijiaceae; genus SLBA01. Next base: position 5,070 of record SLSF01000230.1, on the reverse strand, counting down.
GGAGGAGCTCCGGCGGATGGTGGTGGATGTGAGCCGGGAGTTCGAAAAGGTCGACCCCACCAAGCTGCGCCAGGAATTCCAGTCCATCGTGGAGGGCTCCGCCGAGTCCTCGGGTCCCGCGGCAGGTGCCGCCACCCGGGCCCGCGATGCATCGGGGGCTCCGGCGGGCGAGGGGAAGACCCCGAACCTGGACCAGTACACCCAGGACCTCACCGCCGAGGCGCGCGCCGGCGAGATGGACCCGGTCCTGGCCCGGGAGTTCGAAGTCCGGCAGGTGGTGGACATCCTCACCCGGCGCCGGCAGAACAACCCGATCCTGGTGGGGGAGGCCGGTGTGGGGAAGACTGCGGTGGTGGAGGGCTTCGCCATGCGGATCGCGGCCGGCGACGTCCCCCCGGCCCTCCGGAATGTGAGCCTTCGTTCGCTGGACCTGGCCCTTCTCCAGGCGGGTGCCGGGGTGAAGGGCGAGTTCGAGAACCGGCTCAAGGGCCTCATCGAAGAGGTGAAGTCGTCACCCACCCCCATCATCCTCTTCATCGACGAGGCGCACACCATGATCGGTGCCGGGGGACAGGCGGGACAGGGAGACGCCGCCAACCTCCTGAAGCCGGCCCTGGCCCGGGGCGAACTCCGGACCATCGCCGCCACCACCTGGTCGGAGTACAAGAAGTACATCGAGAAGGACCCGGCCCTCTCCCGCCGCTTCCAGCTCGTGAAGATCGACGAGCCCACCGAGACCAAGTGCCTGGTGATGATGCGGGGGATCGTGCCCGCACTGGAGAAGCACCACAAGGTCCGGATCCTCGACGACGGAATGGACGCCGCCGTGAGGCTCTCGCACCGCTACCTCCCGGATCGCCAGCTCCCGGACAAGGCGGTGAGCGTTCTCGATACCGCGTGTGCCCGCCTGGCGCTGGGACAGAGCTCGACCCCGGCACCTCTCGAAGATGCCATCCGGCGCCTGGACGACCTCCGGCTCCAGGTCCGGGTGCTCGAGCGGGAAGAGGCCGTGGGCGCCGACCACGGGGAGCGCCTGAAGGAGCTCGCGGAGGCCATCGAGGCGGTGGAGGCCGAGATGGATGCCCTCCAGACCCGCTGGGAGAAGGAGCGGGACCTTGTGGGGGAGATCCGCGAGAAGCGGGAGCGACTGGAGCAATCCGTCCTGGGGGGCAATGGCGCCGCACCGCCGGAAGGAGAGACCGAGACGGAAGCCGCCGACACCGATGGTGAAACCAACGGCGAGGCCGAGGCCGTCGAAGAAGAGGAGGAGCCCATCGATCCCGAGGAGCTCCGACAGCAGCTCGAGGCCCTCGACGAGTCCCTCCGGGAGATCCAGGGAGAGGACCCCCTGGTGCCGGTGAATGTGGATGGGGAACTGGTGGGCCAGGTGATCTCCGGGTGGACCGGGATCCCGGTGGGGAAGATGCTCCGCGACGACATCGCCGCTGCGCTCCAGCTCGAGGACCAGCTCGGTCAGCGGGTCATCGGCCAGGACCACGCCCTCGAGATCATCAGTCAGCGGGTGCGCACCTCGAAGGCCGGGATCGAGGATCCGGAGAAGCCGGTGGGTGTCTTCCTTCTGGTGGGACCGTCCGGGGTCGGAAAGACCGAGACCGCCCTGGCCCTCTCCGATCTCCTCTACGGGGGGGAGCGGAATCTCATCACCATCAACATGAGCGAGTTCCAGGAGGCCCACACCGTCTCGACCCTCAAGGGGTCCCCTCCGGGCTACGTGGGCTATGGCGAGGGCGGGGTCCTCACCGAGGCGGTACGGCGACGCCCCTACTCGGTGGTGCTCCTGGACGAGATCGAGAAGGCGCACCCCGACGTGCTGGAGCTCTTCTTCCAGGTCTTCGACAAGGGCCGGATGGATGACGGCGAGGGGCGGGAGATCGACTTCAAGAACACCATCATCGTCCTCACCAGCAACGCCGCCACCGACACGGTCATGGAGCTCACGGCGGACCCGGAGCTGATCCCCTCGCCCCAGGGCCTGGTGAAGGCCATCAAGCCCGAGCTGAACGAGACCTTCAAGCCGGCGTTCCTGGGGCGGACGGTGATCATCCCCTTCTTCCCCCTCCGCGACGAGGTCCTGAAGCAGATCATCCACCTCAAGCTCAACAAGGTGAAGCGCCGGCTCCACGCCGCCCACCGGGTCGGACTCGAGCTGGACGACGCCGTGGTGGATGCCATCGCCGAGCGGTGCACCGAGGTGGAGAGCGGCGCTCGCAATATCGACAACATCCTCACCAACACCCTCCTGCCCGAGGTCTCCCGTCTCCTCCTGTCGAGGATGGTGGAGGACACCGTTCCCGAAAGGGTGCGGGTCGCCATCGACAATGGTGGCGACTTCGAGTACCTGGCCGAGTAGAGAGGCGCAGCCGGGGTTCCCGGCCCGGGAGCGTCCCCCTCCCCCGATGGAGGGGGCGCTTGCCGGAGACTTCCGGCGGCCGTATGCTGACCACTGTGGGGCTTTCCGCCCCCGATGCCTTTCCCGTACGAGAGCGGAGGTGATGGTGACCCCCTCGCAGCCGAGTGTCCCGCCGCCGGGCCGGCGCGTCCTGTTCGGTCTGGTCGTCCTTCTCCTGGTGGGGTGTGCGCCGGGATACACGGTGCCCGAGGCGCCCTCCCCGGACCAGATCCCCGCCCTCGAGACCCGCGTCGCAGAGAACCCGGGCGATGTGGCGGCCCATGTGGCGCTGGGGGCCGCCTACCGCGAGGATGGCCGCCTCCCCCAGGCGCGCTCCACCCTGACCCGGGCGGTGGAGCTGGAGCCGGAGTACGCCCCCGGCGTCCTCTTCCTGGGTCTCACCCTGGAGGAGCTCGAGGAGTGGGATGAAGCCGCCGAGCGATACCGGGCCCTCCTGGACTCCGGGGCCGGTTCCTCCGACCTGAGAGCCGAGGTGGAACGGCGCCTCCCGCTGATCGAACGTCGGCGCCTCCAGGCGGCGGTGCGCACTTCGCTGGCCCGGGAGGCCGAGCTCGCCGATGAAGCGCCGGAGCCGAATACCGTTGCGGTCTTCCCCTTCCATTTCGTGGGAGAGGACCCGGACTACGCTCCCCTGGGGCGGGCCATGGCCGAGATGCTCGTCACCGACCTGGGCCGTGTGGGCCGGGTCACGGTGGTGGGGCGGCTCCGGGTGCAGGTCCTCCTCGACGAGATGGCGCTGGCCGAAGAGGGGCGGGTCGATCCCGCCACCGCCGTCCGGAGTGGACGGATCCTGGGGGCGGGACGGGTCGTGCAGGGGCAGCTCGATGGTGACGCCGATCGACTGGGGCTCCGGGCGGCGGTGGTCACCTCGCCCATGGACGACCTCGCCGACGACCTCCCTGAACTCACCGACGACGATGCCCTCGAGCGCTTCTACGAGCTTCAGGCCCGGCTGGCGCTGGGTGTGCACCAGGCGCTGGGGATCCAGTTGACGGTGGCGGAAGAGGAGATGCTCGCCGACCAGCCGACCCAGAACCTGCAGGCGATTCTCGCATGGGGTCGTGGGCTGGAGGCCGAGGACCGGGGCGACTTCGCCCTGGCGGTGGAGCACTACCAGAGTGCCGTCGACTTCGATGGCGGCTTCGATGCCCCCCGGGAGGGGGCGGATCGGGCCGGAGGGCTGGCGGACTCGGAACAGGTCTCCACCACCGACCTCTCGGGTCGGGCGTGGGAGGAGGTCTCCGTCGATGCCACGGCGGAGAGTCCGGGCGCCGGTCCCGCCGATCCCTTCGAGGGACTGGACGCCCTCGTGCCCACCTCCATCGAACGGGATGCGGCGGTGGAGCTCCTTGGGAGTGAAGGTGTGAGCGGTGGGATTTCCCGCACACTCATCGAGATCATCATCCGGAGGCCGTGATGGACCCCCATGACGAGAGCTCCTGCTTCGAAGCGGTAGCCGGGCGTGACCCCGTGGGTGGGGGCGCCCGGTTGCTGGCCGTCCTTGCCGCCGTGCTCCTCGCAGGGTGGGTGGGTGGACCCAACGACGGCGCGGCGCAGCAGACGGCGCTCCCGGGATTCACGGGGGGGATCGAGGCGGTCTACCAGAACTTCTCCTTCGATGACGAGGAGGAGGTGGGGATCCGGAGCGTGAGCCTCCTGACCCTTCCCTTCGCCGGTCGGATCGGGCTGGCGCCCGGTGTCCGGATGGAGCTCCGGGGGAATGTGGCGCGGGGTGAACTCATCCGACCCGACGAGAGCTCCATCGAGATCAGTGGACTCACCGACACCGAGCTCCGGATGGTGGCCGACCTCATGGATGGGGCCGCCTCCATCACCGCCTTCGCCCTGATCCCCACCGGCAACTCCACCCTCTCGGTGGAGGAGATGGGGCTGGCAGGAGTGGTGGGCGCCGATCTCCTCCCCTTCCGGGTCTCGAACTGGGGGTCCGGGGGGGGATTCGGAGCGGCAGTGACCCTCCTTCACACGGTGGGGGAGTATGGATTCGGGATGTCGGGCGGGTATACGGCCGCGCGGGAGTTCGAGCCCCTGGCCGACGAGCCGATCCAGTACAGGCCGGGGAACCAGCTCCATCTCCGCGCCGCCGTCGACCGGACCTTCAATGGCGCGTCCAAGGGGACCCTTCAGGTGAGCTGGCAGCGCTACGACGACGACGCCGTGGACGGGGTGAACCTCTTCCGCTCCGGGGACCGGATCCAGGGTACCGTCTCCTACGCCTTTCCTGCCGGGGCGACCTCCAATGCCGTGGTCTACGCCGGCTACCTCCACCGGGCCGAGGGCCAGTTCCTGGTGGATCCCGAGACCCGCTCCTCGGAGGGGCTCGTCCTCCTGGGCGGGGGGCTGCGCACCGCCATGCTCGGCGGGGTCCTGGTTCCCACCGCCGACCTCCGGCTCCTACGGAGGGACGACGGGGTCGACCAGGGAGTCCTGGGCGGGGTGGGCGCCACACTCGAACTCGGCGCAGGCGACGTCACCCTCCTCCCCTCGGCGCGTGTCCGGCTGGGCAATGTGACGGTGGCCGAGGGGGTGGAGAGCGGGGTGCGCGGCATCGAGCTCGGTTTCGGGGTGCGGATGCCCTGAAGAGGGGACCCGGGAGTGGGTGTGGATCCACGACGCGCGCT
>SLSF01000106.1 GCA_007130605.1 Gemmatimonadota bacterium | reverse complement strand
TCGTCGGGCGAGTCGAAGGCCAGGTGGCTCTGGAAGGCCTCGATGGCGTCCTCCACCCTCCCCTCGGCCAGGAGACCCTCACCCTCCACCAGGAAGGCGAGGGTCGAGGGGGTCTCGATGACCTCCTCCTGGAGGGCGGGGGATTCGGCGGGCGGCTCGGCGGGCGGGTTGGGGACCGGCTCGCTTCGGGTACTGCAGGCGGCGAGAAAGAGGACCAGGAGGATCGACCTACGCATGGGCACCTTGGGAAACGGGGAGGGGATCATCCACACTACCCTTTTCCCGACCCACGGGATCCCCGCGCCACCGGTAGGGCGTCACCGGGAGGACGACCTGGAAGTGGGCGCCGCCGCCCTCCCGGTCCCGCACCCGGATCGTCCCGCCGTGTCCCTCGACGATCCCCCGGGTGATGGCGAGTCCGAGCCCGACCCCCTGTCCCTGGATTCGGCGTCCCGGCTTCACCTGGTGGAATTTCTCGAAGATGGCCTCCTTGTGGCCATCGGGGATCCCGGGACCTTCGTCCTCCACCGAGAGGACGACGCAGGGACCCTGCTCCCTGGGATCCACCTCTTTCGGTGCCGAGTCCTGCCGGCCGGCGGTGATCCGGATCCGCCCACCCCGGGGCGAGAACTTGAGAGCGTTGCCCACCAGGTTCGAGACGACTTCCCGGATCCGATCGCCATCGCAGAGGATCATGAGGGTATCGCTCCGGAGGTTGACCCCCAGGTGAAGCTCCCGCTCCTCGGCCACCGGGGTCGCCTCGTCCACCACCGACCGGATGATCCGCGCCAGGTCGTGGCGGACGGGGTCGTACTCGGGCCCCCCGGCCTCCATGCGCGAGGCCTCCAGGAGGTTGTCGATCATGGTGGAGAGGCGGTCGGCGCTCTGCCGTGAAAGGCGGAGGAGTCCGCGCTGGCGTTCGGTGATGGGCCCCGGGATCTCGTCGAGGAAGACGAGGATCGTCTCCTGGATGGCGGCCAGGGGGGCCTTGAGTTCGTGGGAGACATGGGAGACGAAGTCCTGCTTCAGGGTCTCGAGCTCCCCGAGCTTCTGCGCCATGTCGTTGAAGTCGCGCGCCAGCTCCGAGAGCTCGGAGGGTCCGCCTTCGGGGAGCCGGTGGTCGAAGCGGCCCCGGGCGAGTTCGCGGGTCCCCCGGGTGAGCCGGCGAAGGGGGTCCGAAATGGCGAGGTAGAGGAAGAGCCAGGCGAGGAGCGCTACCACGATGGCGCCGATGGCGGCGAGCCACCCGATGGCCCGGGCCCGTTCTCCGGCCTCCACCGATTCGCGGGCCAGACGGGTCACCGAGGCCTCGTTCAGGGCGATGAGCTCGTCGGTGAGGGAGCGGAGTTCCAGGAGCCGGCTCTCGACGGCGGCCAGCGCTTCGGTCCGTGTCGGTCCAAGCTCGAGGAGGGGCATGGTCTCGACCTCCGCCGAGGGTGTCGCCGCTTCGAGGGCCTCGGCGAGTCCGCGGAAGTCCTCCCAACCCTCCACGATCCGGGTCCGCTGGGCGGCCGGGGGACCGGCGAGGTCGACTGCGGCGAGCCTGGAGAGCTCGCTCTCGACAGCCCGCTCCCACTCGCGCCGCTGTTCCCGGTAGTCCTCGAACCCGGTCCATGCGTGCTTCTCGCTGAATTCTCGAACTGCCTCGAGCCCCTGGAGGAGACGGACCGAGACCCGGGCGGCGTCGAGATTCGTCTCCGAGAGCTCCCGGTTGATCTGCTGCACCGACTGGAGGACCGAAATCTGGTACCCGGTGGTTCCGACGAGCGCGAGGGTGAGGATCGCGAAGCCGATGGCCATCCGGGTGGTGATCTTCATCGGTCGATCTTCCAGGCGTTCAGCTTGTTGCGGACGGTGCGGACACTCACACCCAGCCGGCGGGCGGCCTCGGCCTTGTTGTTTCCGGTGGCATCCAGAGTCCGGAGGTAGAGCTCCTTCTCCACCTCGGCCGCCGATGCACCCTCGGGGAAGCGGAAGGAGCCGGTCTCCTCGGGGGAGCGCTCCGGATTCCTCAGGTAGGGCGGGAGGTGCTCGGGGCGGATCCGCCCCTCCCGGGCGACGACCACCCCACGCTCCACCAGGTTGCGGAGCTCGCGGACATTGCCGGGCCAGTCGTACGCCTCCATGAGATCGAGGGTCTCGTCTTCGAAACGGCGTTCCTCGCCCCCGTGCTTCTTCGAGAACTCGATGGCGAAGCGGCGGGCGAGCCGGGGAAGGTCCCCCTTCCGGTCGCGGAGCGGGGGAAGCTGGATGTGGAAGACATTGAGGCGGAAGAAGAGGTCCTCCCTCAGGACCCCCTCCTTCACTGCGTCTCTGGGATCGCGGTTGGTCGCGGCGAGGGTCCGGACATCGAAGGTTACTTCCTTCTGCCCCCCGACCCGCCGGATCCGCGCGCTGTCAAGCACCCGGAGGAGCTTGGGCTGGAGCTCCTTCGGCATCTCGCCGATCTCGTCCAGGAAGAGGGTCCCCTCGTTGGCCATCTCGAAGCACCCCGGGCGTGCGTCGGTGGCGCCGGTGAAGGCGCCCTTCTCGTGCCCGAAGATCTCGCTCTCCATGAGCTCGCGGGGGATGGCGGAGGTGTTCACGGCGATGAAGGGGCCACTGGAGCGGGGGCTCAGCTCGTGGATCGTCTGGGCCGCCAGCTCCTTTCCGGTCCCACTCTCGCCGGTGATGAGGACCGAGGCGTCGGACTCGGCCACGGAGCGGATGAGCTCGTAGACCTCCTGCATGGCCTCGCTGGATCCGATGAAGGGGCCGAAGTCGGATTCCGGGGTGGAGGCCGGGCGCTTCCGTCTCGGGGCGGGCTCCTCCTTGTCGGGGAGGCGATGCCGGGCGAGGGCCTCCTCCACCACCGCCCGAAGGTTCTGGTAGTTGAGGGGCTTCGTCAGGAAGTCGACGGCTCCCACCTTCATGGCGTCGACGGCCATCTCCACGGTGGCGTGGGCGGTGAGGAGGATCACCGGGCGGCCGGGTTCATCTTCCCGGAGCTGGTTCAGGAGCTGGATCCCCGAGACCTCGGGCATCACCACGTCGGAGAGGATGAGGTCCGGGCGCCAACGCTCCACCAGTTCCCTGGCCCTTCGGGCACGGTCGGCGACCTTGACCTGATAGCCCCACCGCTCCAGGCGCATCTCGAGGACATCGCGAAAGGTGGGGTCGTCGTCGACGACCAGGATTCTGGGGGGACGTTCCAGCATTCGAGGATCCGTTGGGGTTCGGGGTACGGACAATATAACGACGGCGGGCCCCAGCCCGGAAAGGCTGGGGCCCGCGCAGAAACCGGCTGTCCGAAGATCAGGACCCGGAGCGTGCCACGGTGGGAGACGACTCGGGGTTGAAGTCGATGACCATCGAGACCCGGCGGTTCTGCCAGCCCTCGGTGCCCGGTCCGGCGGCACCCGGTACGATCTGACGGTCCCGGCTCTCGCCGTAGCTCACGGCCCGGAGGCGCTCCGAGGGAACGCCCTGCTGCTGCAGGTAGTTCGAGACCGACTCGGCCCGACGCTGACCCAGTGCCATGTTGTACGACGGGTCGCCGGCGGAGTCGGTGAAGCCCTCCACGGTGATGGTGGCGTCGGAATAGTACTCCGAGATCACCGACGCGAAGCGGTCCAGAAGCTCCCGGTCCTGGGCCCGCACCTGATCGTCATCGAACGCGAAGTGGACCGGGGTATTGAAGCGCAGGGCCGACTCGAGGCGCTCGATGGTGACATCGAAGTCCTCGCGGAGGAGCGAAAGGTCATTCTCGAGGCTGTTGACCCGTGCCTCGACCTGGTCCATCCGCGATCCGAGCCGGGCCTCCACAGCTTCATCACCCTGCCGGATCTCCTCGCGGAGTTCGGCGCGCACCTGAGTGAGTTCAGCCTCCATCTCGTCGGGGCTGACGGTGGCGCATGCGGAGAGGAGGAGCACGATGAGGACTCCCGCTCCCTTGATTGTCCGATCCATCCGAACCTCCATGTCGAGTGTGCGATGAAAATGGGCAGGAGGGGCCCGGCCTGCCGTGTCCCCGTACGGTTGTCTCCCCGTTTGACCGACCGACCGGAGCACCCTCCTCCCATTACCTTCGCTCCGATACAGTCGCAATGGGG
>SLSF01000183.1 GCA_007130605.1 Gemmatimonadota bacterium | reverse complement strand
GTCTGGTTCGTCGCCCTCGACGGTGGGACGCCCGAGGCGCTGGAGATGCCCGACGGACGCGCCGAGACCCCCATCTGGTCTCCCGGAAATGACGCCGTGGTCTACCGCTTCACTCCCGAGCGCTACACCCGCCCGCACCTCTACCTCCACTCCATCGTCGACAACACCCGGATCCGCCTCACCGATGGGGTCGATCGGGTCCCCACCAACCTCCTCTGGCACCCCTCCGGCAGCCATCTCTACTACACGGCCGACCGCCGGGGGACGCACCCCCTCTACCGGATCGCCCGCGACGGGTCGGGAGAACAGCCCCTTTTCGGCGAGGATGGCTTCGTCCGCGACGTCTCGGTCTCGGCCGATGGGAACCGCCTCGCCTTCACCTACGAGAATGAGCGCTTCCCCCCCGAGGTCTGGATCAGCGACGAACAGGGACGCGCCCCCCGCCCCCTCACCGACTTCAATGGGGAGCTCCTCCAGTCACTGGACCTCCGGAGGCTCGAGGAGGTCGCGTTCCAGAACCGCGAGGGCTTTCCCCTCCAGGGTTTCATCCTGCCCCCGCACGACTTCGTCGAGGGGGAGCGCTACCCGCTGATCCTCAACATCAAGGGGGGGCCGGCGGGGATGTGGGGGAATGCCTGGTTCCCCGAGTTCCAGATGCTCGCCGCCGCCGGGTACGGGGTCGCCTTCGTCAACTACCGGGGGAGCACCGGCTACGGCTTCCGCCACCAGGACGCGGTGCGGATGGACTATGGAGGAGCCGACGCCACCGACAACCTGGAGTTTCTGGACGAGGTCCTGGCGCGCCATGACTGGATCGACCCCGAGCGCCTCTATGTGACCGGAGGGAGCCATGGGGGCTTCCTCACCGCCTGGCTCACCACCCGGACCGACCGGTTCCGGGCCGCGGTGACCCAGCGGATGGTCTCCAACTGGATCTCGGAGGCGGGCACCCAGGAGTATCCCCCGCGGCGGATGGCCGACGAGTTCGGGGGAACGATCTGGGAGCGTTTCGACTTCTACTGGGAGCGCTCCCCCCTGGCCCACGCCCCAGACGTGACGACCCCGACCCTCATCATCCATTCGGACGAAGACATGATCACCCCCATCGGCCAGGGCCAGGAGTGGTTCTATGCGCTGAAGGCGGTGGGGGTCGAGACCGAGATGGTCATCTTCCGGGGCGAGACCCACGACCTGTCGCGCACCGGGACTCCCATCAACCTGGTCGAGCGCCTCCGTCGGATCATCGACTGGTTCGAGCGGTGGTGAATCTGGAGCGATACCGCCCGGTCATCGACGACTTCGAGGACTTTCACGCGGCGAACCACACTCCGGAGGACGTCACTCTGCGGGTCCGGACCGGGCTGAGGTCGATGGACGCGGTCCGGGCCTCCCTCGAGTCGCAGGGCTTCGAGCTGGCGGCGATCCCGGGGCTTCCGGACTACCTCAAGGTGGTGGACGGACCCCACTCGGTGGCCCAGACTCTGGACCACTGGCTCGGGCACCTCCACATCCAGCAGGCGGTGATGGCGCTTCCGTCGCTGGCCCTCGCCCCCCGTCCGGGCGAACGGGTCCTGGACCTCTGCGCCGCCCCCGGCGGGAAGACGTCACACCTGGCGGAGCTCATGGAGGATCGGGGATGTCTCGTCGCCGTCGACCCGAAGGAGAAGCGGCTCCGGGGCCTCATGAGCAATCTCTTCCGGCTGGGGCTCTCCAATGTGGTGGTCATCGCTTCGGATGGGCGGGAGCTCCCTGACGGCGCGCGCTTCGACCGGGTCCTGGTGGACGCCCCCTGCTCCGCCGAGGGGAATTACCGGCGCCACCAGGGCCGCCTCCCCACCCGGGACGCCCGCTTCGTCCGATACGTCACCGAGCTCCAGACCGCCCTCCTCAACCGGGCCATCGACCTGACCCGTCCGGGGGGGCGGATCGTGTACTCCACCTGCACCTTCGCCCCGGAGGAGAATGAGGGGGTCGTCTCCCGCGTCCTGGACCGGGTCCGGCTGGTCGAGGGCGGGGATCTCCCCCATGCCCCCGGCCTCACCTCCTGGAAGGGCGAGTCCTTCCCCGACGAGATGGTCCGAGCCCGCCGCTACTATCCGCAGCACCTGGACTCGGGTGGGGCATTTGTGGCGGTGCTGAAGAAGGTCGAATCGGCGGGCGATCGAAAGCCGGCGACGGATGGATGGTCGCCCATCCCCGTCCCCTTCCCGGGCGAGGATCCGGACACCGCGCACGAGCGGGTCGAGACCGCCCGGAAAGACCTCCTCGATCGATACGGTTTCGATGGCCAGGTGCTGGAGGACCTCGGATGGCTCGTCCGGGGTGAGAACATCTGGGTCCAGACCGCGGGGGAGTGGCCGGTCGATGGATGGAAGGAGGGTGGATGGCGGGTCGTCTCCACCGGCCTCCGGGCCTTCCGCGCCGACAGCCGGGGGCGGGAGACGCCGTCCAACCAGTTCCTCGGCCGCTTCGCGCATCACCTGGGTCCCCAGCGACGCAGGGTCCTGGACGACGACGAACTCCGGACGCTCCTGGCGGGCGATCCGGTGGAGGACGAGACCCTCCCGGCCGGCCCCATCGCCCTCATCTACCACGACTGGGTGATCGGACGGGGGATGGTCGGCCATGGAGGGCTGCGGCACCAGATTCCCTCGACCCAGGCCCGACGGCTCGGCGCACTCCTTGGAATCGATCAAACTCAACCCGAAGACGGATGACCCTCGAACGATACCGACAGGTCCGCGACTTCACGACGAAGCTGGCCGAGAACCTCGAACCCGAGGATCTGGTGGTCCAGTCCATGGAGGAGGTCTCCCCCACCAAGTGGCACCTGGCCCATACGTCGTGGTTCTGGGAGGTCTTTCTTCTGGAGCCCTTCCTTCCCGGCTACGAGCCCCTCGATCCCCGCTACCACTTCCTCTTCAACTCGTACTATGTGCAGGCGGGGGAGCGTCACTGCCGCGCCCAGCGAGGCTACCTCTCGCGCCCGACGGTCCGCCAGGTGATGGCGTACCGGGCCCATGTGGACGAGGCGATGGGTCGGTTGCTCGACTCCGGCCGGGAGGGGATCCGGGAGCTCGTTGATCTCGGCCTGAACCACGAGCAGCAGCACCAGGAGCTGATCCTCACCGACCTGAAGCATGTCTTCTCGGTGAATCCGCTCCGGCCGGCGTATGGGTCCCTCCCATCGTCAGCCTCCGCGATCCGGTCCGTGGAATGGCTGGAGTTCGACGGGGGGATCCACGAGATCGGGTGGGACGGGAAGGGCTTCGCCTATGACAACGAGGGTCCCCGTCACCGCGTCTTCCTCGAGCCCTTCGCCCTGGCCGATCGGCTGGTCACCAACCGGGAGTACCTCGAGTTCATGGAGGATGGCGGGTACGAGCGCTCCGAACTCTGGATGTCGGAGGGATGGGGACGCGGGTGGACCGAGCCCTTCTACTGGGAACGGCGGGACGGCGAGTGGTGGAGCTACACCCTGGGCGGCCTCCGGCCCATCGCCCCGGCCGAGCCGGTGGTCCACCTGAACTGGTTCGAGGCCGATGCCTTCGCCCGGTGGGCGGATGCCCGCCTCCCCAGAGAGGAGGAGTGGGAGGTGGTGGCGGCCGGATACCCCATCGAGGGCAACCTGGCCGACTCCGGACGCTTCCACCCGGCCGCCGCCCGGGGCCCGCAGTTCTATGGGGATGTCTGGGAGTGGACCGGAAGCAGCTACTCCCCCTACCCCGGCTACCGACCGCCCACCGGTGCGGTGGGCGAGTACAACGGGAAATTCATGAGCAACCAATATGTCCTCCGGGGGGGCTCGTGCGTGACCTCGGCCAGCCACCTCCGTCCCACCTATCGCAACTTTTTCCCGGCGGACACCTCGTGGCAGTTCTCGGGACTCCGCCTGGCCAGAGACCTCTGATGTTCGAAGAGGTCCGCGCCACACTCTCCGAAATCCCGAGGCGTCTCCCCCCGAAGCTCTTCTACGACGAGCGGGGGGCCCATCTCTTCGAGAAGATCACCCAACTGGACGAATACTACCTGACCCGGACCGAGCTCGGGATCCTCGAGGAGGCCCTTCCCGAGGTCCGCACCCTCGTGGGCCCCGGCGCACGGGTGGTGGAG
>SLSF01000083.1 GCA_007130605.1 Gemmatimonadota bacterium | reverse complement strand
GGCTTCTTCTCCTCGCCGGTGGGAAAGAGGAGGTCCAGGAGCCGTTCCTCGGCGCGCTCCTCGGCCCGATCCTGCACCTCGTCCTCGCGCTCGGCGCGGACCAGGTTGACGGCGGTGTCCACCAGGTCCCGGATCATGGACTCCACGTCGCGTCCCACGTAGCCCACTTCGGTGAACTTCGAGGCCTCCACCTTGGTGAAGGGGGCGCCGGCGAGTCGGGCCAGGCGGCGGGCCACTTCGGTCTTCCCGACCCCGGTGGGCCCGATGAGGATGATGTTGGAGGGGAGGATCTCGTCTCGGAGCTCCTCACCCACCCGCTGCCGACGCCACCGGTTCCGGAGGGCGATGGCCACGGCCTTCTTCGCCTCGCCCTGCCCGATGATGTAGCGGTCGAGTTCCTCGACGATCTGCCGGGGTGTGAGTTCCTCGATGGGGGTCATTCCTCTTCTCCGAGCTCGAGGACGGTGATCCGGTCATTGGTGTAGATGCAGATGTCCGCCGCGATGGTGAGGGCTTCGCGAACGATCTCCACCGGGGCCATCGTCGTATGCCCCCGGAGCGCCCGCGCGGCCGCCTGGGCGAAGGAGCCGCCGGATCCGATGGCGGCCACTTCCTCGTCGGGCTCCAGGACATTCCCATCGCCACTCACGATGAAGAGGTGGTCCCGGTCCGCCACCAGGAGGAGGGCCTCGAGCCGCCGGAGGTAGCGGTCCATCCGCCAGTCCTTGGCGAGCTCGACACACGCCCGGGTCAGATTCCCGGGGTAGCGCTCGAGCTTCTCCTCGAGTTTCTCGAAGAGGGTGAAGGCGTCGGCAACCCCACCGGCGAAGCCGGCGAGGATCCGGTCGCCCTTCAGCCGCCGCACCTTCACGGCGGTTCCCTTGACGATGGTGTCGCCCATCGTGACCTGTCCGTCCGCCGCCATGGCGACCCCATCGGGTCCCCTGACGGCGACGACGGTCGTGCTTCGTACCTTCATGGTCTTCCTTCTATTCAGGACCTCGGGTGGGCGTCGCGGTATGCACTCCGGAGCCGGTCCCTCGAGGTGTGGGTGTAGATCTGTGTGGTGGAGAGCGATTCGTGACCCAGGAGTTCCTTGACGGCCATGAGGTCGGCTCCCGCGTCGAGCAGGTGCGTTGCGAAGGAGTGGCGGAGCGAGTGGACACTGGTCCCCTCGTCGCCCGCCGCGTCCAGGAGCTCCTGCACGGCCTTCTGAACCGAGCGGGCCGAGAGGCGCTTCCCCTTCTGGTTCACCAGGAGGGCACCCCGGCCGGGTCGGGCGCCGGTCTCCTCCCTTCGGGGCTCGTAGCGGCGCAGGGCCCGGATGGCCGCACCGGTGAGGGGAACGATCCGTTCCTTCCGGCCCTTGCCGAGAACCCGGAGCTGTTCATCCACCGGGTCGATGCCGGCGTAGTCGAGTCCCACCAGCTCCGAGAGCCGGAGGCCGGACCCGTAGAGGAGCTCCAGCACCAGGAGGTTCCGGGTCCCCGTCAGGGTGTTCTCGGCGGCCCGGGTCTCGGCCAGGTCGAAGAGACGGTCGATGCCGGCCCGGCCCACGTGGGCGGGAAGGCTCCGTCCTCCCTTGGGGGCCCGCATGGAGCGGGCCGGGTTCTTCGGGAGGACCTCCTCCAGGTGGAGATATCGGAAGAAGGCCCGCACCCCGGAGAGCTTCCGGGCGAGGGTCCGCCGGGCCAGCCCCTTCCGCTGCCCCCATCCCATGAAGGCGCGCAGGGTGAGGCGGTCCAGGTCCTCCCATGTCCAGCCGGGGGTCCCGTAGTACCCGGTGAGGAATTCGGAGAGGTCCGCCAGGTCCCGGCGGTACGCCACCACGGTGTGGGGCGAGAGCCTCCGCTCGTCCTCCAGGTGCCGGAGGAAGTCGGCGATCAGAGCGTCGTCATCCATTCCTCGAACACCTCTCCGGCACGCTCGCCCAGCATCTCGCGCCGCTTTCGCTTGTTTCGGACCCGACCGGGGAGTGGATCGACGAGTCCCCAGTTCGAGTTCATGGGCTGGAAGTGGTCCGGATCACTCTCGGCCAGGTACCGGTAGAGCCCTCCGAGCATGGTGGTGGGCGGGGGGATCACCGGCGCTTCTCCCGAAAGGATCCGGTGGAGGTTGATCCCGGCCAGGATCCCCGACGCCGCCGACTCGGTGTAGCCCTCGACCCCGGTGAGCTGCCCGGCGAAGATCATCTCGGGCCGGTCCTTCAGCGATCCGTGCCGGGTCAGGTGCCGGGGGAATTTCAGGTACGAGTTCCGGTGGATCGACCCGAAGCGGAGGAATTCGGCGTCGGCGAGCCCGGGAATGCTCCGGAAGACCCGCTTCTGCTCGCCGATGCGGAGCCGGGTCTGGAATCCCACCAGGTTCCACATCTGTCCCGCCCGGTCCTCGCGGCGGAGCTGGACGACGGCGTGGGGCTGCTCCCCACTCCGGGGATCGGTGATCCCGATGGGCTTCATGGGTCCGAAGCGGAGGGTGTCGACCCCCCGCTCGGCCATGACCTCGATGGGCAGACACCCCTCGAAGTAGGGGACATGGTCCCACTCGTGCCCACTCTCGTGGACATCGGCCTCGCGGATGTCGGCGATGAATCGCTCGTAGGTCGCCTGGTCCATGGGGCAGTTCAGGTAGTCGGCGTCCTGGTCCCACCGCCCCTGGGCGAAGATGATGGACTCGTCCAGCGACTCCCGTTCGACGATGGGGGCGATGGCGTCGAAAAAGGCCAGCCCCTCCTCGCCCAGCGCCTCGCGGATGGACTCCGACAGCGCATCGGAGGTGAGGGGCCCGGTGGCGATGATGGCGGGACCCTCCGGGATCGTCCGGACCTCCTCCCGAACCACCTCGATCCGCTCCTCTCCCTCGACGGCCCGGGTCATGGCTTCCGAGAAGAGGCCCCGGTCCACCGCGAGGGCGGCGCCGGCGGGCACCCGCGACCGGTCGGCGCACTCCAGGAGGATGGAGCCCAGCGCCCGCATCTCCCGCTTGAGCTGGCCATGGGCGTTGGAGGGGTCCTCGGCCTTGAAGGAGTTGGTGCACACGAGTTCGGCGAGTCCGTCGGTCTGATGGGCGGGCGTCCCCTTCACCGGCCGCATCTCCACGAGCCGGACCCGGTGGCCCCGCCGCGCCAGCTGCATGGCGGCCTCACACCCGGCGAGTCCGCCCCCCACTACGGTGATCTCAGCCACGACGTTTCTTCGCCTTCTTCTTTGCCAGGAGCTCGACTCCGGTCTTCAGGTCGACCCCCTCCGGCTTCATGCCCTTGGGGAGGCTCGCATTCTTCTTCCCATCGGTCACATAGGGTCCGTAGCGTCCGTCGAGGATCCGGAGCTCGACGCCCCTGTGGGTGCCCAGCTCCTTGAGGACCGGGGGGCCCTTTCGGGTCGCCAGGAGTTCGAGGGCCTCCTCCAGCGAGATGGTGAAGAGCTCCTCGAAGGTCCTGAGGCTCCGGAAGGTCCCTTCCCGCTGGACATAGGGGCCGTAGCGTCCGAGTCCGGCGCGGACCTCCTTGCCTTCGTGGACCCCGATGACCCGGGGGAGCGAGAGGAGCCGGAGGGCGAGCTCCAGCTCCACCTCCTCGACCCCGTCCGGGAGGGAGCACCGGGGGGGCTTCTTTCCGTCCTCCCCCTCGCCGAGCTGCACGTAGGGGCCGTAGGGGCCGTCCCTCAGGAAGACCGGAAGCCCGCTTTCGGGATCGGTCCCCAGCTCGGTGTCGTCGTCCCGCTCGCCATCCATGGAGCGGGTGCTCCGGCACTCGGGGTACGCCGAGCACCCCAGGAAGCGTCCATGCCGGTTCCACTTCACCATCATGGGCTCCCCGCACTTCTCGCACGTCTCTCCCTCGGCCCGGAGGATCTCGCGGATCATCTCGTCGGACGCCGCCTTCCCCTCCTCGAGCCGCTTCCGGAAGCCCGGATAGAAGTCCCGAAGGAGCTCCCGCCACCCGACCTCCCCCTCCTCGACCCGGTCCAGCTCCCCCTCCATGCGCGAGGTGAAGGCCACATCGAAGAGATCCGGAAAGACCCGCACCAGGAGCTGGACCACGGTGTCGCCCAGCGGGGTCGGGACAAAGCGCCGCTCCTCGAGCTCCACATAGCCCCGGTCCTGGATCGTCGAGAGGATCTG
>SLSF01000308.1 GCA_007130605.1 Gemmatimonadota bacterium | reverse complement strand
TCGTGACGATCCTCTATGTGCTCACCATGGTCATCGTGACCGGGGTTCTCCCACTCGATGAGGTGGTGGAGGCACCGGCACCCCTGGCGGATGCCGCACTGGTCTTTCTGGGGGCTGCAGGTGCACTGGTGGTTGCCATCGCGGGTCTCCTGGCGACCCTTTCCACCGGAAACGCAGCGCTCCTCTCTTCGTCACGCTATCCCTTCGCCATGGCGCGCGACGGGCTCATGACCGAATGGATCAGCAAGATCCACCGGAAGTTCCGGACTCCGTCGCGTTCGATCCTCTGCACCGGGATCATCATGACGGCGCTCGCGCTCCTCCTCGACGTGGAGGGGCTGGCCAAGCTCGGCGGAGCCTTCGGCCTCATCGTCTTCGCCCTGGTGAACCTTTCGGTGGTGATCCTCCGGTGGGCCCAACCCGCCTGGTACCAGCCGGCCTTCCGGGTGCCCCTCTACCCGGTCCTGCCCCTTGCGGGCGCGCTGAGTGCCTTCGCGATCCTTCCGGGGATGGGGATGACATCCCATCTTTCGGCGGTGGGGGTGGCACTCGTGGCGACGCTCTGGTACCTCTGGAGGAAGCGACAGGTGGAGGCCGAGGGTGACGCGCTCCAGCCGGAGTACGGCCTGGGAGATCGGCTCCAGGAGTTGCACCAGGTCCAGGCGCTGGAGGAGAAGCGGGTGGCCCTGGCCCCGGAGGAGCTGGGGCCGGAGATCGAGACGCCGGTGCAGGTGGTCCTGGAGATGAGAGAGGGGCGGCCCTTCAAGCAGCTCCTGGGGCTCGCCGCCGCCTTCGGGAGTCGGTACGAGGCCCCGGTGGACATCGTCACGGCCATCGAAGTGCCCTACCAGAGCCCCCTCACCGGGGATCTTCCCGAGCTGGATCGCGGGTGGCTGGACAAGCTCGAGCGCCGGATGGAGTCCCATGGCGTACCCTTCCGCTTCCATCACCTGGTCGCCCGGGACCGGGCAAGGGCGATCCTCGCCTTCACGGGTGCCGGTGTCCGGATCGTGCTCCTGGACTGGCACGGTGCCTTTCGCCGAAGCAAGCTCATCGGGAGCTATGTGGAC
Source organism: Gemmatimonadota bacterium (assembly GCA_007130605.1). Taxonomy (GTDB): domain Bacteria; phylum Gemmatimonadota; class Gemmatimonadetes; order Longimicrobiales; family Gaopeijiaceae; genus SLBA01. Next base: position 14,019 of record SLSF01000308.1, on the reverse strand, counting down.
ACGGTCCTCCGGGACTCTCCGGCCCGGGTCGCGGTCCTCAAGTACCGGGGACACCGAAAGTACGACAGGATCCTGGTGGCCACCGCCGGGGGCCCCTACGCCACCGCCGAGGTGGAGTTGGCCGACGCAGTCGCCTCCTTCCATGGGGCGACGGTGACCTTCATGATGGTGCTCCCGCCCAATGCGTCGGAGGCCCGGGAGGCACAGGCCCATGGCTACCTGGAGAAGCTCGACGAGATCACCGACAACCCGGCGGAGCTCCGTATCGTTCGGAGCACCAATGTGGCGGACGCCATCGTGGAGGCGGGTCGGGACCACGACCTCATCGTCCTTGGCTCGACCCGAGAAGTGAGCCTTCGCAACATGTTTGGCCGCTTCGTGGTGGGAGAGATCGCCGACGAGGTCGCCGAGCGGTCCGACGGCTCGGTACTCATCACGAAGGACCCCCGGACCAGCCGCAAGCTCTCCAGCCGCCTCGTCCAGTGGATGCGCAGGATCACCGGAAAAAAGGAGACCGGACTCCCAGAGGGACTCGATCGAATCGATGGCCCCGAGGGCACCGTGCGGGTCGATCCCTTTCCCCGCTCAGATCGGGAGTGAGACCCCCCGGAGGAAGACCTCGATCATGTGTTCCAGGTAGATGGCGCGTCCCCCGTCGGTCGTGGGATCCGCCGGGAGGAGTGCGGGGTCGGTGTTCCGGGTGACGAGCATGAAGTAGACGGGCTGGGCCATCATGCTCAGGACGAAGAGGAGGGGAGCGCCCTCGCGGACGACGCCCTCGCGCTGACCCTCCTGGATGAGTCCCACCAGCGCCTGGCTCACCGGCATCATGAGCTCCATGATCTCGTCGGTGAGCTCCACATGTCCGAGGCGGAGCTCCACCATGAACCGGGCCTGGTCCGGGTTGCTCCAGAGGTGTTCGAAGACGGCGCGGAGCACCTCTCGTATCCGGGCTCTCGCCGAACCGGAGTCCTCGCACACGGCGGAGACGCGTGCGGAGAGGGGGGTCAGGATCTCCTCCAGCACCGCATGGTAGAGGGCCTGCTTCGAGCCGAAGTGGTAGGTGACCGCACCCAGGTTCACCCCGGCTTCGCGGGTGATGGTTCGGATCGACGCGCCGTGGTATCCCTCGCGGGCGAAGACCTCGCGGGCTTTGGTGAGGAGCCGGGTCCGTGTCTCGCTCATCGCTCCCCTCCGGGAACGGTGCCGAGGAGCCGGTCCAGCCGCGCCCGCTCCACGAGCCAGCCATGCACCGCTTCGGCGTACCGGACCTCGGCGCGCCGGAGGCTCAATTCGGCATCCATGACCTCGAGGCGTCCGGCGAGGCCCGCCTCGTATTCGCCGACGATGATCCGGTACCCCCGCTCGGCCTGCTCGATGGCCCGGCGCTGTGCGGCGGCCATGGCGGCGGCCTCCTCCAGCCGTTCTCCGGCGGTGGCCTCCTCGGCGTCGGTGCGGGCGGCGACGAGCTCCCGACGGATCTCGACCCGACGGAGTTCGGTCCGGACCCGCTCCACCCGGGCCGACCGCCCCAGGCCGGTGAAGAGGGGGAGGCTCACCTGCAGGCCCACGGTCCGGCCATAGCCCCGGAACCCGCTCTCGCCGAAGAGCCGGATGTCGCCGTCCTGCTGTGCCTGTACCTCGTAGCCTCCCACGAGGAAGATGCGGGGAAGGTAGTCCGCCCGTTCCGCGCGCAGCTCGGAGCGCACCAGCTCCCGCTGCATGTCGAGCTGCCGGAGTTCGGTCCGGCCGGCCCCCTCACCGGTCCCACTGAAGTCCAGGAGGGCACGGTTCTCGGCGGAGTTCTCCTCTCGGTCCGCCAGGTCGATTTCCGAGAGCGATCCCATTGCCGTGAGTTCCGCGCCCTCGTCGCCCCCCATTGTGACGGAGAGGTCGCGCGCCGCTTCCCGCCGGGCATTCCGGGCCCGGCTCAGGCTCGGTTCCAGCGTTGCCACCTCCACTTCGAGGCGGAGGACGTCGTATTCCGAGGCGAGTCCGGCTTCGTAGAGTCTTCGAGCTTCGTCGAGGGTCTCGCGGACCCGCTCCAGGGCGCCCTCGGCGAGCCGCTCCTCCTCTTCGGCCAGGAGGAGGTCGTAGTAGCGGACCCGGACCCCTGTCACCACGTCGTGCCGCTCGCCCCGCATCTCCTCGCCGGCGAGATCGGCAAAGGCCGAAGCGGCCCCGAGCCCGGCGAAGGCGCGCCCATCGAAGAGGGCCTGGCGGAAGGTGATGGCGGTGGACCAGACGTTGTCGGCGCCGAATGCAACCCGCACCAACTCCTCGGGTCCGGCATCGGGGTCGAAGAGTACGGCGGGGAGGAAGGCCGAGGGGGTGGTCAGGTTTCGCGTGTAGCCGAAGGTGGCGTCGAGCTGGGGGAAGAGCTGGCTCCGGGCCTCCCGCACCCGGGCCCGTGCCGCCTCCACACCCAGTCGGGCGTCTTCGACCCGGGGCCCCTGCTCCAGCGCCCGGGTGACCACTTCATCGAGGGAGATGGGGGTCTGGCCCCATCCGTCGCCCCCACCCAGGTGGAGTCCCAGGAGGAGGATCAGCCCGCTCCATCCGAGTCGTTTCGCTTCAGCGTTCATCGATCCGCACTCCATCTTCGATCCGTTCGCCGGGGTAGAGGACGACCCGGTCTCCCGGCTCGAGCCCCTCGGTGATCCATGCGTCCACATCGCTTCGGCGGCCCACCTCGATGGGGACCCGGACCGCCCGACCCGCCTCGATGCGGAAGGCGAACCATTCGCCTCCCTCCCGGAAGACCGCGTTGGCCGGCGCGATCACCACGTCGTCCTCCTCCCAGATGGTGATGCGGGCCTCGATGCGGTACCCGTCGCCGAGCATGGCCCAGAGCTCCGGGGGCGACTCCAGGTCGAGGATCACATTCACCCGCTGCTCCTCGATGCCCAGCGCCGAGACCCGGGTGAAGGCGGAGGGCTCCACCCGGCGCACCCGGGCCTCGAGGGTCTCCTCTCCCCCCCAACGGTCGATGACCGCGGGGGCTCCGGCCGAGACCTGGGCGGCATCGGCCGAGAGGAGGTCGACGACGAGCTCCAGGCTTCGGGGATCCCCCACCTCGAGGATCGGGGTTCCGGGCTGTACGACGCCCTCGCTCTCTCTCAGGACCTGGAGCACCCGACCGGCCACCGGGGTGCGCACCTCCAGGGGGGCACCCGCTCCTCCGGCCCCGGGCGTCTCCAGGAGGAGGCGCGCGTGCTCCACCTCCTGCTCGGCGGCGCGGGCCTGGAACTCCGCAGACCGGACTTCGGCCTCGCGGCCCCGGAGGACGGCCTCGGCCACCTCCACCGCCGCGGCGGAGCCACCCCCGCCCTCATGGCGGATCCGCTCGGCCCGAAGCGCCCGTTCCGCTTCGACGACTCCGGCCTGCAGCCCCTCCACCCGGGCTCGCGCGGCTTCGAGGTTGGCCCGGGCGCCCTCGAGTCCCGCCTGGGCCTGGGCCCGGCTGCGGGGGTCGAGAAGGGCGCTAGCGGTGGGTCGGATCCGAAAGAGGATGTCCCCCTCCTCCACCTCGTCCCCGACCTGCCGGGTCACCCGCTCGAGGGTGCCGCCCACCGGTGCCGAGAGCTGGTACCGGTCCTGGACCCGGGTTCGCCCGTCCTCTTCGATCCGCACCTGCATCGTCCCCCGCTCCACCGTTCCCGCATCCACCACGATGGGCGAGGGGATGAGGGCCAGGACGATCCCTCCCACCACCACCAGCCCCAGGAGGACCAGGAGGGTGGTGCGGGCCCAGCGGGGAAGCTCCCTCGACTTCGATTCATCGGACATGGTGTTCTCCTTCGTGTGCTCGTGTCGGGCGGGTCATTCTCGTTCCTTCAGGACGCCGATCAGGTCCAGCCGGTCCAGTCGCCGTCGGACCAGGAGTGCGCTCGCCAGGGCGGCGGCGAGGACCACCGAGGCGGCGAATGCGTAGGTCTCGGTGGTGATCACCAAAGGGAGCCGGTACTCCTCCAGGTCCATGGTGGCCACCAGTTGGGAGACGAGCAGCCGTCCCACCAGGAGACCCACGGGGATCGCCAGGAGGACCTGGATCGCCTGCTCCCCCAGGAGGATTCCCGAGATCTCCCGTCGGGTGAAGCCGATGACCCTGAGACTCGCCAGGTCTCGCGCCCGGATCGAGAGCGCAACCCGGGTATTGTTGTAGACGACCCCAATCGCAATAATGGAGCCGAAGAGGCTCAGGACGAGGACGAGAGCCGTCTGGGGATCGGCGGCCACCTCGCGGATCCGCTCCACTGCACGCTGCTTGTGAGTGATCTCCCCCACCCTCGACATTTCCATGAGTCGCGCCTCGACGCCCCCGAAGTCCTCCGGGTCGACGGTGAGGAGAAGCCGGCTCACCATGGGTCCCTCGTCCATCATCCGGTTCAGTTCGTCCAGGCGCATGTGCCCCTGCATTCCGAACATCTCGTCGACGAGGCCGGTGACCGGCACCGTCCGGGTTCGATTCTGTTCGTGAAGGACCACCTCCACCGGATCCCCCACCGCGAGCCGGAGAGTATCGGCCAGCGCTGTGGTGAGGACGATGCCGCCGGAGGGGAGGGGGGAGATCCTTCCGGAGGCATCCATCAGCCTTCGGAGCGAACTCCCTTCCGCGTACCCGTGGAGGGCGATGTCGCGCCATCGGTTCCCCGATCGGATCCGTACCGGCGTCGTCCGGACCCCCTCTGCCCGCACCACCCCCGGGATCGCCTGGGCCTCGCGGATGGCGCGCTCGGGTGTGGGTCCCAGGAGCGAGACGCTCACATCTTCCTGGGTCGCCAGGTAGTAGTGCTGGTCGATGATCATATTGAAGGCGTCGTGCGAGAAGCGGCCCACCACGATGATTCCCACCGCAAGTGCGACGCCGAGGCCCGAGATCAGGGCGCGGATGGGACGGCGCCCCAGTTCCCGCAGGACCATCCGTCCGGTGCTCCCGAAGAGGTCTCCGATTCCGAGCTCTTCCAGGAGGGTCTTCCGGTAGCGGGCCGGCGCCTCGGGGCGCATGGCTTCCGCCGGGGCCATCCGGAGAATCCGGCGAAGGGTGGCGAAGGCGCCGAGGAAGCCGAAGAGGAGGGCGACGGCAAAGGCGACGGCCACGGTCTCCAGGGGGACCCGGAATTCGAGGAGGGGGAGTCCGAAGAATTGCGTGAAGAAGCCGGTGATCCCCCGACCCATCCATGCGCCCAGGGCGACGCCCAGGAGCGAGCCCACCAGGATGACCACCGAGACGAAGCGGAGGTAGTATCCCCCGATCTCCCGGTCATGGTAGCCCAGGGCCTTCAGGGCAGCGATCTCCCCTCGCTGGAGTCGGACCAGCCTGGAGAGGACGACATTCAGGAGGAAGGCCGCCACCCCGAGAAAGAGGATGGGAACGAAGCCCGAGATCGCCTCGAGCTGGTCGAAACGCATGTTCAGGAAGAAGTTGGAGCGCTGGCGATCGCGGCCCACCGCGCCCCGGCCTCCCCAGGGCTCGAGGATGCGGTCGACTTCAGCCAGGACGGCGGCCTCCGACGCCCGCGGGCCCAGGCGGAGGGCGACCTCGTTGAAGGCCCCCTCCATCTGGAAGGCGGGGCTCACCGCCCCCTGGTCCATCCAGAGGACGGCGAATCGTTCGTCGTCGGGTACCGGCGCATCGCCCGGGGGAGCGGGATAGACGAAATCCGGTGCGTTGGCCAGGCCCACGATGCGAACGCTGCGGAGGGTGCCCTCCATGATCACCGGAATCGTGTCGCCGGGGGCCAGGTTGTTCCGCTTCGCGAAGACTTCCAGGAGAAGGGCTTCGTCGCTCCGTCCGGCTTCCACCATGCTGCCCTCCTCGACCCGGACCCGGTTGAGCGGGGCGTCGCCCCCCGGGGGGAGCCCCACCACCATCCCGATGGGGGGATGGTGGTCCGACTCCAGGGGAATGCGGACCGATGCGGCCAGGCGGGTATGGACGAGGGTCACCCCCGGGATCTCGGCAAGCCGATCCCCCACGGCGTCGGGTGCACGCTCCAGGGTGGCGAAGACATCGCCGAAGCGGTTGGTCTCGTAGTAGAGGGTGCGGGAGTCGTCGAGCGCCCGGAAGGTGGCGGTCAGGGCGATGTATGCACCCACCCCGCTGGCCACCACGAGGCCGATGGTGAGGAGCTGGGACCAGCGTTCTCGAAGGTCCCTGAGGAGGCGGCGGTCGAGGGTGCGCATCTTACCAGCGGATCTCGGAGGCGGATTTCCGCGTATCGTTGCGCCGCTCCTCGTCCACCTGGCCGTCGTGGAGGATCACCACCCGGCTCGCCATGTCGGAGATGGGGGCGTTGTGGGTGATGACTGCCGTGGTTGTGCCCAGTTCCTGGTTCGCGCGCTCGATGACCTCCAGGACCACGACGCCGGAGCGGTAGTCCAGGGCTCCGGTGGGTTCATCGCAGAGGAGGATCTCCGGGCGCTTCGCGATTGCGCGGGCCACTGCCACCCGCTGCTGCTCCCCTCCGGAGAGCTGCGAGGGGAAGTGGTCGAGCCGCTCCTTCAGTCCCACCATCTCGAGGGCCTCTTCGGGGCGGAGCGGGTCGCGGGCGATCTCGGTGACCAGCGCCACATTCTCGCGTGCGGTGAGCGAGGGCATGAGGTTGTAGAACTGGAAGACGAAGCCCACGTGATTGCGTCGGAAGGTGGTGAGCTCCCGGTCGGTGGCATGGGTCAGGTCGCGGTCGCGAAAGTGCACCGTGCCCTCGGTGGGACGATCCAACCCACCCAGGATGTTCATGAGGGTCGATTTGCCACTTCCCGAGGCCCCCACCAGGACGAGGAACTCTCCCTGGTGGAGCGAGAAGTCGACGCCGCGGAGGGCATGCACGTCGACCTCTCCCATGCGATAGGTCCGGGTGACCCCGCGGGCCGTGAGTACCTCGGTCTCCATTCCCTCCTCCAGCGTTCGGTTCATGGTCCCGTTCTGCCCGGAACTGGAATGTCCATTCCGGTGCGCACTTCCCTTCGTCAACATCCCACCTGAATGCAAGGTGCGGACCCGTGGAGGTTACCTTGACAGGATTAAGTCATACGTTCGTATGAAACTGTCGGTACATCCTCCCCCTGTCAATGGGTGGAAGTCGAGCCCTCGGTCTGCGAGATTGAAGCAGCCGCCAGCGACTTTTCACCATCTCATTCCGAGGACCTCCGTGCAGATCCAGATCAACACCGACAACCAGATCGATGGCAACAAGACGATGCTGGCCGACATCCGCTCCACCGTGGAGCGTTCCCTGGGGCGGTTCAGCGAGCGGCTCACCCGGGTCGAGGTCCACCTCACCGATGTGAATGCCAACAAGGGCGGGGTCGACATCCGGTGCGTGATGGAGGCGCGACCCTCGGGCATGAACCCGGTCAAGGTCGACAACATGGCTGTCGATGTGGACAAGGCCACCCGGGGCGCCGCCGAGAAGATGGTCCGCGCCCTCGACACCCGCTTCGGGAAGAAGGGGCGGTAGCGGCGGTGTCACACCCCGACAGGCGGGCCTTTCCATTCCAGCCGATCGCTCAGAAGCGGATCCGGATGCCCAACTGGGCCTGCCACTGCGACGCGGGCACGATGAGGGTGTGGGGGAGGACGGGGCGAAGCGATCCGGTCTCCGGGTCCCTCGCCCGCGGCCCCGTGAAGAAGACCCGGGGCGGATCCGAGGGCGAGGGGTCCACCCCGAACTCGTCCGGGAGCTCGCGACCGTCGAAGTCCAGGATCGGAATGACCGGATCCACCTCCCACACCCGGCCCCAGTCGGAGTTGAAGAAATTCAGCACATTCAGGAGATCGCCGTTCAGCTCGAGCCGGATCCCACCCACGTCGATGGGCTGAACCACACTCAGATCGACCATGTGGGTCATGGGAGTGCGGCAGGCGTTCCGCTCCATGATGGCCCCGCGGATGTCAGCGAGGCACTCCTCGACTTCGTTGACGAACTGCGCGAAGAGACTCTGGGTGGCCAGGGTTCCGGGGATGCTGGCGGGGCTCTCCGGCACATAGAGCAGGCTGTTGCCCGCGTCCAGGGGGATCCCCGGCCCGGGAAAGCCGTCGCCATTGATGTCGGAGCCGTAGGTGTAGGAATACGGCTGGCCCGACTGGCCGACATAGACGAGGGAGACCCGCGACCCGCCCCATCGCTCGGGCACATTCATCCGGGCGCTGAGGAGGTACTTCCAGGGGCGGTCGAAGTTGGCGGGGCGAGCGGTGAACTGGTTCCCCAGGCGCCCTACCGGGGTCGCCGCGAGATTCGTCGCCATGTCGCCGAAGCCCAGACTCTGCTCGTCCTTCGTCCGGCTGGCGCTCACGGAGCCGGTCATGAAGAGCCAGTCGGTGAAGCGCCGTTCGAGCTGGAGGGTCGTGCTCCAGGCGAGTGCCGCCCGCTTCTCGTTCTCGACCTGGAGGACCTGCGAGAAGCCTGCCACCCGTCGGCGCGGGACGTAGCCGTCGAGGACGGAGGCTCCGTAGTGCGCCCGGTCCCCGAAGGCCTGCTGGTAGTTCCGGTCCCCGGGGCTGCCTGCCGCGGGAAGATTCAGGTCGCGAACCGCCGTCCGGGAGAAGGTCGGGATGAAGAGCGCCTCGGCGGTCATGAGGATGTCTCCCGGCAGCTCCCGATCAATCGCCATGGTGATCTTGAGTTCCCGCGGGAGCCGGAAGTCCTCTCGGAAGGCGACAACGCGCGCGTGGGGGTCGCCGGGACCGAAGCGGCACGAGGTTGGCGGGGGGGCGGAGGGGTTCAGGTCGGGCGCGACGGCACCGGTGCAGGAGAGCACGGTCCGGTCCATTCCGTTGTGGCGGATCGCGTCCGCCATCCAGACGTAGGGGAGGTTCGAGGTGAAGACCCCGAAAGTGCCGCGCACCTGGGTCCGCCGGTCGGTGGCCGGCTGCCAGTTGAAGCCCAGGCGAGGGCTGAAGGTGAGACTCACCGAGGGGAGGACATCGGTCCGGAGTTCGAACTCCTGGTCGATGGGCTCGTTCCACTCGGGCTCGCCGCGAAAGATCGGGACATCCATCCGCACCCCGTACGAGAGGACGAAGCCTCCGGGGAACTCGTGATGGTTCTGGAAATAGAGGTGCGGCTGGAGGACCGAGAGTTCGACGCCGGGATCCCCACCGTCGGGATTGCTCATGAGCACCTCGTACCGGTGGGGCCGGTTCATGGCCAGGTTCTCGAGCCCGTCGAACTGGTAGTAGCCCCTGGAACCTGGGCGGTCATCGTAGTCGAAGGAGAAGTAGTCGAGGCCGATCCCGAAGGTGGTCTGGAGCGCACCCCGGTCGAGAAAGAGGCGATTCGTGAGCTGCAGGATCGACTGGTCCAGGGCGTTCTGCTGCGAGAAGTAGCGGGAGCCGGCGCGCGCTTCCCTCCGGAGCGGGACACCATCGTCCAGACCTCGGAGGAGTACATCGACCATGGGGTCGGTGGAGTTGGGGAGCATCTCCTCGCTGATGCGCTGGACATTCGCCGTGAACTGGTTCGCATGGCCACCGCCGAGCTCGGTGGTGAGCTGAGCGGTGATGGCGTGGCTCGTGCTCTCGGCCCGATAGCCCGCCGAGGAAAACTCGTAGGGGCGTACCCCCGATCGGTTGGGGGTGGAGTCTCGGGCGGCGCCGGAGAAGTTGTGACGCAACATGAGGTGGTTTGCCTCGGAGAGCTGCCAGTCGAGCCGACTGAAGACATTCCGGAGGGGGTTGCGAAGACTTACCTGCCCGGAGGTTCCCACATCCATCCCGTACTGGTCCTGGAGGATCCGGGCCATGGCATCGAGGGAGTCCGGGAGCACGCCTGTGGCGAAGGGGGAGTGGACATCGCGGATGAAGCCCATGGACGGCTCGTTCCGGTCCTCGAACTCGAGGGCGACGAAATAGTGGGCGCGATCCTCGCGGATGGGTCCCCCCACATCGAATCCCCACACATGCTTCGTGAATTCCTCGGGGGCGACATCGGCACCCTGGAGTTCGAGACTCCCGAAGAACCGCTGGTTGCGGAACTCCGAGAAGGCGGAGCCGGAGAACTCGTTGGTTCCCCGGCGGGTCGTTGCATTCATGACGCCACCGGTGAATCCGCTCACTCCCACATCGAAGGGGGCCGCCTCGATCCGGAACTGCTCGATGGCGTCGATGGGCATGGGCTTGGCGCGCGCCGCCGCCCCGGGGACGCCGCTCGGCGACGCCCCGAAGACATCCTGGTTCAAGGACCCGTCGATGAGGATCGAGTTGTGCCGCTCATTCTGCCCCGAGATCGACATCTCTCCCCCATCGCTCGTCTGCACCGCGATGGGAGAGAGCCGCGCGAGCTCCATGAAATTGCGTTCGGTGGAGGGGTGCGCGGTGACCTCCTCGCGGGTGATGGAGATCACCGGGCCCGAGAGCGAGGTGTCGAATCTCCGGTCCACGATGACATCGATGGCCTCGAGCTCGAAGCCCGGAGGGACCATGGTGACCTCGATCCGCCGCGTCTCTCCCGGATCGAGAACGATGTCGTCCCGCTCCTGCGTGGTGAAACCGGCGGAGCGGACGACCAGGAGGTAGGGGGTTGCGGGCTCCAGGTCGGGAAAGGTGAAGCGGCCTTCCGCGCCGGTGATCCGGAGGGTGCCGGTTCCGGTCTCCAGGTGGCGGAGTTCCACCTGTGCCGCGGGGATCGGCTCTCCGTCCTGTCCGGTCACGATCCCGGTGATCGAAGGCGGATCGGTGTCCTGTGCCGAGAGGGCCTCCGGGGTCGTGCCGATTGCCAGGAGGAGGATGGCAACGAGAAGCGCGGCGGCCCGGTACCGGCCCGTCACGATCCCGACCCCTCGGGGAGGGTCGTCGCCTGAGTCGCTTCGGTGGGTTCGGAACAGCCGTACTGATTGCAGTTGCGGAGCCGGTAGTGGTAGGTCGTTTCCGGCGTCAGCCCGTCGTCAAGAAGGGAATGGGCCTCGGGATCCGCGGGCTGAGCGCTCTGCGGGATCGCCGCGATCTCTTCGAAGGGGCCATCCACCGATGTGGAGCGCTCGACCCGGTAGCCCACGGTGGCGCGTGAGACCCATGACCATGCGAGCTCGACGGAGGTCGGGGTCGCCTCGACCACCTCCGGGGGATCGGTGGGGATGGGTTCCCGGATCACGATGACCTCGGCCGTGGTCCGCATGTCGTTCACGATGAGGCGGACCAGGGTCTGGCCCTCCAGGGTCCGTCCCTGCACAGTTCCGATGGGCCGTGGGCTCTCGCCGACACTCTGGCCGGCACTGGCGATGGTCGGATCGACGGTCTGCCACGAGATCCGGAAGTCCTGGTAGGAGAGCTCCTCGCCATCTGCGTCGAGTAGCCGTGCTCTCGGACGTGCCAGCATCCCGTTGCTTGTCACCACGGGGGAGGGCTCGATTTCGATCCGGTCCAGTTCCGCCGGGTAGATGAAGACGCGGCTCGACCCGTCCCGACGTGCGAACCGTGCGGTCACATCGGCCGAGCCGACGGCCAGCCCTCGGACCTGGACCGTTCCGGGCTCTGGCCCCGTTTCGGTCCGAACGAGGGTGGAGGGCACGGCCTCCCACTCGGCTTCGGAGTTTCGCTCCGTGAGCTCGTTCCCCGCGCGATCCCGCGCCCGGGCCTCGTACACCACCGATTCACCTACGGCAATGTGCGCCGAGTCAGGCAGCACCCGGACCTCGATGACGGCCTGGGGGCGCACCACATCATCGCAGCCCGCCATGGCCGCGACGGCGAGGACGATTGCGATGATCCACAGCTTTGTGTTCACCACGCCTCCGGGTCCGGGATCCAGCCGGGGGTGCGCTCGCCCCGGGTGAAATCGATGGCACTCACATTGGTGTCGAGGAGGACCGTGCGGCCGTCTCGGGTGAGGACGGCCCGGCGCTGCACGCTGATGGTGTGCTGCGTGTGGCGGAAGAACCCTCCGGGGACCGCATCAAAGACGGGGTGGACGGTACGGTGGCAGAGCGGCACACCCTCCGTGGGCGGGAAGTCGGCGGCCCGGTCCCACCAGATCGCCGTCGCATCGAGCACGCGGTCCCGGGGAATCCGCACATAGTCCCACTGAAAAGCTGCACCCGCTCCAGGATCCCGCATCCGAGGGAGGGACTCGAGATCGACCGGCTCCGCCAGAAACCAGAAGTGATTTCGGGAGCCTTGGAGGTGCCGGGCCAGCACCGGTTCAGGACCCGCGTCCATCATGTTGGGGACCGAAGGATTCTCCGGGCTCGCCACCCAGTCCTCCGGCCGGAACTCGAAGTCCGCATGGGTGAGGTCCAGAAGGTCCGGATGAACATCCCGGTGGTCTGCGGCGCTTACTGCGATCAAGATCACCTGTCCGGGCGCGACCGGATGGTCGGTGCCCGAGCCGGGGAACCTGAAGAAGTTCGCAGCCCAGATGCCTTCCGGATCCACCCGCATCGGCTCGGTCGCCGAGCAGGCGTGACGGTGGGCGTGCGACATGTCCCTGTACCAGTTGTAGAAATGTCCGAGAAGCATGCCGTCGAGATGGACGATGGACTCTGAGTTGTTGTAGAGCTCCACGTACATGCTTCCCTGGTACCCGCCCTCCGGTGCCCCGGAGATATCGGGTCGCATCGTCGCGATCTCGCTGATCACGAGCGAGCCGATTTCCGGTGAACGCACTTCGAGGTCGAAGGTCGTCTCCCCCTCCACCTCGGGCTTCCCTCCTCCCACGAGGATCGGAAGCTCGGCTCCGGCGGGAAGGAGGGCCTCTTCGGAGGCCGACAGGTGACGGATGGCGGTGGCCCACTGCACCCCCGGATCCAGTCCGGTGAAGCGGTGCGACCCTTCCGCGCCGGTCTGGACTATCTCCGTGATCAAGGGCTCATGATCACGGACCTCCATGAGGGTGAGTTCCGCGCTCGGAACACCACCGGTCCAACCCACGGCTGAGAAATCGAGGCCACTTCCGGGTGCCGCGACCACCCGCACGGTGAGGGCGTCCGGCTCCGGCCCATTCCCATTTCCGGGGTCCACCACATCCGGACCATTGGAATCACAGCCCAGGAGGAGGACGAGCGCGACGACCGCCAGGATCCGGCCCAGGGCGGAAAAGCTTCGGAAAGTGAGACTGTGGTCCTCGGTCGCCTCCGAGGGGACCGAGTCGGTTCTTCGCACGAGGGTTGGGTTCATGTCGTACTCTTCAGTAGGTGAGGCCGATACTTGCCTTCGACCTCGAAGGAGGGCCTCTCCAGACCAAGATACGGGGGGGGGCGCGCGCAACGCCAGAAAATTCGTCAAGGGGCCCCTGGGCAGGTTCCAATGGAGGGTGTGTCCTCCGCGTCACCCCACTCCCATGGATTCACCTGGGCCCGATCGAGCCCGGGCAGGCCATCGGGGGGCGACTCTCTCATCCGCCGGTGTATGCAGGTGAACACATTTCTTCCGGCGAGCTCGAATGTCCGAATCCGACGCAGTACACGAATCCGTCCGTCTTTCCGCACTGAGGGCATACGAGATCCTCGACACTCCGCCCGACGGAACCTTCGATCGGCTGACGGCACTCGCGGCCAGCATCTTCGACACAGCCATCGCGCTCGTCTCGCTGGTCGATGAGGACCGCATCTTGTTCAAGTCCCGGCACGGCCTCCATACGAACGAGCTCCCGAGGGACCCGGGACTGTGTGCTTCTGCGATCTTCAGCCCCGGGACCTGTGTGGTCCGCGACGCACTGAGCGATCCGAGGGCCCTTGCCAATCCCCTCGTGGCCGGAGATTTCGGGCTCCGATTCTATGCAGCCGCAGCGCTCGTCACCCATGACGGACACCAGCTCGATCCGCTCGCCGAACTCGCAGGCGCCGTCATGGACCAGATGGAGCTTCGCATCTCTTCATGGAGAGTATCTCACCGGGTACGAGGTAGAGCGTTCGACGACCGGCGTCGGTTCTCGAGTGCTGAACCGCTCTGTTTTCCGGCTGGCCCCCGCGGTGATTCAGGGCCGAAGTCCGCGCACTGCCGACGGGCGGACGGTGGGAGGCCGGGCGCGCCGCCGCTTCATCGTCACCACCGCCACTCCGGTCACGATGACGAGCGCTGCC
>SLSF01000278.1 GCA_007130605.1 Gemmatimonadota bacterium | reverse complement strand
TCATCTTCTTCTGCAACAATTGTTGAGAAATTTGAATCGACCGAGACCTGAATAGAGTAACTTTCAGCATTATCTGATGTTTCCCATTCAAGAAGAGCACTATCGGATATGCTCGCAGAGCCGTTCTCCGGTGATCGTAACACAGGTGCATTCGGAACATTATCCGTATGAAACTGACGGATCTCAGACCATTGACTTGGGCCGGTTGCGTTGTGACCGCGTACGCGCCAGTAGTATGCGGTGCTACCGTCAAGGTTATTGACTGTGTAAGACGATCCGCTGATATCCGTTTCATCGACAACAATCTCAGAAAACTCTTCATCTGTTGCGAGTTGAATGGTAAAATGAGTTAAATATTCCGCGGCTTCCCATAAAAATGTAGGGCTTTGCCCGACATCAACTGCATTGTTTTCGGGGGAGTTTGCTTCGGGAGCTTCCCAGTAACCGGCATGTGGTATCATATACTTCAGATCCCATTCATCCGGGTTAAATTCACGGTAAGTGGATTCGTATGTGGGATACCAACTTTCAGACCAGTTCTCCGACGCTGGCCATAATTGTTGCCAATATCGCCCCCATAAATTATCGTTCTCCGGGGGTTCTAATCCTTCTTCGGTTGTATGTGACTCAATACACATATAAGTAACATTGTCATATATACGCACATCACCAACTTCGACCTGTTCTCCCGTAACCCAATCAGGGCCTGCTCCGGGTTCAACACCTATATTACTCCAAGTTAATGACATGAATGTATATAATGTTCCGTCAACTGGGTGATTAGCGTACATTCTCCCAGGATAGTCTGCTTCCGAGTCCCAATCAGAAACATGGTGTAATGATATTTTCCCAGTGCCATTTTCTACCTTATCAATAATATTTTGGTCAATGGGGTCTCTGTCCCAAGGTCTTGCGCCCACATTTATTTTAATGTGCTCAAACAATTCATCCGAGGAGACTAAATCTACTGTATCATGCCAATGAGGTGGTTCTTCTAATAACGTAAGAGTACCGCCGTGAGTTACGGCATAAACCAATAACGGTGTGGTTTCGTCATAATCATATATTTGGTTGTCATCAAAATACATTTCTACATGAGCCTCAGACCTATGATTCCACAAACCTCTATTCGGAAAACTCATTGGATGATCGCCCCATATACCATAATTGCCTTCAAAAGTCATATTAGCTGAACCGTAGGTTGCGGTGTTAGACATACCGCGAAGAAAGTTGTTTGCATAAATACCACGAGAACCTGTGAGGTGTGGATTCCGGGCATAATTATAAGCATAAAGGTTTTTGATAACAGTGAGATCATGAGCTATATAAATTCCACCCCGCCCCTCCTGTCTTGAAGCACCTAAAACCGCATTTTTAAGAGCCTCACCAATAATATTGTTGCTGAAAGTTATTCTTCCGGCATTTTCTACCCTCGGTTCCGTATCGGCAGCTATGCTTGTGGTATATCTCGCTGACCATGTAAAAGAACAATGGTCAATAACAATATCAAACCCATCATCACCTCTTACGGTAATGTCATCTATACAATTCCTAAAGCCATGGCTCTCAGGGTCATTTGGGTCATCGTCATAAAATACGGGATTTGAACCACCTCTAATTGCAATATGCTGGAAAATAATATCATGTGTCCATATCCAGATTGAACCCCTTATTAGTGTAATACCGGGTGAGGGAGCAGTCTGTCCGGCAACGGTTAGATACGGATCGTTAATATCAAACTGACCGTTCCGGTTACGACCGTGTGTAGACCCATACCTTTTCCACTCCATATCAATAACACCGCCCACTTCAAATACTATAATACGGGGATAACTTTGGCGTAATGCCCAAAAGAAAGAGCCTTCCAGGTTTTCATCATTACTTAAATTGGTAACTTTAAGTATCACCGGATCAATGGTCGGATGTCCCCAGGCACCCCGAGTCTCTCCTCCCCATCCCATCGCTCCTGGAAATGCTTTATTCTCCTGACCTGATGAATGAATCGGAAAAAACTGAAAAAATAAAAAAACAATTACGGGGATATAACGAACATACCGGGTAAAAGTATAAAGAGCAAAATTTCTCATAATGTGTTCTGCTCACATTGGGTGTTCTACAGCACAAATAATGTTTATAATACTTTTTTCAAATAGTAAGAAGCAATTATTATGCCACCACATACCCCTTTGACAGTGGATACACAAAAGAAACACATAAAATATAAAACATTTAAGCAATAACGCAGTACATAAAACACAACCGTTTGCGAGGTAATTTTATTACAAGGATAAAATCGTGCTAAAAATAAAAAAGGGGCTGTCCGAAAAGCCCCCGAAATATATCATCCCTTGATATGAAATGACAAAGTGGCGAAAATTTTTAGGACAACCCCTTTAAATGGAATCCGTTAATAGGGTTTTAATATATAATTTTTCTTCTATCCGGGTTTAGTAAAAATCTCTACCTCTTAGCTCCTAATATAACAAATTTTCATGAAAAAATAAGTGTTTTGTAGAAATTACAAGGAAAATTCCAAATAATGTTGTTGTTCTACCTGATTCACTTTTATAACAGAAATTCTTTTCTAATTAATCCGTAATAAAGCCGGTAAAGGGCTCACAAACCGCTTCCTATTCACGAAGAAACGTGTATGTACCAATAGTGACGAATCTTAAATATCATTATAATGGTTATTAACTCGTACATCATGAAAAAGTTTACAATTTCATTGCGGTTAATTACCATGTATTGTCACCCTTCCAGAAATCAGCATCTGAATCACCATAGGTTACAAGAATATTATCATTATCAATAGGACAGTTATTGTTTAATTTTTTATAATTTGATATAATAACTCCTCCACTAAACTTAATGAAATAATTTCTTGACAGAATCTTCATAAGAGAAGGTAATGAGCATTTCGTTAGAATTGCCGACATTTTTTGTGTTCTGGCAAGGTTCGTCACCGCTTTTAATATTTCTTTAAAATGTCCGTAGGAAGAAAACCGATAGTCCACCAACAAAAGACACTTTATTTTCCTCCACAGTATCTGCCTGACGATGAAATATGAGGTATTTGTATTCGAGTTATCTTTTTCCATACCGGAAACATACTTGTAAACTATATGTTTGTTCCGGTAGTAAAAAAATCTCCATCTGATAAAATCAACGTCTCTTGAAAATTCAAATGAAGCTTTATCCCAATAGCCGCTATTCGATATGATCTCCCCGGCCTCGTGTACTCTTGCAAATCTCGAATATTTTGTATCGACTACTTCGGGAAATTTTAAATATAAATTATGAGTAAATAATGTTGGTAAAAAATTATGAATAAAGAACGGATTTATAATTTTTATATACCTATTACTATATCCAATAACTTCATCGCCAAAACGTTTATGAATAGGCAGAGCAGTTTCATTAACACCTGTTCCAAAATGAAATTTTACTTTTAAGGCTTCCCTGCACAAAATAATACCTGTGAGCGATCTCCTCTCCTTTTGTTCAACTATATAATCCATACCCCAATGAACGATGGCTTCATTATCACGATATCGGAATCTGGCAGGCATCAAAAAATATTGGCCAATAATTTCGTCTCTGCCATTTACCGCAATAATACTTTCTGAATGTTTGTCACTTAAAGGATTTTTAAAAAAACGAAAATAAATGGATTCCTCCACTTTGTCTCTTTTAGGGTACATTCTCCGGTTAAACTCTGTTAACGCAGGAATATCATTTTTATCTATCTTTCTTATCTTCATAGTCTCATACCACAAGTATATCGAAGCTATAGGTTAATCCGCGACATAGTTTTTATAAAGTGGCAGGTGAATACTATCAAACACTTTATTTACTCCTGCCGCAGCGACATTGTCGTTTTCATCTTTTGTTTGATATCTTCGATGATGTTCTTCACCTGATCGATACTTAGGTCGGTGGTGGATGCGATATCCTCATTGGTATGACCTTTTTCCCACCCGCACCAGACGCCATCGAGAACGGAGAACGGTATGCGGAAGAAAAATTCCTCCTGCGTTTGATCAGCGCTGTAGGTGTCGGTTGTGGGTTTTGCATTTAATACTTCTTCCGGCACCTGTAAATAACTGGCAAGTTGATATATCTGTGTCTTGAAC
>SLSF01000303.1 GCA_007130605.1 Gemmatimonadota bacterium | reverse complement strand
CTCACCTACATGAAGCACGAAGGCGGCCGGCCCATGAGCATCACCTGGCGCCTTGAGCACCCGATGCCGGCCAGGGTGGTGCGGTGGAGTCGGGAGGCGGTGTAGGGTCCGGATCCAGGGGAGCGGACGTTCTTCACCTCATCCAGCTGCGGCTCCTCCTCCTCGTCACCGCGCAGCCAGAACCTGGACCGCCCCGCCCTCTGCGAAGTCAAGAATCCGATCGTCTGCGGTCACCAGGGTGGCGCCCTCGAGGCGGGCGGCGGCGACGAGCATCCGGTCCACCGGGTCGGTCAGGCGGTTCGAGTCCAGCAAGGCCCCCTGAAGCGCGGACCGGGGGGAAAGGCCCAGGAGGAAGATCCCGGGCAGCCCCAGGGCCTCCTCCACCCAATCCACAGCGGGCCTCGCAAGGGCGAGCCTCCCCTTCCGCACCAGCGTGCCCACCTCCCACACGGACATGGGATGGATCAGGACCTCGCCTCGACGACCGGCGGATTCGACCCGGTCGATCAAGCGAGGACCGAGCCTTTGCTCATTCCCCTCCATCATCCAGATCCACACATGGGTGTCCAGCAGGAGGGGTCCGGTGGGGTTGCCGCCCCGTTGCGAAGCCGGGGCCGTCACCCCTCAGCTTCCCAGGGGTCAGAGGTGGGCGAAACCAGGTCGCCCTCCTCCGTGACCGAACCTGCCAGCGCTCCGAAGATGCGCCGGCTCTGGCCCTCGAATCTTACGGGCGACAGGGTGGCGATGGGCTTTCCGTAGCGCGTCACGATCACGGTCTGGCCCCCTTCGGAAACCCGTTCGAGCCATCGATGCCATCCGTTCTTGAGTTCGCTGGCTGACACCTGGGTCACCCCATACCCGGCGGCTGCCTCCCTCACGACCGCCGGCTTGTTGCGCTTCCGTGCCATTGCTGTTCCTCCCCCCAGGTGGTCCCTGGCTCCGACGCTCACGAGTACTCGCACACTCCAGAATAAGTTGGCCAACACGAGTAGGACAAGATTGGCTGGCAGGTCTGCGGCTGCTCGGTCCCCGGCTGGCCGAGTTGATGCGAGCCAATTCGGTTGCTCCGGGCCATTGCCGGGTCACCCTTTCCGGTCGAGAATTCGTGCATGCAAGACGCTTCCTCTTCCCGGCGGTGGCGCTGGGTTCGCCGGGCCCTGATGTGGGCCGTGATCGTGCTGGGGGTCCTGGCCTTTGGCCTCTACGGCGGCTACCGGTACCTCCTGACCACCGCGTGGGGCCCCATGTTCACCCTCTTCGCCGATGACCACCGGGGGGCCCACTTCCAGGCCATGGACCGGGTCTTCCCGAGCGTTCCGGTCCGGGCCGGGGGCGAGACGTGGCCGCTCGAATGGGCCCTCGAATCCATCCCCGAGACCTACGAGTTCCGGGGCGAGGAGCGGGCGGTTGAGGCGTTCCTGGAGCGGACGGAGACCACGACCCTCCTCGTCCTTCGCGGCGACACGATCGTGTACGAGCACTACCGCGCGGATTGGAGCGAGGCCTCGCCGGCCACCTCCTGGTCCGTGGCCAAGTCCGTGGTCTCGGCGCTGGTCGGGATCGCCCTGGAGGAGGGGAGCATCGAGAGCCTGGAGGAGCCGGTGTCCCGGTACGTGCCCAAGCTGGCGGGGTCCGGGTACGGGGACGTCCCCATCCGCCACCTCCTCACCATGTCCTCGGGATTGGACTTCGACGAAGGGTACGACAGCAATTCCTCTGACGTGAACCGGATCTTCTTTCGGGCCTTTGCCTTCGGCGAGCCCATGCTGGACTACTATGCCGCCCTCGAGCGCCGACGCGAGCCCGGGACCTACAACGACTACATCTCCTCGGATACGGGCGTGCTCGCCCATGTGCTCGCCGGAGCCACCGGGATGTCGCCGGCCGAGTACCTGGAACGCCGGATCTGGGGTCCGGCCGGGATGGAGGCCGATGCGTTCTGGAACACGGACCGGAGCGGCGCCGAGATCGGGTTCTGCTGTCTGAACGCCGTGGCCCGGGACTGGGCCCGGTTCGGACTCCTCTACCTGAACGACGGGATGGCACGGGATCGCCGCATTCTCCCGGAGGGATGGGTGGCCCGGTCCGTGGAACCGGAAGGACCCCATCTCGAGCCCGGTCCCAACCCCCTCTCCCACTGGACCTTCGGATACGGATACAAGTGGTGGATCCCCGAGGACAGGGAGGACGGAGAGTTCACCGCCATCGGGGTCTACGGCCAGTATGTGTATGTGAACCCCCAGCGCTCCGTGGTGGTGGTGAAGACGGGGACCGATCCAGACTTCGAACACCACGATCACGAGTCCGTCGCCCTCTTCCGCGCGATCGCCCGGTCGGTGGGCGTACCCCGGGACCCCTGAGGCGACCGCCTCGGATCCGGGAGTCCGTGGAAGAACCGGAAGGCTCATCGGGACCCGGTCCTCCGATGGTGGTCAAGGCGAGGGGCGGAGAGTGATGGGCGGAGAGCGATGCGCTGAAGAACGCCCAGGCGTCGCTCGTATTCCTCGTTAAAGGCAGGGGGAGTCAGGCTGCGGCTCGCCTTCCTGCCGTGACCGCGCCCCGCCCGGCGGCGCGTTGCAACGTTTCCTCATCGGAGTGCCCAGCGATGTCTCTTCGTCGTCTTCGATTCGTTCCGCGCCAGCCCGAGCTTTCGCTGGATCGTTCACCTCGCCACCATTTGCGACCCCGGCCCGGGCAGCCCAGGCGTGGGAGCCGACGCCGGATCTCCGGCGTCCTTCTCGCCGGCCTCCTGGTGGGGGTCCCGGGGCTGTTGGCGCTCCCCACGCCGGCTGTGACGCAGGCCCCGGTGGAAGGAAGCTGGACCGGAACGCTGGAGCTCCCTGGTGGCCAGGAGCTCCCCCTGGTATTCCATATCGCGCGGGAGATGGACGGGACGCACAGCGCCACGATGGACAGCCCGGCTCAGGGTGCCTTCGGGATGCCGGTGGAGTCCGTGGTGGTGTCTGGCGACTCGGTGACCCTCGATCTTCCCCCCCTCCAGGCCCAGTACCGAGGGGTCCGGACGGCGCCCGAACGGATCCAAGGAAACTGGGAGCAGGGCCCCGCCGCCTTCCCGCTCGCCCTTGAGCGCGGGGCGCCAGCGGGCGAGTTCGCTCGGCCTCCCCGTCCGCAAGAACCCGAACCTCCCTTCCCCTATGAGTCGGAGGATGTACGGTATCCGAACCTCGAGGCGGGGATCGAACTGGCCGGCACCCTGACCCTCCCCGAGGGCGAGGGGCCCTTCCCCGCGGTGGCCCTCATCACCGGATCCGGGGCCCAGGATCGGGATCAGGCCCTCATGGGGCACCGGCCCTTCCTGGTTCTCGCCGACCACCTGACCCGTCAGGGGATCGCCGTTCTCCGCTCCGACGATCGGGGAGTGGGGGAGTCGGAGGGGGAATTCACCGCGGCCACCTCCCGCGACTTCGCCGGGGACGCCGCCGCGGCCGTCGCCTACCTTAGGAGCCGACCCGAGGTGGATTCGGAACGGGTGGGGCTCGTGGGCCACTCGGAAGGTGGGATCATCGCCCCCATGGTGGCCGTGGAGTGGGGCGGGGTGGACTTCGTCGTCCTCCTGGCCTCGCCGGGCCTGCCCGGCACGGAGCTACTGGCCATGCAGGGGGCGGCCATCGGCCGTGCCATGGGGTCGACCGAGGACGCTATCGCCGAGAGCGCCCGCGTTCAGAGGGCCTTTTTCGAACTCATCCTGGAGGAGGAGGACCCGGACCGGCGCATGGAGCGGGCCGAGGGGATGCTCCGGCGGACCCTCGAAGAGAGCGATCCCGATGAGATGGCTGCGCAGGGTATCCCCCCCGGGGGCGAAGATGCCTGGATCAGCGGGCAGGTCCAGATGGCCGGGAGCGAGTGGCTTCGATTCTTCCTGGCGTACGACCCCCGGGAGCACCTGTCCCAGCTCGACATCCCGGCGCTGGTCCTGCTCGGAGGCAAGGACACCCAGGTGCCCGCGGAGGAGAACCACCCGGAGCTGGAGCGGGCGCTGGCAGGCGCGCCGGAGGCGGAGGTGCGGATCCTGCCGGGGCTGAACCACCTATTCCAGACAGCGGAGACCGGGGCCCCGGCGGAGTACGCCCAGATCGAGGAGACCTTCGCTCCGGTAGCGCTCGAAGCCATCTCGGCCTGGATCCTGGGGCGGTAG
>SLSF01000068.1 GCA_007130605.1 Gemmatimonadota bacterium | reverse complement strand
CCGAGGTGGTGGAGGACGGTCGGCTTCGCTCCACCGTCTACCGGGATCCCCTGGGCGTGTGCGCCGCCATCACACCGTGGAACTTCCCCATGGCCATGCCGTCATGGATGGTCCTGCCCGCACTCATGGCCGGAAACACGGTGGTCTTCAAGCCCTCGGAGGAGACCCCCCTCTCGGGCCAGGCCTATGCCGATGCCCTGAGCGAAGTGCTCCCCGCCGATGTGCTCCGCGTGGTTCAAGGCGCCGATGCCCAGGGAAAGTCCCTGGTCCGCTCCGACGTCGACATGATCGCATTCACCGGATCGAGGGAGGTGGGCAAGCAGATCCTGAGGGAGGCCAGCGGGGACCTCAAGCGTGTCGTCCTCGAACTGGGAGGCAAGGACCCTCTGATCGTCCTCTCCGACGCCGACGTGGAGGCCGCCGCGAAGTTCGCCGCGTGGAATTCTTTCCGGAACGCCGGCCAGGTGTGCGTGGCCACGGAGCGGATCTTCGTCGTGGAGGACATCGCCGACGAGTTCGAGGAGGCCCTCGGCCGAGTGGCGGCGGCGATGACGGTGAGCAGCGGCGAGGAAGATCCCGATGTGGGCCCCATGGTCAACGCCCGCCAAAGGGACCACGTCCTGGCGCAGCTCCGAGCCGCCGTGGCGGGTGGTGCGCGAGTCGTGGCCGGGGGTGACGGGCATCGGGACAACTTCGTCATGCCCACGGTCCTGGTCGACGTGACCGACGACATGGATGTGGCCACCACGGAGACCTTCGGCCCGGTGGCGTGCGTGAGCCGAGTGTCGTCCGAGGACGAGGCGGTGGAGCGCGCCAACGCCACCCGGTTCGGGCTGGGGGCGGTGGTCTTTGGGCGAGACGAGGAAAAGGCCGGTGCCGTGGCCCGGCGCCTGAAGGCGGGAATGATCGGCGTGAATCGTCCTCCGGGGGGCGCAGTGGGTACGCCGTGGGTCGGGGCGCGGGAGAGTGGATTCGGGTTCCACAAGTCGAAGGAAGGGCACCGGCAGTTCACGCAGACGCGCGTGGTGACCCGCGTCATCAGGTAGCGGGAGGTGTCGGGTTCCTTCGCCCGCCGCACCATCCGACCGAAGCGACCGCTGGACAGAGGGACGACTCCCTGTCGGGCCGAGCCATCTCCGACCCGGCGCCGCACGAAACTTGACATTGTCAAGGCGCCTCCCGGGATCACCACCACCGGGACGGGGTCCTGCGCGACCCACGCACGGAATTCCGCCGACCCCCGGCCCCCGTCACTCCGTTTGTCCTGTGCCGGTGATCGGCTTAGAATCGGGGGCCATCCCCATGCACAGACCGGCCGGATCCATGACGGAGCCGGCCACCGGACCTCTCTGCCCTCTTCACACCCATGCCCAATCCAGGCACACCGGCCACCGGAACCCCTCCACCACCCGCCGTGCACCCATCCACCGTCACCGATCTCCTGGAAGGCGTGGGCCGGCTTCGAACCGAGGTGGGTCGACGCATCGTCGGACAGGAGCAGGTGGTCGAGGAGGTCCTCCTCTGTCTTCTGACCGGCGGGCATGGACTTCTGGAGGGCGTGCCGGGGCTCGCCAAGACCCTTCTGGTCCGGACCCTGGCCCAGGGGATGGAGCTCGACTTCCGCCGGATCCAGTTCACCCCCGACCTCATGCCCGGTGATGTGACCGGCACCGAGATCATCGAAGAGGATCGCTCCACGGGGAAGCGGGCGTTCCGGTTCCTTCCGGGCCCGGTCTTCACCAATGTCCTCCTGGCGGACGAAATCAACCGGGCACCGCCGAAGACCCAGTCGGCGCTCCTCGAGGCCATGCAGGAGGGCCGGGTCACCGCCGCCGGCGAGACCCGTCCGGTCCCCTCTCCCTTTCTGGTCCTGGCGACCCAGAACCCGCTGGAGCAGGAAGGCACCTACCCCCTTCCGGAAGCCCAGCTCGACCGCTTCATCCTGAAGATCCGGGTCCCCTACCCCACCCCCGGCGAGGAGCGGGAGATCCTGGCCGCCACCACTGCCGGACCCCCGGGCCAGGTGACGCCGGTTCTGGGGGCCGACGAGGTCCTCACCCTCCGGAGCGCCACCCGGCAGGTGCCGGCGCCCGAGGCCCTCCTGGACTACGCGGTCCGGCTCGTCCGGGGCACCCGACCGGGGGAACCTGACGCCTGCGCGCCCGTCACCGAGTGGCTCCGCTGGGGCGCCGGGCCCCGGGCGGGACAGGCGCTGGTCCTGGCCGGCAAGGCACGGGCCCTCCTCCGGGGTCGCCTCCACCTCACCACCGACGATCTGCAGGCGGTGGCGCCGGCGGTCTTCCGCCACCGGCTCCTGCCCACCTTCCGGGCCGAGGCCGAGGGGCTGGACGCCGAGGCCCTCATCGTCCGGCTCCTCGAGACGGTCCCCCGGCCCTCCAGCGGCATGGCGTGATGGTCCGAGACGACCTCCTCCCTCCCGAGCTCCTGGATGGCCTGAAGGACCTGGAATGGGTGGGCGACCTGGTGGCCCGGGGGCTCGGCAGCGGCATCCACCGATCCCCCTTCGCAGGCCGGGGCGAGGACTTCGAGCGACACCGCCCCTACCAGCAGGGCGACGACCTTCGCCACCTGGACTGGCGCCTCCTGGCCCGCACCGATCGTCTTCATGTCCGGCGGTACCGGGAGACCTCCAACCTCCGGACCACCCTGGTGGTGGACGCCACCCCCTCCATGGCCTTCCCCCACGACGGCGGTGTCACCAAGCTTCGCTTCGCCACCCTCCTGGCCGCCGCCTTCGGCCGCCTGGCCCGCGATGCCGGCGATCTTCCGGGGCTGGCCCTCGCCGGCGTGACGGAGGGCTTCCTCCATCCGCGTCCGGGCAGGGAGGCCTGGCATGCGCTCCTCCACACCCTGACCCATCTGGCCCCCGGTGACCCCGCCTCCCTCGCGCCCACTCTCCACCGGGTGGGAGAAGAGGTCCGGGCCGGGGGCCGGGTGGTGATCCTCTCCGATTTCCTGGAGGTGGATGACGGCGCCTCGGTGGCCTCCGAGGCAGCCCACCTCCGGGCCCGCGGCGACGCGGTCACCGCCATCCGCATCCTCTCGCCGGAGGAGCTGGGCGAGGGGGGGGGGTCGGACGCCCTCTACCACGACCCTGAGGACCCCGGGGTGGAGATCCCCGGTGACCCCTCTCGGGATCCCGCCTACCTGGAGCGCCTTTCGGCGTACTACGGGGCGCTCTCGCAGCGGCTCGGCCGCGCCGGCGTCCAGTGGTGGGAGGCCCGGACCACCGATCCCCTGCTCCCCCTTCTCCGCAGCTGGCTCCGGGCCCCGGGGCGAGGGCCATGACCGGCCTGGTGGAGATCGCCCGCCCCGGCCTTCTCTGGGCCGGAGCCTTCCTGGCCGCCATCCCTCTCCTCCTCCACCTCCTCCGGCCCCGGGAGCGGAAGCCCCGCCGCCTCCCCACCACCCGCTTTCTCACCGAAGACACCCGGCACCGGATCCGGCTCCTTACCCGCCCGGACCACCTCCCCCTCCTGGCGCTCCGGATGGGGCTCTGCCTTCTCCTGGGAGCCGCCCTGGCCGGAATGAGCTGGACCGGAACGAGCCGGGGAACGGTCGAGATCGTGGTGGCGGCCCTCCCCCCGGCCGATCACCCCGACGCCCCGCACATCGAGGAGACACTCACCCGCATCGAGGCGACCGACGCCACCGAGATCGTACGCATCGACTCGGACGAACCCCTCATGCTCGCCCACCTCCTCCGGGCACTCCGGGACCACGCCGGCCACCTCACCGGCGCCGACTCCCTCTCGGCCCGTCTTGTGGCCCACCCCTCGTGGGCCGCCTGGGGCCCCGGCACGCTGGAGCTTCGCGCGCACCTCTGGCCGGGCAGGATCTCACTCGAGGTCCCGCCACGCCCGGAACCGGATCCGGCGAGCGACCCGCTCGCGGCGCCCCACCCCCCCCCGACGATCCGCCTGGCCGCCGACCCGGAGCTGCTGGTCCCCCTCACCCGGGCGCTGGAACTCCTGGGGCTCCCGGTCCATCCCGCTCCTACGGCAGGCTCCCCGGAAGGCCCCACGCCCGACCCCTCCATCCACCTCCGGGTCGGCCAGGGAGACCCCCTCGGTGACCTCTGGGTCCGCAGCCCACCCGCATCTGACGACCCGCCCGCAGACGCCGGCGGCCCCCACTT
>SLSF01000284.1 GCA_007130605.1 Gemmatimonadota bacterium | reverse complement strand
GTACAGGATCGCTGTGGAGGTGGGAGCGATCTGGAGGATTCCGTTCTGGTTGTAGACCTGGGAGGCCGCAATGCTCGCGGCGCTGTTGGAGTGGCCGATCACCGCCACGATTCCAGGGTGTGCCGCCAGCTCCTGTGCGTACCGGAGGGCCGGCTCCGCTCGATTCGAACCCTCCGGGATCATGATGGTGTCGAAGGCGGGAAGGCCCCCCGCTGCAGATTCATCCTCGATGGCAAGGCGGGCCGCATTCACGAAATTCCCACTTGCCACGACGCCAATGGTGACGGTAGCGGGAACCGGGTCCAGGTCGCAGCCCGACAGGAGGGTCCCGAATCCGACGGCGAAGGGGACGACAAAGAGGCGAACGATCACAGGATTGCGCATGACCCCAATGTAGAATCGCGGCCCGGCGTCCGCGAGTCCCGGGGTTGTAGCGTATACGCTACCGGGATCCCGGAGCTCCGTTCCATGAGCCTGAGCCGGAGGCGAGCGGTGTCTGGTTGTAGCGTTTACGCCACAGGCAGCTGCGAGAGAGAGGAATAAGGTGGCGAATACGCCACAGTCGGAGCCGTGGGTCATGGCCGTCGGCAGGCCTCCCGGCTTCCGGGACTTCATCCGAATGGATCCCTTGCCTACCTTGTGGGGCCCATGGATCGACGACGCTTTCTCGGAGCCCCCGAATGACCCTCTTCGACGAGTACCGCTGGCGCGGCATGCTTCACGACCTCACCGAGGGGACGGAAGCGGCTTTCGACTCCGGACGGCAGACCGCCTACGTGGGCTTCGATCCCACGGCGGCCTCCCTCCATGTGGGTCACCTTCTTCCCATCATGGGGCTGGTGCACCTGCAGCGGGCGGGACACACCCCCATCGTCCTGGTGGGAGGCGGGACGGGGCTCATCGGCGATCCGAGCGGAAAGACCGAGGAACGGAAGCTCCTGGGGCGGGAGGAGTCTCGGGAGAACGCCGAGGCGGTGCGAGGCCAGCTCGAGGCCTTCCTTGACTTCGACGCGCCCGAGAACCCGGCGACCATGGTGAACAACCTGGACTGGCTGGGCTCCATGGATGTGGTGACCTTCCTCCGCGATGTGGGGAAGCACTTTCCCGTGAATGTCATGCTTCGCAAGGAGACGGTCCGGCGGCGCCTCGAAGACGAGACGACGGGGATCACCTACACCGAGTTCTCCTACCTCCTCCTCCAGTCCTACGACTTCCTCCGGCTCTACCGGGAGCAGGGTTGCCGCTTCCAGTTCGGAGGGAGCGACCAGTGGGGGAACATCACCGGGGGCATCGACCTCATCCGCCGGGTGGAGGGGGCGAAGGCGTACGGCGCGACCTTCCCCCTCATCACCACCGCCTCCGGGGTGAAGTTCGGAAAGACCGAGGCGGGGGCCGTCTGGCTCGATCCCGAGCGGACCTCACCGTACCGCTTCTACCAGTTCTGGCTCAACACCGCAGATGACGACGTGGGGCGCTACCTCCGCTTCTTCACCCTCCTGCCGAAGGAGGAGATCGAGGCCATCGATGCGGCGCACGCCGAGGCTCCCCACCGTCGAGAAGCCCAGCGGCGACTCGCCATCGAGGTCACCCGGAATGTCCATGGGGAGGAAGGGCTGGAGCGGGCCGAGCGCGCCACACGAGTTCTCTTCGGGGGAGAGGCGCTCGATGGACTCGGTGCCGAGGAGATCGGTGAGGTCTTCGAGGATGTCCCCTCCAGCACCCTCGACCCGGCGAGGCTCCAGGGGGAGGGCATCGGGATCATCGACCTCCTGGCCGACACCGGTGCGGTTCAGTCGCGCGGAGAGGCCCGGCGCTCCATCGACCAGGGTGGGATCTACCTGAACAACCACCGGGTCGAGAGCATCGAGGCGCACGTCACCTCCGCCGATGTGGTGGAGGGACGGTTCCTGGTGCTCCGGAAGGGAAAGCGCCGCTACCACCTGGTGGTGGTGGCGGAGTAGGAGAGGGGGTGCTCAGCCCCTCACGCGGGCCAGGTCGGTCCGATAGAGCTGCCAGACGCCGGGGCGGGTGGGCACATAGAGGGCCTCAAAGGGCCGTTCCGAACCGACGGTCACATAGAGTGGGATGGTCCGGAAGTCTCCCACCCGCACCAGGTTGTCGCACTCCACCGCGTGCTCACTCCCGGAGCGGAGGTAGTCCCGCTCCTCGAAGCGGACCGGTTCATCGTCGATGAACCAGTTCTCGAGCTCGGCATAGTTCCCCGGAAAGACCACCTGCGCCCCTCCGGCCTCCTCGATGGTGAGTCGGTCGGGACCCACGAGGGTCTCGCCCTGGGCCGTCACGTACACCGTCAGGGTCTCGCCCGTGGCCAGGCAGAGCGGGGTCGGGGTGCCCTGCGCCCTCGGATCCTCGCGGTCCGGCGGCGGATCGACGGTGGCCCGCATGGGCACCGGGTCCCGCTCGATGGGGGCGCGGGCCTGATCGGCGCGCACCTGGTTCCGGTCGCCGCCGAGCTGGAGGCCCCAGGAGACCGATGCGCCCCAGGAGCGCCGGAGCTGGGGGCCATTCAGGTCGGAGTGGGCCGGAATGAGGAGCTCGGCCTGGATCCGGTTCCCCTGCAGCGCCCCCTCGGCGAAGTGGATGTTCAGGCCGACGGGGACCTGGAAGTGGGTCCCTCCGGTGGCAAGGGCGGTGTGGAGGGGCGAGACGAAGGGGTCGAGACCGGCGTCCACCCCGGTAATGGCTCCCACCCGGGTATAGGCGAGGCGGATCGATCCGCCCATCCAGTCATTGAAGCGGTACTGCATGAAGAGATTGGCGCTGAGCTCGTCTCCGGGAGCCCAATCCCGGTCGTTCTCGTCCACATGGTACCGTCCGGCCAACTGGAATCCCACGGTGCCATAGGGATTCTCGGTCACCAGGGTGGCGCCCGGAAGAATTGCAACCGTTCCGGCACCCGGCTGGAAGGCGTACGGGAGTACGCTCTCGCTCTGTCCCATGATCACGCCCCGCTGGTCCGTGCTCCCGACGGGGATCGACGCACCGAGCGAGAGGTGGGCCCGCACCGGCCAGGTGTCGTGGAGCCCCACGAGGAGATGGGCCTCGGGATCACCCACCCCGGAGGCCGAGGTGGTCCCGATGGCCTGAAGATTCTCGAACTGGGCCTGGGAACGCACGAAGGGGATCCGGCCCATGACTGCCATCCAGGAGTTCAGGCCCATGCCCAGTTCCACGGAGACTTCCTGCCGCTCCGCCTGCACCGGGATCAGATCCCAGTCCTGGGAGATCACCACCGGCGAGATCTCGTTTCGCCCGACCAGGAGGTCCTTGAAGGAGTGGTGAGTGAACCGCACCCGAGCATCGAGCACTCCGGCCGGGATCAGCCGGTCGGCGAAGACGCCCGAAGGCGCGAACGCATCAGGGCGGGGCGTCCAATCCGTGGGGTTCACCTGGGCCGACGCGGGAAGCGCGGTCAGCAGCAGGCCCAGGGCAAGGAATCCTGCGAGGCTCGAACGAAGCATGGTTTGTCCTCCACGTGAGGGGCGGCACCTTCGGTCGCTTATCCATCAACCGACCTGATAATGTATCCCTCGGTTCCGAAAAGCAAAACATCCGTTTCGCATTCTTCCACTGCAATGACTGTTCCCATGGAGCGCCGAGAACCGGATTCGGTCGACCATCACCGGGTCGACATTGCTCCAACTGCCGCTCAATGAGGCATTCGGCGGGGTTCGGCACCTCCGCCGCAATCGGGGGTTCACCACGCGGACGGCGGAGAGATCCGTCACACCGGACCCGCCTCCGGACCGATACCGCGCGGGCGTCATGACTTTCGATGGAAGGGGAGTGCGCAGGGATGGGACGGAGCGGATCGGACTATGACCTCATCGTGGTCGGAGCGGGGCACAATGCCCTGGTTGCCGCAGCATACGTGGCCGCCTCCGGCTACCGGGTTTGCGTGGTGGAGCGTCGTCGGAGCGTGGGAGGCGCCGTCTCCACCGCCGAGATCGTCCCGGGCTACCGCTTCGACCTGGGGGGGAGCGCCCACATCCTCATCCGCCTCACCCCCATCGTCGAAGAACTGGAGCTGGAAGCCCACGGTCTCGACTACCTCGACGTGGACCCCCTCTTCTTCGCCCCCGGTGAAGATGGCGACGCCCTCTTCTTCCACCGCGACATCGAGCGCACCGCCGCCGGAATCGAGGACCGCTTCCCGGGGGAGGGCGAGGCGTACATCCGCTTCCTCGACCGGTGGCGTCCCTTCGCCGAGACGGTGCGCGACGCCTTCCTCTCGGTGCCGTCCCCCTTCCAGCTCGGCCGTCGCTTCGTCTTCAGGCGTTCGGGGCCCGACTGGAAGTCGATGCTCCAGGAGATCCTCCGCCCCTACGGCGAGATCGTCGACGAGTACTTCACCGAAGAGAAGGTCAAGACGCCCCTGGTCTGGATGGCGGCGCAGTCGGGGCCCCCGCCCTCGGAGCCCCTCTCGGCTCCCTTCCTCCTCTGGCACCCCCTCTATCACGAGGGCGGGATCGGTCGGCCCCGGGGGGGATCGGGTGCACTCTCCCAGGCTCTGGCCCGGAAGATCCTCGCCCATGGGGGAGAGATCATCACTGGCGCCCCCGTGACCCGGATCCTCATGGAGGGGGATCGGGCGGTGGGGGTGGAGATCGCCCGGGTGGCCGATGCCTCCGGGGGCGATGGGGGCATCGAGGGCCTCCCCGGGCCCGATGCATGGCAGGCGCCAACCCCGGCCGAGGTGGAGGCGGCCCCCCGGGACCGGATCACCGCCCGGGGTGTCCTCTCCGGTGCCCATGCCCTCGAAACCCTCACCCGGCTTCTTCCCGAAGAACACCGGCCCCCGGGTGCGAAGGGGATGCGGGTGGGGAATGGCTTCGGCGCCGTCCTCCGGCTCGCCCTGGACCGCCCGATCCGATACACGGCCCACCCCGGTCCCGAGGCGAGGATTCCCCTCCAGCTCCTCTGCCGCGACCGGAAGCAGATCCAGGTGGCGTACGGCGACTTCCTGAAGGGGGAGCCGGCCCGCGATCCGCCCATCGTGGCCATGTCCTTCTCGGCGGTGGACGAGAGCCTGGCCCCTCCTGGCCACGAAGTCCTCTGGCTCTGGGCCCAGTATTACCCGTACGAGCTCGCCAGTGGCCGGTGGGAGGACATCGCCGAGCGGGAGGCCGACCGGATCCTCGACACCTTCGAGGCCTACGCGCCCGGGACTCGCGACGCGGTGGTGGGACAGCTCTTCCAGCACCCGCAGTGGCTCGAGCGGGAGCTCGCCCTCCCTCGGGGCAATGTCATGCATCTGGATATGGGACTCGACCAGATGTTCGCGCTCCGCCCCTTCCTGGGGATGTCCGGCTACCGGACCCACCGGAAGGGGCTCTACATCACCGGAGCGAGCACCCACCCGGGAGGCGGGATCATGGGTGCGTCGGGGCGAAATGCGGCCCGCATCGTTCTCAAGGACCTGAGCCGGAGACGGATCTGAGATGTCGTACCTGACCTTTCACCTGGTCTTCATCCTCCCCCCCATCGTCGTGCTCGCCGCCGGCATCCCCGGGATCCGGCACCGGCTGGGGCGTCGGGGGATCCTCCCCGTGCTCCTCGTGCCTCCCATCGCCTTCCTCTACACCACCCCCTGGGACAACTACCTGGTGTACCGGGAGGTCTGGTGGTACGGGCCCGATCGGGTCATGGGCACCCTGGGCTACGTCCCCATCGAGGAGTACATGTTCTTCCTCCTCCAGCCCATTCTCACCGGGCTCTTCACCCTCCATCTCCTGGCCCGGCGGAAGGGGGCCGGGGAGGCCGGGCTCCGCGAGATTCCGGGGCTCCGGCTCGAGCCACCTCCCGCCAGTCCCGGACGGGCGCGGCTCCTCACCGTGCTCCCCTGGTTCCTCCTCACGGCGCTCGGGGCCTGGCTTCTCACCGTGCCGAGCGGCCTCTACATGGGGCTGATCCTCGCCTGGGCCTCTCCGGTGGTGGCGCTCATGTGGCTCTACGACGGCCCCCGCCTCTGGCGCTTCGTCCATGTCATGGGGCTCGCGGTGGCCGTGCCCACCCTCTACCTCTGGGTCGCCGACTGGTACGCCATCCGCGATGGGATCTGGGCCATTTCCCCCGAGTACACCCTGGGGTGGAATCCCCTCGGGCTCCCGGTGGAGGAGGCGGTCTTCTTCCTGATCACCAATGTCCTGGTGGCGGTGGGCGTCCTTCTCTTCGCGGCGCCGGGGATGGATCTCGAAGAGGGGAGCTCGGCGTAGGCCCGCACACTCACGAGCCATCGCCCCCGTGGGAGCCCACGAGTCCCGGTCCGCCCGGCCCGCCCTCCCTGCTCCCCTTGGCACTCCGACCCGATCCGGGGTATTCTTGAGACGGCGACGGGAGCAGTCCTCCCGGTAGGAACGCCAGCCGGCCGGGGCAAGAGGCCGGGACCAACAACGCAATGGAGTGGGACCATGGGTGAAAAGACACGCAGGAACTGGATCATCGCGCTGCCCCTCATGGTGGCCATCGTCGCCGCAGGGGTCTGGATCTGGTCCCAGGACGAGACCACCGCCTCGACGGTGGACACCGACGTCCAGTCGGGTGAAGTCGCCCTGGTCACCGACACCGACCGCACCCCCATCGCCCTGGACTACGACGGCATCATTCCCATGACCGTCTACCAGTCGCCCACCTGCGGCTGCTGCGGCCTCTGGGTCGAGCATGTGGAAGCGTACGGCTTCGAGGTCGAGACCCACCTCACCGCCGACATGGGTGCGGTGAAGGAGGGCCTCTCGGTGCCCTTCGAAATCTCCTCGTGCCACACCGCAGTGGTGGAGGGCTATGTGATCGAGGGACATGTGCCGGGCGAGGACATCCGGCGCCTCCTGGCTGAAACGCCCACCGCCCGCGGCCTCACCGTGCCGGGCATGCCCATCGGCTCTCCGGGGATGGAGATGGAGGACCGGATCGACCCCTACGATGTCCTCCTCTTCACCGAAGAGGGAGAGATCCGGGTCTGGGCCAGCCACGGTCCCAACGGGACGCGCTGACGCCCCTTCCGACCGCGGCGGGGCACAGGTCGGCTGCGGAGGTGCCCGGGTGCGGATGAGGGCCTGCCTCAGACCGCCAGGGTGTCGGGGATCCCGAAGGCGTCGGTGAGGGCCGGCGCGTCGTCGCTCAGTTCGGCGCAGAGCCGGTTCACCAGGCTCCGGATCCCCCGGGTCTGCGACGGCTCCATGTAGCCACTCTCCAGGAACCACGCCCGGTCCGTCTCGAGGCGGGAGAGCGCCCAGAGCTCCCCGAGCTTCCGGAGGGGCGCCTGCACGGGGGTCGAGTCGGCCCCCTCCACCCCGTCGAGGAAGGCCTCGAAGATCCGGCGATCGGCGTGGGCCCGGGCGAGGGCCACCAGGTGGTCCTGGCACTCGTTCATGGCATCGAAGGAATCCATCCCGTCGTCGATGCGCGCCTTGAGCCGCCGCGCCACCGAGTGGAGGAGGCGCTGCTCCCGGAAGGTCATGGCGTCGAAGTGGACCTCCGGATCCAGGAGGTGGTCGTCGCCGGAGCGGCGGGAGCGGACGGGGTTCCGGCGATGGACCTCGGTACCCGCCCGATCCGCCAGCACCCGCACCATCGCCCTCAGGTTCAGCTCACCCATCTCGTCGCGGTAGCGGGAGAGGAGCCCCCGGGCCACCAGTTGGAGGAGGACCACATTGGCCCCCTCGAAGGTGGTGAAGACATCGGTGTCGGCCCGGAGTCGCCCGAACTCCTTCTCGGCCAGGTACCCCCGGCCTCCGCACGCCTCCCTGGCCGCCTGCACCGTCTCCACCGCATGGCGCGAGGCGACGGCCTTCAGCGCGGCGGCCTCCACCTCGATGCGGGCCCGGGCCTCGTCGTCGCCGGCGGCCCTCCCGTAGTCCCGGATGAGGGCGCGGGTGGCGAAGTGGAGCGCATAGCACTCGGCGAGTTTCGGGATCAGGAGGCGCTGCTGGGTCCGGTACGCCATGATGGGCACCTCGGCCTCCCCGGAGGGCCCGAACTGACGCCGCCCGCAACTGTAGTGGATGGCGGTGCGGAGCGCCCGCTTCGAGACGGTGACCGAGGCCGCCGCAATGGAGATCCGGCCGGTGACCAGGGTGCCGAGCATGGTGAAGAAGCGGCGGCCGGGCGAGGGGATGGGGCTCTCGTAGTCTCCGGCCTCGGTGACGGTGCCGAAGCGGTCCAGGAGGTGGTCGCGGGGGATGCGTACCCGGTCGAAGGAGAGTCGGCCATTGTCGACCCCGTGAAGCCCCACCTTCTCGC
Organism: Gemmatimonadota bacterium; assembly: GCA_007130605.1. GTDB lineage: Bacteria > Gemmatimonadota > Gemmatimonadetes > Longimicrobiales > Gaopeijiaceae > SLBA01. The sequence goes on along the minus strand of SLSF01000284.1, from coordinate 6,920 downwards.
CACAGTCCTCGATGGTGATGCCGGGGAGGGGCTCGCCGGTGTCGTTTCGGATGGGCACGACGAAGGCGTGTACCCCGTGCTCCTCGCCGTCCACCTCGAGCTGGCCGAAGACGGTGGCCAGCGTTCCGTGGAGGGCGGCATTTCCGATCCAGTCCTTCCGGGCGCCGGCGTGCGGGGTGTGGACCTCGAAGGCGTCGGCCTCGGCGATGTAGCGCACCCGGGTCTCGAGTGCCCGGACGTTGGATCCATGATCCACCTCGGTCATGGCGTAGCACCCGGGGATCTCGAGTGAGGCGGTCTTCCGGAGCCAGCGCTCGTGGTGCAGGGCGGTGCCGAGCTGGAGGATGCTCCCTCCGAAGAGCCCAAAGTGGACCCCGAACTTCACCAGGAGGCTCAGGTCGCCGTGGGCGAGGGTCTCGAAGGCGATCATCGAACCCGGCAGGTCGGCCTCGCCTCCGTGGCTCTCGGGGAGGGCGATGCGGCCGAGCCCCGCATCGGCCAGGTCGTGGAGCCGGTCCAGTACCTGGTCCCGGTGTTCCGCGGTGGGGAGCCGATGCGGTACCTGGAACTCCGGTCGGGTGATCTGCTCGAAGACCCGCTCGCGGATCCGGGCGTGGGCGCCATTCAGCTGCTCCTCGAGGATTTCGACCGGGAAGGAGGGCTCGGCGGCCTCGCATGGAGGGGCGGGCGGCCCCGCCTCACCGGCCAGGAGTGCCCGGGCTGATTCCCGGCTCAGCACGCCGAGAAGGTCCTCGACGGTCTCGAGGGTCCGGAGGCTCTCTGCGCTCTCCCACCGCCCCTCCTCCGGGCTCACCCGGCGTGCGAGGGCGACGCCGAGGGATGCGAGGGAGCGGCGGCGGTCGTCGGGGAGTTCCCGGGCCACCTGGCGGATGCGCTCCCTGAGTTCTGCGAGTTCGGCGGACGACGGGGGCGCGTCGGGGCGGAGCCAGCTTTCCAGGACTTCCCACGATTCGGCCGGGAAGGCCTCCGATTCGGCGAGTCGGCTCCGGATCTCCCGGATCTCCTCCGTCGACATTTCTCCGTCCCCCCAGGCGACGTAGACCATGGGGAGGAAGGGGATGAGCTCGGGGTCGTTGCCGGGCCAGGGGAGGGGGGTTCGGGACTCGGAGGAGGAGGGCATGGGTGGGGGCTGCCTGGTCAGAGGGGGTGTGCGGTTCGGCTGCTCTCGTGGGAGTTGGCCGGGGGGGCGAGTCCGTGCACGAGTCTCCTGCTACCACTTTATCGGGGTCTGGTTTCGCTCAGGTGTGTCGGGTGCGGGTGGGGTGGGTTCTTTCGTGGATCCCACAGGGGTTTGCTCGTTCCTCTTGTATTTTGAACGTCGAATGGGTCGTGTTGGATGCTGTATCCGTGGTGGAGGGAATGCTGCGTTGCGACCGGAGCGGAGGAGAAGCGCTGGCGAATGCATGGCAGAACCCTGCGGTGCGAAACGCTGCCCTCGCGCCCCTTGGAAGCCTTTCAAGCGGGGACGGAGGAAGTGGGTGGGTCCGCCCCTACCGGTTCTGCAGGTTCGCGACTCGCACCCACTGCGTGACCACCGGGTAGAGCCCGTTCAGTCGTTCGAGCGGTGTGGGCAGGGCCAGGACGTGATCCAGGTATGGGTCCAGCATCCTGAGGGCCTGCAGGGAGTTGGTGAGTTGGGGCGCGCTGACTGGATGCTCGTAGGTGTTCTGCAGGATCAGGGCGTGCATGACCTCTCGTGCCTCGGATGTCCGTCCTGCAGCGATCAAACCCTCGACCCGGGCGAGGCGGGCACTCGCTGCGGTGTATGGGGCCGCCCTCTCGATGAGCTCCTCCGCCAGGTCTCCTCGACCGGCCCTGTGGAGGTCTGCGTACGGTACCCTCATGGGCCTGAGGCCCTCCGGGGCGTACGCAAGGAAGATCTCGGTTGCACCGATCAGGTCGGCTCTGGGGCCCGCCTGGATCCCTTGCTGGAGGACGGTGCCGATGGCGGCGCCATCCTCCATCCTGTCCAGGAGCTCCCGGGTGGCCGCCAGGTCCCGGGTACTCAGGTAGTGCCCCAGCGAACGCTGCAACTCCATCAGGTCGTCGTTGCCGTTGTAGGTGGCCGTTCGCTCGATCCGCCCCGCGATGGCATCGGCCTCGACGGCCAGGATCTCCTGAAGCCACTCGCCGGCCAGGGAGTCGGCACCCACGAGGTCACAGGTCGGTGGACCGCAGCCCCTTCCCACTGATTGCAACGCCTGGGCCATCAGGCGCCCGATGACGAGTGGTGGTTCGGTGGCACGAAGTCGGTCCAGCCTGCGGGTGGCCTGGTGGAAGAGTCCGTTGCCGGAAAGGTTGATGATGTCTGTGTGAGCCCCGAAGTCGGGGGAGATCGGCGGGAGGTCCAGGTCGTCGCACACCTCAAGCTCCCGTCTGGTGCACACCGTGGAGATCGAACGAATGGCTGACTGCAGGTCCGGGCCGTCCAGGGTCCGGACGACCTCCACCACCGCCGGCAACTCTGCTTCCAGAACGGCGGCCGGGATCGTGTCCTGGCCCGTCGTTCGCGACATGGCGCCGGTACGGACCGCGGTACGATACGGCTCCGGCAGCGAATCCGCTCGCATCCAGAAGAGGTAGGGCCGGTAGAGGCTCCCGAAGCCAAGGGTACTGGCGAGGAAACGTACGTGGTCGTCCGGGTCGAGTTCGGCTTCCTCCAGCCAGCCCAGCACCTCGCCGAGCCGCGTCGGCCCCGCTCCCGTGAGGATCGACCGGAACATGGGCTGCAGAACCTCTCGATCGTGGGCTGCCTCCAGAGCGACCGCAGGACCATCGAGCCGCGCGATTCTCGTGAATGCATGCGAGGTCCCCTCGCGTCGACCCCGGACTTCATCGATCCGAGCCGCCTCGGCCAGCAGTGCCTCGAAGCCCTCGTGGCGGTGAAACGCGTCGAGGGCAAGGTTCGCCCACCCCCCCGCCGGGGGAATCTCGAATTCGATGCCGAAAAACTCCCCGATGGTCGGGAGCTGGCTCGCGACCGGGCGGATCTCAGAAAGCCGCTCGAAGCTCCGCACGTCCTCCGCCATCTGGACCGCCAGCTCGTGCACACGAGTGCTGTCCAGGACCTGTGCCGAAAGCGATGCAGGCAGGAGGACAAGCACAAGAAGAAGGAGGCAGGTGCGTGAAATCATCCCGGCCGCACGGGCTTCCCGGAGCATCGCTGAATCCAGCTTCGAAGCGGCCACCGTACCTCCGACGGATACAAGCAATCCAAGCGCCCCCCAGTGTACGAAGCCAAGGTACCACCGAAATCCCTGGGGGAGCAAGCACCGCGAGCTCCAAGCCTCACCACATCAAATTCGGGCAACCCTCACGGACCCATGCGCACCCGACGAAATGGCTTTCCCGAAAACCTGCCCGCACCCACATCCACGACCTCCCCGGGAGACCCCCCGGGACTTGACCCGGTGCACCCCCCCTCGCCACCATGGAGGCCCCCCGCAGGACGAGCCTGCGGACCCACGGCTTCCTTCCGACCCCCGGCCCGATTCATGGACCAACCTGTCGTCGCCGTCATCATGGGCTCCCGCTCCGACTGGGAGACCATGACCCACGCCGTCGAGACCCTCGAGGCCCTCGAGATCCCCTTCGAGACCCGGGTGGTCTCGGCCCACCGCACCCCCGACCTCCTCTACGAGTACGCCGATTCCGCCGAATCGCGGGGTCTCCGGGTGATCATCGCGGGTGCAGGGGGCGCGGCCCACCTGCCCGGCATGGTGGCTGCCAAGACCGTCCTGCCCGTGCTGGGGGTGCCGGTGCAGTCCCGGTCGCTCAAGGGGCTCGACTCCCTTCTGTCCATCGTGCAGATGCCGGGAGGCGTGCCGGTGGGGACCCTCGCCATCGGCAGGGCAGGGGCGGTGAATGCCGCGCTCCTCGCCGCCTCCATCGTCGGAGTCGCCGACGAGGCGGTACGGGAGCGCCTCCGGGGCTACCGGGCCGCCCGCACCGAGGCCGTCCTGAACGACCCGGACCCCTCGGTCCCCCTGGAGGGGAGCTGACCCCATGGCGAATTCAGGAAATGGTGAGGGCCGTCCGGCCCTCCGTCAGGCGATCCATGTGGGAATCATCGGTGGTGGACAACTCGGGCGGATGCTGGGGCTCGCGGGCATCCCGCTGGGGATCCGCTTCCGGATCCTCGAGCCAAAGGAGAATGCCCCGGCCTCGGCCATCGGGGAGCACATCCGAGGCGACTATGACGACCCCGAGGCACTCGATCGCTTCGCCGAGGGTCTCGATGCCGTGACCTACGAGTTCGAGAATGTGCCGGTGGAGTCGGCCCGCCGGCTGGCAGGGCAGGTTCCGGTCTTTCCGCCCCCGGCGGCCCTCGAGATGGCCCAGGACCGCCTCGTCGAGAAGGAGACCTTCGAGTCCATCGGCATCGAGACCGCCCCCTGGCGGCAGGTGGACAGCCGAGAGGACCTGGCGCGCGCACTGGAGGTGCTGGGCACACCCGCCATCCTCAAGACCCGGCGCTTCGGCTACGACGGCAAGGGGCAGGAGCGGATCGACGACGGCCCCTCGGCTGACGCGGCGTGGGAGCGACTCGGGGGTGTGCCCCTGATCCTCGAGGGCTTCGTGGACTTCCATCGGGAGCTCTCCGGGATCGCTGTTCGCGACCGCTCGGGGCAGATCCGGCACTATCCCCTGGCCGAGAATCTCCACCGCGACGGGATCCTCCGCGAAAGCCGGGCTCCGGCCCCGGGAATCCTCCCGGAACGGGCCCGCGAGGCCCGGACGAAGGTGGAGCGGCTCCTGGAGTACCTGGACTACGTGGGGGTGGTGGCGGTGGAGTTCTTCGAGACCGCCGACGGACTCATCGCCAACGAGATGGCTCCCCGGGTCCACAACTCGGGGCACTGGAGCCAGGACGGGGGCGGGGTCTCGCAATTCGAGAACCACATCCGGGCGATCCTTGGACTCCCCCTGGGTGATCCCGCGCCCAACGGTTGGGCGGGCATGGTAAACCTCATCGGAGGCTTCCCCAGGCGAAGAGAGGCACTGGGCGTTTCAGGCGCCCGGCTTCACCTCTATGACAAGTCGCCCCGACCGGGCCGGAAGATCGGACACATCAATGTGCGGCGGGGGTCTCTCGAGGAGCTCGAGAAGGGGATGGCGCAGATTTCGGAACTGGCGCACGACGCGGGCGAGGGGTGAATCGGGGGCAGGCTCCGGAGAGATCGATCAAGGCCAGGAGGCTCCACGTCTCCATGATACCCGGGGCCCGGCCCAGTCCTTCAGCTTGTCACGCAGCGCACTCCACGCATCGGCCGTAGAGGACGAATTCGTGGTCCTCGAGCTTGAAGCCGTCGGGCGTCACCGACTTCAAATTCCCCGGGCACCCATCCACCTCGAAGACCCGGTCGCAGCTCCGGCAGTGGAAGTGGTGATGGTGGTCCTTGCCCGCACGTTCGTATCGGGGAGGCTCTCCCGGGAGCTCCACCATGGCGAGCCAGCCATCCTCCTGCAGCGCCTTGATGTTCCGGTAGACGGTGGCGATGCCGAGGCCCTCGACCTCGTCGCTCGCCCGCTCGTGGAGCTCCGCCGGACTGAGGGGGTGGCCGGCGTCGGTGATGGCACGCCGGATCGCCTTTCGCTGCTTCGTCTCTCGTTGCATGCGGTCGATGGGTGGAGTTGGGCTGGGAGACCGGCGCGGAAGTCCCGGGCCGAGGATGGGCCCCGATGATCCGGGGCGCCTCCCGAAAATACTACCCGATTCGACTGCCGGGGTCCACCGCGGCCCCCTTCACCGACGGCGCGTGGGGCGCCGGATCGGCGGTGGTGGACTCCGGTGCCTCCGATTCGCAGATGGCGCAGCTATGCCCCTCCACCGCCTCGGCGGCGCAATGGATGCGGGCATTCCAGACGAGTCCCATGGCCACGGTGAGCGACGCCACGATGGTCGTGGCCTCTTCGGGAATCGGGTGGAAGATGTGCATGAGCGAGGCGCCCCATGCCAGGATCCCCAGGGTGATGGGGAAGGCGGGACCGAACCTGCCGTGCCTCTTCAGGCCCGAGGCGATGGCCCACGCTCCCAGGATCACGGTGAGGCCCAGGAGGACCCACTCGATGGTCTCTCCGGGAGCCAGCGTCGGGGCCAGGACCACGAGGATCGGAGTCACCGCACAGTGGACGGCGCAGAGGAGGGGAGCGAGGGAGGCCCAGCCCCAGGGGTGAGGAAAGAGTCTGCGAAGCATGGTGCCGGTGCCTTCCTTGAAGCATGTGCTCGACGCCGTGGATCGAGGCCACGCGTCGGTCATCAATAACGAGAAGCTAATATCAACAAGGAGGTGGGGCGGCGTCAAGGGCTCTCCCCGCGCGGACCGGCACTCCTTCACCGGCCACCGCCCGCCCCGCCCGCCCCATGTCGCCGACCCCGTGCCGACCGGCCCCCCTCCCATAATTCCCGTTGGTGTGCTACCTTTGATCGAGCAGGAAAACACACGGTCCTCCATTTGTCACTCCTGGGAGGACCGCTCCAAGACGGCGCCGTGGGCCCGACCTCCACTCCGGTGGGAGTTTCGGGCCCGTGGTCTTTCTTCGCACATGTGCGCGGGGGCTCCCATGCTGGACGAGATCAAGGAACGACTCGAAGGGGAAATCGAAACGCTCACCCATGAGCTCAATGTGGAGCTGCCCGAGAAGATCTCGAAGGCGGTGGAGCTGGGGGATCTGCGTGAGAATTCCGAGTACAAGGCCGCCCTCGAGCGGCAGTCCTTCGTCCAGGCCCGGATCGAGCACCTGAGCCAACGGATGTCGGAGCTTTCGAAGATCGATGTGAAGGAGATGCCCTCCGACCGTGTGGGCTTCGGGTCGAAGGTCACGGTCTACGACCTGGACATGGAGGAGGAGATGACCCTCACCATCGTGGCCGGGGACTTCATGGATCTGGATGCGGG
>SLSF01000078.1 GCA_007130605.1 Gemmatimonadota bacterium | reverse complement strand
GAGGGCGTGGAGCGTGCCGCCGCGCTGACCCGTCAGCTCCTGGCCTTCAGCCGCTCCCAGGTCCTCGAGGTACGCTCGGTGGACCTCTCGGAGCTGCTTACCGACATCGAGCCGCTGCTGACCCGGGTCACCCCGTCCCGCATCAGGCTCCGGATCGAGAAGGGCGCAGGGGCGTACCCGGCCCGAGGCGACTCCAACGAACTCCACCGGGTCCTCCTCAACCTGGTCCTGAACGCCAGCGATGCCATCGAGGGTTCGGGCACGATCCGACTCTCCCTCGACACCGAAGACCTCACCGACGCAGACATCGCCGCCTGGGATGGAAATGGCACACTCGAGGCAGGGCGCTATTTCCGGCTGCAGGTGGCCGATGATGGAGCCGGCATTCCCGCCAATATCCTGGACCAGGTCTTCGACCCCTTCTTCACCACCAAGCCGGAGGGGAGTGGAACCGGGCTCGGTCTCTCCTCGGTGCTGGGGATCATCCAGCAGATGGGTGGAGGAGTGGATGTGGACTCGGTCCTGGGGGAAGGGACGAGCTTCACCCTCCTCATTCCGGAGGGTGCCGACGAGGACGACGCCGGCGAAATCCAGGAGCCGGACGCGGAGGTGGAGCGGGACGGGCGCGGGACGATCCTCCTGGTGGAGGATGACGAGCCCCTGGCCCGGGTCCTGGTGCGTGCCCTGACCCGGGAGGGGCACCGGGTCCTCTTCGCTCCGGATGGGGATGAGGCGGTTCGCATGGCGCAGGACATGGACGAACCCATACACATCGTCCTGAGTGATGTGGTCATGCCGGGTACCCGCGGATCGGAGCTCCTGGAGACCCTCCGGACCCATCATCCGGGGATCCGGCTCATCCTCATGTCGGGGCATGGGTCCAGCGAACTCGCCGGGCAGATCCCCCCGGACACCGAGGCCTTCCTCTCCAAGCCCTTCTCGCCCCAGGTACTGGCGAAGACCGTCCGCAGGGTGCTGGCCGGCCAGGGCTGAGTTGAGGTGCTGGGGCTCGACTTTTCCTTCCTTCACTGAATGGCATGGACGCAGGAGATCCGACATGGACAGCGTGAAAGGCCAGCTCCTCATCTCCAGTGCCAGACTCTACGACGACAGCTTCCGCCATACCGTCGTCCTGGTGGGGGAGCATGATGCCGAGGGCGCCGTGGGTGTCATCCTGAACCGCGCCCTGGAGGTCACGGTGCAGGACACCATTCCAGCGCTCGGGGAGCTGGGCGGGAGGCTCTTCGAGGGGGGGCCGGTGGACATGGACCAGGCCGTGATCCTGGCCCAGGGGCCCGGCGTCGATCTCCCGGTCTTCGGGGATGTGGGCTTCATCACCGGCGAGGTCCCCTACGGGATCCGGCGGGCCCGGGTCTTCCTGGGCCACGCAGGCTGGGGCCCCGGCCAGCTCGACGCCGAGGTGGCCGCCGACGCGTGGATCCTGGAGGATGCGGACGAGGGGGACATCTTCACCGACTCGCCGGACACCCTCTGGCCCGACCTCCTGAAGCGAAAGGGACCTCCCTATGACCTCATGGCCCGGATCCCCTTCGACCCGACCATGAACTGAGGGGTCGCGGGCAGGGTGCGACGAGTCTTGGGGATTGCAAGGCTCGGCTCGGGGGAGGACGGTCGTCAGATTGGGACGAAGTGTCGGTGAGATCAGGGGTTCGAACGACAGGCTCAGCACTGGCGCGGATCTCGCAGTTCTCCTGAACCGCGAGCCCCGATCCCTCCGCACCAGAGTCCACCATGATGATCCGAGAATCCGCCGCATCCGCATCGAAGGTCGCCAGGATGAGCATCCGGGTGATCCTCATCGTGCTGGCCGTGGCCGTGGTCTTCATCCGAGCGTTCTGAGTCGGATGACGAAGAAGGGCCCGGCCCACCTGCGGCCGGGCCCTTCGGCTCGTGCCTCTCACTACCCGTCCCACTCCGTGATACGGATCGTGGGCTCGAAGACATTCTCGACGAGCCAGAGGTTGTCCGACGTGTCGAAGGTGATGGCGCCGGGGAGAGTCAGGTTTCCGGCTCCCGGAAGGACATCGCACTCCTCCCGGTCCATGCCGTTGCTGGCATCGATGACGTCGCACGTCATGAGGGAGCCCCCGGCCAGGGGGATTCCGAGGGCCGGCGCCACCGTCGCCAGGAATCCGTTCCGCTCGTACTCCAGCACGTAGAGGAGCCCGTCGGGTCCGAACTCGATGTCAATCACCGAAGCGAGGCCCGAGATCACCTCTTCGCAGGCAGAGGAGGGGCAGGTCACATCGTGCGCGCCGGGCTGAATCCGCCACACCCGGGAGATGGCGGGAGAGGGGGCGCCCGCAAAGTTTCCGGGCGTGGTGCCGGTGAGCTCGCCCACGTACCAGGCGCCATCGGGGCCGATGGCGACGGAGGTGGGCACGGGCTCGACGTAGCATTCGACGGGACCGTCCGCCTCCTTGCCGATACCGACGATCTCGCCGTCTTCGTCCACGTAACCCAGGACCATCCACCCATCGTTTTCAGGGGCCGGATCGATGGGAGGCTCCATGAAGGCCACCACCCCGACCTGGCCGTTGGTGTTCGCCCGGAGGACGCCATTGTTCGCGGCGTCGCCGATGAGCACCTGGCTGCCGGAGAGAGCGGTGAGGTGGTAGGGGTTCGTCTGGGGTCCGTGGCCGAACTCCGCGAAGGTCTCACATCGGAAGTCCTTCCAGTTGTCGGGATAGGGGCCTGCGTCCGCCAGATCATTGTCGTGGAATCGGCCGCGATCCTCGGGGTCCCCGATGACCCAGGAGCCCATGGTGAACGCCTCGATGTCGGCCACGAGGCGGGCGTTCCCCTGGGAGACGCGCCAGAGGCCGGCGCCCTCCGCCAGGTCCTGCCCTCCACTGGTGGCGAAGTAGCTGCGCTGGCCCAGCGGCTCGAGTCCATTGATGGGCGAGCCCTCGGCGACAGGGATTTCGGTGAGCTCCCGGGGACCCTCTCGTCCGATCTCGTGGATGGTGTTGCCGGAGAAGTCCTCATCGGCCTCCGGAGGCAGCAGTCCGGTCACGGCCACCAGCAGATTTCCGTTCGGGAGGGCGGCGATGTCGAACACCGCTCCCTCTCCCGCAAACGAGTACTCGGCCTGGGCCAGGCCTGGGGTGGCGCGAGTTTCGACGGCCTCCTCCGGTGCCGCCTGGGGTGCGGTGACCGGATCGCGGTCACACGCCACCAGGGTCAGCGCCGCCAGGGCCATCGTGCCACAGAGTCGGGTGAATGTGCGCATGGGGTGTCTCCTTCGTCAGGGGTCTACGCCAGACTTGATTGCAGGAGCATCGTACGTGGCGCAGATCACCCTCGACTCACCCGAGCCTCACATCCGGGTCACCCGGTCAGACCCCGGTGATGCCCCGGACACCCCCACCGATGAGGGTGCCCACATTGGTCAGGATCCTGGGGAGCGCGAGTCCGCCCGGGCACGCCAGGTAGCGGGGCTGCCACTCCGGATGGAATTTCTCCTTGTAGGCCCGGAGCCCCTGGAAGTTGTAGAAGTGCTCGCCATGCCGGAAGATGGCGGTGCCGAAGCGGTTCCAGAGGGGAGCCAGGGGCCGGGCGTCGAGCCCCGACAGAGGGGCCATCCCCATGGAGAAATACTCGTAGCCCTGGTCCCGCCCGTAGAGGAAGAGGTGGGCGAAGAGGTACTCCATGACCCCCTTCATGGCGTCGGGGCGGTACCGCATGAGGTCCGCCGAGATCTCCCGGTGGACCCCGGGCGCCAGGATGTTCACGAAGCCCAGGATCTCCTCTCCCTTCCGCGCCACTCCCACCGGCGTCCGGGTCAGGTAGTCGACCCCGAAGGCCCCCAGCGAGAAGCCCTTCTCCCGGGCGTTGCGCGAGTCGAGCCACTGGTCCGAGACGGCGCGGAGACGGGGGAGCGCCTCGCGGACCTCCGCGGGTCCGAAGACCTGGAACTCGATCCCCTCCCGCTCCGCCCGGTTCATGGACTGGCGGAGGTCCTTCCACCGGCCACCCTCCAGCGAGAGGCCGGCGAGGGGTACCCGCCCCTCCTCTCCGAGCTTGAGCAGGGAGAGGCCGGCATCCAGGTACAGGGTGAGCGACTCGGGCCGGACCTGGTAGAAGACCGGCCAGCCGCGGTGGAGGAAGGCGAGCTTCCGGAAGCGCCAGATCAGCTCCTCCCACTCGTCCACCGGCCCCACCGGATCACCCAGGGCGACCCAGCTCCGGCCCTCGACGGCGTACATGAGGAAGCTCTCGCCGGACTTGGAGAGGAGGAGTGCCTTGTCGCCGGTGTGGACCAGCATGGCCGAAGCCCGGCCCGTCTGTTCCAGGATCGCCGGGATCTCGGGAGGGAGGGGACGGGGAGGACGGAGGAGCTCCGGAGGGACCGCCGGGCGCAGGAGGCGGAGTGCCCCCACCACCATGAGGAGCCCGGCCGCCCCCGTGGTCCCCCTGAGGAAGCGGGACGCATCGCCCCCGAGGGAGAAGGACCACCAGAGGTCTCCCGAAAAGGCATCGCCTCCGTACGCCAGGCTCCCCATCCAGGTGGCACCCATGAGGACCATGAGGATCATGGCGATCCACCCGGGCGAGAAGGGCTCGCGGGTGAGCGAGGCCTGCCGGAAGAACTGCCTGCGGGCCGGGAGGAGCGCCAGGAAGAGGGCGAGAAGCGTCAGCGCCGGGATCACCTCGAAGCCCCGCAGGAGGGAGAGGAGCGCGCCCAGCAGGAGGAGGCCGAGGGTCAACTGGTACGCGGCGTCGAGGCGCTGCAGGAGGCCCCAGCTCAGGACAAGGAGCGCCGCCCCCACCAGGCTCCCCACGAAGTGCGAGAGCTCGAGGATCGCTTCCGGAAGGAATCCGTCGACCCAGGCCAGGTAGGCGGGGGTGGCCGGGAGGGATCCGGAGACCAGGAGGACCACCCCTCCCAGGAAGGTCCCTCCCGCAAGGAGCACCGGGCTCACCGCGCTCATTCCCCGCCCGAGGGCCCCCATGGCCCGGTCCACCACCGCGCGCCGGGAGCGGTACTCGAAGAAGGCCATGGCCCCCGTGGCCGCCAGGAGAGGGGTCAGGAAGTAGATGGCGCGCCAGACCAGGAGCGATGCCAGGAGCGCACCGTCACCCAGCTCCGCCGGCAGGACCAGGACGAGGACGAGTTCGAAGACCCCGAGCCCTCCCGGCACATGGGAGACGACACCGGCCACCTGTGCGGTGGCGTAGAGGAGGAGGAAGTGGGTCGGCGCAAGTCCGTGGCCCTCCGGAAGGAGGACAAAGAGGACCATCCCGGCCACCGTCCAGTCCATGAGTCCCAGCCCCATCTGCCGCAGTGCCAGGGGGGGCTCGGGGAGGTGGAGCCGGACCCCTGCGACTTCGATGGGCGCCGATCGAAGCCGGCCCGCCATCAGGTAGGCGACCAGGGGCAGGAGGAGGAGGAGGCCGAGGAGTCGGGCCGCCTGTGCGTCGGCGGCAGGGAGGAAGGTGGGGAGGCCCCCAGCCGGGGGGACCAGCAGCAGGAGGAGCCCGGCCAGTGTCAGGAACCCGACCCAGAAGCCCAGGGCGCAGAAGCCCACGACCCGCCAGATGTCGCTGGCCGCGATGCCCCAGGAGCCATAGATCCGGTAGCGGATCGCCCCACCGGTGAAGACCGGAAAGCCGAGGGACTGGCTGAAGGCGTAGCCCACCAGCGACCCGAAGATGGAGCGTCCGCGCGACAGGGCGACCCCCGCGTAGCGGAGGGCGAGTCGGTCGTGCCCGGTGAGGATCGCGAAGCTGAGCGCCGTGAGGCCGAGTGCCCCCAGGATCCGGAGTGCCGGAATGGCTTCGAGCGCCCCCCGCACCTCCTCCCAGGAAACCGCCGTCAGCTCGCGTCTCAGGACCCAGAGGGCCACCCCGAAGATGGCGAGACCGAAGAAGGGAGTGAGCGGCTCGACCCTCCGGCGGAGCCTGGAGAGGGCGCCGTCGCCGGCGTGGGATCGCTCGATCATGGGGCTCGTTCGTGCACAGGGAACCTCACTTCAGCTTCAGGTCGCTCGGGGGAAGATGACCCGGAAGACCGTTCCCTCGCCCACCTCGCTCTCCACGTCGACCCAGCCCCCCGACTGCTTGGCGACTCCGTAGACGGTGGAGAGCCCCAGGCCCGTGCCCTCGCCCTGCGCCTTGGTGGTGAAGAAGGGCTCGAAGACCTGGCGGAGGGTCTCTTCGTCCATCCCGGTGCCGGTGTCCCGTACCGAGAGGACGAAGTGGCCGTCCGAATCGCCGGGGCCGGTGGAGATCTCCACCCTTCCTCCCTCCGGCATGGCGTCGCGGGCGTTTACCACCAGGTTGACCAGGATCTGCTCGATCCCGGCCTTGTCGGCCATGACCACGCATGGCGCGGGGTGGAGGTGGGTGTCCATGGCGATGTCCTCGCGGATGAGGCGGCGGAGCATGCGCTCCACCGACTGGACCACCTCGTTCAGGTCCAGGGGACTCAGCTCGAGCACCTGCTTCCGGCTGAAGGCCAGGAGCTGGCGGGTCAGCTCGGCGGCCCGCTCTCCGGCCAGGATGACCTCCCGGATCTCCTCGCGGGCGGCGTCACTGGATTCGGGGAGGTCCTCGTAGGCAAGCTGGGCGTTGGCACCGATCACCGAAAGGATGTTGTTGAAGTCGTGGGCCATCCCTCCGGCGAGTCGCCCCACCGCATCCATCTTCTGGGCCTGCCTGAGCTCCGCCTCGCTCTTCTTGAGGGCTTCCTGCGCCTGCACCAGGTCGTCGACGATCTCGAGTAGCTCGCCTTCGCGGCGGCGGAGGCGCCGGACCCGCCATCGGTATCCCGCGACCACGCCTCCCACCAGGAGGAGGAGGACGAGGGCCTGGACCGGCCGCCGCTCGTAGATCCGGGGAGCCAGCTCGATCTCGACCATGGCCTCGCTCTCGATCCAGGAACCGTCGGGAGCCCCGGTGCCCACCCTGAACCGGTACCAGCGGGGCGGAAGGTTGGTGTAGTAGGCAGCTCGCCGGTCCTGCGGGTAGATCCAGTCGTCGTCGAAGCCCTCGAGGCGGTAGCGAAACCGGGTCCGCTCCGGCGCCGAGAAGCCCGGGGCCGTGAAGTGGAACTCCAGTGTTCGCTCCCCGGGGAGCAGGCGAATCGACTCTCCGGTGGAGACGAGGGTGTCGCCTGCCACCACGAACTCCACGAGGGGCGCAGGGGGCGTCCACCCCCGATCCACCACCTCGGGATCCACTGCGACGGCGCCGGCCATGGTGGGGAACCAGATGGAGCCGTCCACCCGGCGAAGCACGGCCGGGTGGACACCCCCATTGGCCTCGGCACTCCGGAGCCCGTCGGCCCGCCCGAAGATCTCGGGGTTGGCCCGGGTGCGGTCTCCCCGGGCGATCTCGTCGAGCTCCGCTCGGGGGACCCGGGTGATGCCCTGGTTGGAGCTGATCCAGAGGTAGCCGAGATGGTCCTCCACCACCGCCAGGTAGTCCGAGGTGCTCATGCCCGAGTCCTCTCCGAAGTGGTGGACCCCTCCATCGCGGATTCGGACGAGCCCCCGCATGGTGGCCGCCCAGATGGAGCCCGTCGCATCTTCGAAGAGGGCGTTGACCCCCTCGGTGTGCATCCCCTCGGGCTCCCCGATGACCCGGATCTCGCCGGCTTCGTGCACGGCGAGGCCTCCGCGGGTCCCGATCCAGAGGCGGCCCCCGGAGTCCCGCATGAGCGAGGTGATGAACTCGCTGGGGAGTCCCTCGTCGCCGGTGTAGACCCGGGACACCCCCTCGGGGGACCATCGCTGGATCCCGCTCCCATTGGTGCCGAGCCAGAATGCGCCCTCGCCATCGGGGTGGATGACGGTGTTCTGGAGGCTGAGGAGTCCGTCGGCCAGGGTTTAGGTCCGGACCTCGTCACCCCCGATCCGGGTGATCCCGCCGGCGACGGTGCCCATCCAGATGTCGCCCTCCATGCCCTGCGCCAGGGTGAGGATGATGTCGTGGGCCAGGCCATCGGCCGAGGTGAAGGTGGTGATCTCTCCGTCCCGGATCCGGTTCAGGCCACCGCCCGCCGTGCCGACCCAGAGCGTCTGGTCGCGGTCCTCCAGAAGCGCAAGGGCGATGGGAGAGGAGAGGCCCTCCCGATCCCCCAGGGTCCGGAAGACCCCGTCCTGGAGCCGGGCCAGCCCCACCGCCGCCAGCCCCAGCCAGAGATTCCCCTCCCGGTCCTCGGTGATGTCCCAGACCAGGTCCGACGGCAAGCCCCCTTCCATGTCGAGATGGGTGATGGTGCCATCGGAGAGTCGGAAGAGTCCGGATCCATTGGTGCCGATCCAGAGGGTCCCCCGCCGGTCCTGGAAGAGGGCGTTCACGATGGGGTCGGTGAGGCCCTCGTCGGGGCCGAAGGTGGTGATGCCGTCGTCGTCGAGACGGGCCAGGCCGCCTGCGGCGGTCCCGATCCAGAGGCCGCCGTCGGGGTCGGCCACCACCTGGTAGATCCGGTCGTCCGGCAAGCCGTCGTCGATCCCGAAGTTCTCGATCTGCCCATCGGAGAGCCGGTCGAGGCCGGCCACGGTGCCCACCCAGATGGCGCCGTCCCGGTCCTGCGTGATGCTGTGGACCGTGTTGTCGGAGAGGCCGTCCGAGGTGTCGATTCCGCGGAATCGGTCGTCGTCAAGCCACGCGATCCCACCCCCCTCGGTGCCTACCCAGAGGATGTCGTCGGCGTCGCGAAAGAGAGTGTTGATGCGGACCGAGGCCAGATCCCGGTTCGCGTCGATGGCCATGAACTCGCCGTCGCGGTAGCGGAGGACACCCTGTCCCTCCAGGCCGATCCAGACGGTACCGTCGGGGTCGGCCCACAGCGTCTTGACCCAGTTGGTCTCGAAGGCCGGGGTGTTCTGCTGGTCGAAGACCGTGAAGCGAACGCCGTCGAAGCGGGCGAGGCCCCGGGCGGTCCCGAGCCAGAGGTAGCCGTCGGCCGACTGGACGATGGAGTGGACGAAGTTCTGCGGAAGCCCCTCGCGCTCTCCCCAGGAATCGACGGTGTACTGGGTGATGTCCCGGGCAGGGTCCAGGCTCGGGCCGGTGGCCTGACCGAGGGCGGAGATCGGTGCCATCAGGGTGAGGACCAGAACCGCGCCCGCGCAACTCGATGGGGGGCGGGGGGCGGGACCTGGGTGGGTAGACATGTCCCAAGATAACGATGTGCCTCGAGGCCGACCAATCGAGGGAGTCGTGCATCCCACGTCATCCCACCCACCACCCGAATCGCCAGAGACTGTGCGGGGAGCCAGTCCGGGAGCAGGAGGAGCCCCCCTCACGCTTGCATTCGCGAGACGCGCGGTCTACCTTGCCCATGACTACCGGAGGCATCGTGCATGTCGGACCGTCCAGTTGCGGGTCACCGTCATACATTTCAGCAGAAATTGTGACCTCCGTAGCGGTATTCCTGCTTGAGTTGTAGCGATTTTCGGTCGGACCCCTGCGTATCCGTACGTTCTCCACTGGTACCTCCGTCTGAAGGGAAGCCGAAAGTGGTCGAGAGATCGGAAGTCGCTGGAAGCGAGACGCCCCGGACCGGGGCGACCCTGATCAGAGTTGCCCTGATCGAGGACAATCGGCTCGTGCGGGAAGCCCTCCTCTCGGTCCTCAATCAGGCCCCGGACATCGAAGCGGTGGCCACAGCCCCCGGCGAGAGCGAAACAGGGCTCGGGGGCGTGGTGCTTCTCGACCTCGGAATCGAGAATGGAGCCAGCCTGCGAGTCGCCCGGGACATCCTGGACGACTGCCCGGAGGCCCGGGTCGTGGTGATGGACCTCATGCCGGCACACGAGGACCTCCAGGCATTCGTCAGCGCCGGCGTGTCCGGATTCATCATGAGGAATGCCCACCTCGATGTCGTCCTCAACACCATCCGTTCGGTTGCATCGGGACTGAAGGTGCTGCCCGATGAGATCACCGCCGCCCTCTTTTCCGAGCTCGCGTGGGAATCGATGGCGAGCAGCGGGTCGAAGGATTCGAGCGAGACCGAGCTGACGCCCCGGGAAGTGGAGGTCACGGACCTCATCGCCGAAGGCCTGAGCAACAAGGCCATCGGGCAACAGCTCGACATCTCGGTCCATACCGTCAAGAGCCACCTGCGGAACATCATGGACAAGCTCGCCGTGAGCTCCCGGCTGCAGATCGCCACCCACTTCCACCAGCGGGACGCCGACGCCCAGGACCTCCGCCGTCGGGCCGAGGCGCGGGTGGAGGAGGATCCGAGGGAACTCCCCACCGAGCTGGAGGGGCTGTCGCTGGAGCAGGTTCGGCGGATGCTGCACGAACTGCAGGTCCACCAGATCGAGCTGGAGATGCAGAACGAGGAGCTCCGCCAGTCACGAACCGAGCTGGAAGCGTCCCATGCACGGTACTTCGATCTCTTCGACCTTGCCCCGGTGGGGTACTTCACGCTGACCGAGGACGTCCGGATCCTGGAGGCCAATCTCACCGGGGGCGAGCTGCTGGGAGTGCCCCGGACCAAGCTGCTGGACCGGCCCTTCACCCGCTATATCCTCCCCGACGACCAGGACATCTACTACCACCACCGCAGGACGGTCGTCGAAGGCGGATCCCAGGCAAACTGCGAACTCCGGATGGTGCGAGCCGATGGGAGCATCTTCCACGCGCTCCTGGAGTCCGCCTCCTCTCGCCCGGTGGACGGCCATGCGACCTTTCGGACGGTGGTCAGCGAGAACCCGCATCCGGATATCGAAGCCGCCCCCGGAACAGCCGGTACCACAACCTGAGAGCCACCGCCGCCAGGACCAGGCCGACGACGGCGAAAAGGAGCCCGCCGACACCCGGCCATCCCTCGCCCTGCGACTCCAGGCCGAGCCCCGGAACCGAAACGGAGAGCTGGAGGTTTCCGGCGTCGAAGAGGCCCATGTAGAGGAAGACCAGGGTCACCACCACCGAGCCGGCACCCCGCCCGGCGGACGCGGTCATGGAGAGCTCCTCGTCAGGTCTCCATGTCGGCCAGCCGCGCCTGGAAGCGTTCCAGCGCCTCGTCGAAGATCTGGGCCTTGAGCCTGGTGTTCTGGTTGCCCTGGGCGGGCCGGGTGGACTTCGGGTTCCGCTTGCCCCGGGCTTCACCGGCCTGCTGGCGTGCCAGGTCGCGGTACTTGTCGCGAAGGTTGCGGGCCCTCTGGACCTTCTGGCGAAGCCGGCCGGGGGTGACCTTCGAAAGTTCGGGTGGCCAGCTCTGGACCAGCATCTCCCATTCACGCTTCGTGCACAGTCGGCGGGCGTCACTCTTCGAAATGGCCATGGAGGCTCCGGCTTCTTGAGGGGTCGTTGGATCTTCGCTACCGGCGAAGGCTTGCGATCGTTCCCCGACTCACTCGAAGCGCGCCCGGGCTTCCCGGATCGTGTTGCAGTGGATCTCCACCGTATCGGCGAGGCGACGAGCGTATCCCCCGGCGGTGAGGGTCGCGACGGGAATCTCCCGGTCCCGGCACATGCCGAGGACGAGGCGGTCGCGTGCCCGGAGCCCCTCCAGGGTGAGGCGGAGCCCGCCGAGCTGGTCCTCGACAAAGGGGTCGGCCCCGGCCAGGTAGTAGACGAGTTCGGGCCGGTGGTCGTCGAGGACCCGGGGGAGGGCCTCTTCGAGAAGGGCCAGGTACCCTTCGTCTCCCACCCCGAATTCCAGCCCCACATCCAGGTCGCCCGGGGGCTTCACCAGGGGGTAGTTCTGCTCCTCGTGCATCGAGAAGGTGAAGACGTCGGGCTCGTCGCGGAAGATGGCGGCCGTCCCGTTTCCATGGTGGAGGTCCAGGTCCACCACCGCAACGCGACGGATCCGCCCCTCGGTCCGGAGCTCCTGGACGCCCACCGCCACATCGTTCAGGAGACAGAAGCCCTCTCCATGATCGGCGAAGCCGTGGTGGAAGCCCCCTCCGATATGGGCGGCGGCGCGGCCGTTCGCCAGGGCCAGGCGCCCGGCCAGGGTCGTGCCGCCGCAGGAGAGGAGGAAGGCCTCCCGCAATTCGGTGCTGAAGGGAAGCTCGAGGCGAGCCTCGTCCGCAGGCAGGAACCGGCCCGTCATGACCTTCTCCAGATAGTCCGGGGTGTGGACCCGGACCAGGGAGGCCCGCAAGGCCGGCTCGGGCCGATTCAGGTCCTCCGACCGGAGGGTCCCCTCGCCCAGGAGGGCCTCCTTCACCTCATGGTACTTCTGGGTGGGGAAGACATGGGGGCCGATGTCCATCCGGTACTCGGGAGCCCAGACGAAAGGGAGTCCGCCCGACGTGCCATCCATGATCAGCTCTCCTGTCCGTCGAGGGCTCCGGCCAGGAGCCGGGCGTAGAGGCGCTCGCGAATCCCGTGCGGCCGATCGAGCCCCATGCGCGCCAGCGCCTCCGGATGATCACCGGGGCGGCCTCGGAGGAGTGTGGCCAGGAGGGCTCGCCGGCGCTTCGAACGACTCTCCAGCCTCTGAAGGCCCTCCACCAGTCGCTCTTCCACCGGGGTGAAGTCGCTTCCGAAGGGGTATGTGGGAAAGCGGTCCTTCGGCAACGCCGCCTCGAGCCGCTTTGGGGTGTTGGAGCGGGCCGAATCGGGGATCTGCCAGTCCGAGGCGAGCTTTCCCGCCTCCTGGGCCCGACGCACCAGTCCTTCCTGGAAGCGCCGGTCGGTGATCCGCACCAGGGCCTGAATGCACTCCTCGTCGGTCCTCCCCCGGAGCTCCGCCACCCCGTACTCGGTGACCACCAGGTCGCGGAGGTGACGGGGGATCGTCACGTGCGGGTACTCCCAGACCACATTGGAGGACGCTTGGCCCCCGCGCTCCCGGGTGCTCCGCATCATGAGCACCGAACGGCCATCGGTCATGGCGTGGGCCATCGCCACGAAGTTGTACTGCCCCCCCACCCCGCTCACCACCCGGTGGTTGTCCAGCCCATCGGAGACCGCCGCGCCCGTGACCGTGGTCATCATGCAGGTGTTGAAGAAGCGGGCCCGTCGACGCTGGAGGACTTCCAGCTCCTCGCTTCCGCCGTAGAGCTGGTTGATCCGCTCCACCGACATCATCCGGAAGAGACGACGCTCGTCGGGCTCCAGCTCCCGGAGGAAGTCGTAGAAGGGTCGGCTCCCCAGGAAGAAGCCCGCGTCCATCACCGATCCGGGGTCGCTCACGGCCTTCCCGTCATTGGCCGCCCGCTGCCGGTCGACGTCGTCGTGGACGCGGCGGCTGAGGATCCCTCCACGATAGAGGTGCATGAAGCCATCCATGAACATCTCGCTGGCTCCGTAGAGCCCCTCGTCGAAGGGAGCGAGTCCTCCCAGCCCATCGATGAGGGCCTGCACCTCCGCCCCTCCCGCCGGCACCAGATCCCGATACGCCCCATTGTCCCCGTGTCTCAGCAGGAGGGCGTGGACCAGGGCATCGCTCAGCGCCCCGATCCCGATCTGGAGCGTGCCCCCGTCGACCACCAGGGTGCTGGCGTGGAGCCCCACCCAGTAGTCCTGGGGAGAGACCGGGGTCCGGGGAATGGCGAAGAGGCGCTGGTTGGACTCCGGCGGAAGGACCCGGTGGAAGAAGTCCTCCTGGACCACCGCGTCTCCATACATGAAGGGGAGTTCCGGATGGAGCTGGGCCAGGAGGAGGTGAGGGCGTCCATCGGCCTCAAGGCGGCGCGCCACCTCCAGGGTCAGATCCGGGTTCGACGAGAGAGAGAGGGGCCCGTCCGACGTGCCGGCCACGAGCTGGAGGACCACATTGACCCCCCGATCCACCAGGTCGCGGGCCACATGGGTGTAGTTGCTCGAGATGTGGTGGCGCTGCATGAGGGCGTTGCCCAGGCCGCTTCCCGACTGGAGGTAGAACTCCGTCACCCTCACATTGTCCGGAACCGCCTGCTTCCGCAGGTCCGCCACATAGTCGAGCCGGGGGTAGTCGGTCCCGAAGTGGCGCTCCACGAAGGGCTCCAGGAATCGCCGCTCCAACTCGGAGGAGGGGATGGGGGGATCGAGCGAGAGGGCGGTGACGAATTCCAGGTCGAGCGTCGGGTCCTCTCTCGCCCGTCGATAGAAGGCGTTCACCAGGCGGTTCGGCTTGCCCAGCCCCAGGGGAAGCCCCACGACCAGGCGCCCCCCCAGGCGCTCCACGGCGTCGTCGACCACGGGGTCCAGAGTCATGGGCTCGGCCTTGCGGGGTAAGGAGAATGGAATGTCGAAGCTATGCGGGGGTGGGTGGGGGCGGCAACCTCGCCGCTGACCGTCATGAACGGCACATTCGACGTAGGTCTCTGATCCGGCTCCGACCCGGACTTGTCGGTGACGATTTCAGGGCTTCTGTTTCGTAGGGTGAGCAGAACGCCCTGGAAACCGGAGTCCGACCATGTCGAAACACCTCCCGTCCGCACCCGATCCCCGGTCCCTCTGGGAGCGTGCCGCAGAGCTGGACCGGGAACGCGCCCCCCCGGAGGAAGGCGGCCCCCTCCTCTCCGCCGACGCCCGGGAACTCTCGGTTGCCGAGATGGTGGAGGTGGGCCGGGAAGTGGGTATCTCGCCGGACTCGGTGCTCCTCAGCGTGGCCGAGGGCCGGCTCCCTGACGGGAACGAGCTGAAACCCCGCCGTGAGTCCCCCCTCTGGCACCGGATCCTCATCGAGGTCCGGGACGCCGTGGAGGTCCCCCTCCGCCTGGCCGTGCCCCCCGATGTGGCGCTTCAGCTCCTGGACGAGGTGATGGAGCGGCAGGAGTACCGGATGTCCCTCGAAGACCGGATGATCAGCGAAGAGGACGAAGCCTCGGTGAGCGTGTTCCGGAACATGGCAGAAGGAGGCGTCCTCCCGGGCTCGGAGTTCCATGGCACACTCCATCTGACGGATGGCCGGGTCCTGGTCATCGCCGTGCTCCCCGACCCCGAGGGGGGGAGCCGAATCCGGATCCGGATGCCACTCTACGAGCGAGGGGTGAATCTGACGATCAGCGGGGTCTCCGGCGGGGTGACCGGCGCCGGCGGTGCCAGCCTGGGTACTGCCCTGGGCGAAGCCATGGTCGGGGCGGTCCTCGGCGGCGCCACGGGGATCCTCCCCCTGGCCATGGTGGTGGCCCCGGCGGTGGTGGGCGCTTACATGGGGGTGGGAGCCGGAATCCTGGGGTTCAGGAAGCTCCAGAGGTGGGGCTTCGGAAAAGGGCAGTCGGCACTGGTCCGGCTCGCCCGGGCCCTGGAACTGGAGGCGGAGAGTTGGCTCCGG
>SLSF01000181.1 GCA_007130605.1 Gemmatimonadota bacterium | reverse complement strand
GGCGGGTGGGGCCGGACAGGGTCGCAAGGGGTGCCAAGAGGCGGGCAGACAGGGACTGCGCCGCGAGGCGTACGGGCAGCGTCACGCCGAGGAACCGGAAGAGAGAGGGGCGGCTCATGATGGAAGGGCGGTCCTCAGGGCGTGTGGCGGCGAACGGTGAGTTCCTCTATGCGTACCCGGTCGGGCTCCACCCCGATCCCCGGACCCGGGTGGGGCGCGATGGTCCCCTCGTCGAGGGTCCACTCGGGGGTCACGATGTCTCGCTCCCAGTAGCGACGGCTCGCCGAAATGTCGCCGGGATGGGTGAAGCCCGGAAGACCGGCCAGCGCCACATTGAAGGCCCGGCCGATCCCCGTCTCGAGCATCCCGCCGCACCAGAGCCCGAGCCCCTCGGCGAGGCAGTAGCGCTGGATCCGGAGGGACTCGGCGAGCCCGCCCACCCGTCCCGGCTTCAGATTCACGATCCGCCCGGAGTCCAGGTGGTGCGCCAGCCGGAGGTCGTCGAGGGAGCGGATGGACTCGTCGAGGCAGATGGGAGTCTCGAGTTCGGCCTGGAGGCGGGCGTGATCCAGGAGGTCCTCGTGACCCAGGGGCTGCTCGATCATGAGGAGGTCGAGTTCGTCGAGGGCCTTCAGCCGCTCCAGGTCGGCCAGGGAGTAGGCAGAGTTGGCATCGGCCATCAGGGGGAGCTCCGGGTACGCCGCCCGCACCTGCCGGAGCATCTCGACATCGCGCCCGGGCTTGATCTTCACCTTGATCCGACGGTACCCCTCCTCCAGGTAGCGGCCGATCCGCTCCACCAGGGCGTCGTCGTCGTCCTGGAGCCCCACGCTGACCCCCACCGGCACCCCCTCTCCCGATCCCCCCAGGAGCTCCCAGAGGGGCATGTCGAGGGAGCGGGCCCAGAGGTCCCAGACCGCCATCTCCACCGCCGCCCGCGCCATCCGGTTCCCCCGCACCCAGGGGGCGTGCCGGAAGACCTCCTCGGGCCCCATGATCTCCCGCCCCACGAGCCCGGGAAGGAGGTGCCGCACCAGGATCGCCCACGCGGTGTCGGTGGTCTCGGGGGAGTAGGAGGGATCCTCGGCGGCGACACACTCACCCCACCCCTCGAAGCCCTCGCCCTCCACCCGCAGCAGGAGGACCCGGCGCACCTCCCAGCGGCCCGACGAGATCTCGAAAGGTTCGATGAGGGGAAGGTGGATCTCCCGGAGTTCGATGGCGTCGATCTTCATCGGTCGGCCAGGTGCCCGAAGATCTCGTCCACCTGGCTCCACCCCACCTGCAGGAGGAAGGTGTTGTTCCTCCCGTACGACTTCTCTCCCAACACGAAGAAGTCCGGCTCCGGGTTCAGGAGGGTCTCGACGCCGTGGCTCACCTGCGTCAGGCAGTCCCCGCCTGCGCTTCCCAGGAGGGCGGCGGCGAGCTTCATGGGACCCGAGGTGGCGTAGCACTCGTGGAATTGGAGCTGGCGGTGGATGCGGTCGTCGGGGACTCCACCATGGAGGGCGAGGATCCGTTCGGCCTCCACCGTCCTCATCTCGGCCCCATCTCGCCGGCGGAGCCGGATGGCGACCCGGCCCCCGGCCGGCTCCAGGGCGTCCACCACGAAGCCCTCCAGGACTTCGAGGGCCCCTTCGCCCCTGGCCAGCGCCTGGGCCGCTCGCGCCAGCTCCGCCCGGTGGGGGAGGGGGTCGTCGGCGGGGTCCTCGGCCAGGGAGAGGGGCGCCCGGAGGGCCCAGAGGACGCGAGTGTCCGGATCGTGGCGGGCGATGCGGTCGAGGGCGCGGGCGGCGGTCTGGGCCGAGTGTCCGCCCCCGGTGAGGAGGATCGTTCGGCCAGACCACTCCCCGGCGTCGTCCTCGAAGTCGGGGATCTCGCGGTGGATCCGCGATTCGAGGGCGGTCTCTCCCGGCGCGGGGATTCCCCCGTCACCCAGGGGGTTGGGCCGGCTCCGTACCCCGGTGCAGTCGAGAACGATCTCGGCGTACTCGGCCCGCTCCCGCCCCCGGCCGTCGCGGAGGAGGATCCGGAAGGGGCCTGCACCCCGATCGGGCGAGCCGATGGCGTCGTCCTTCAGGAGCCCCGCCCGGGTCACCCCCACCACCTCGGTTCCGGTGTGGAGGGCCCCCGAAAGGAGGGGGGAGTGCCAGAGGGGATCGAGGAGTGCGTCGGCGTAGTCGTGGCCGGTGGGGGCCTCCTCGGGATCCAGCTCGAATGGGATCCCCGCCTCGGCCAGCGCACGCCGCATCCGCTCCGAGACATTCATCCTCCAGGGGGTGAAGAGGCGGACATGGCCCCAGCGTCGCACATGACCCGCAGGCTGGCGTGCCTTTTCGTAGACCCGGTGTGGAAAGCCCCCTTCGCGGGCGGCGAGGGCGGCCTCGAGCCCCACCGGTCCGGCACCCAGGATCGCCAGGCGGGGGCGGGACCCCGGGGGGGCCGGGTGGGCGAAGGGGTCGGTGGAGTCCGGGGTGGAGGGCTCGGAGATCATGGGCTCACTTCAGTGGAGGAGGGCTCGGGCGTGGCGGGGAGCCTGGCCGTGGCGGACCGTGTGTCGAGGCTCATCGGTGGGTCACTCCGGTGGGGGCGGCTCAGTCGTCGCGGACGAGTACGTAGCGGAAGAGGACATAGTCGCGGGAGAAAAGTCCTCCCCGCACGACCCACCCCCGGGCCAGGTAGTCGCCGAAGGCCTCGCGGGTGGCTTCCCTCCAACGCGCGGCGGCGCCCGGATGTTCCTCCTTGAGCCCCTGGATGTCGCCGGGGACCGCCAGGAGAAGGATGGAGCTCCGGAGACCGAGGCGGGGTGCGCTGGGCTCGAGCGCGTCGCCCGAATAGCCGCCATCCACCACCAGGGGGGCGTCGTCGAGCTCGGGCACGGGGATGGGAACCGGTTCGCTTCCCCCTTCGAAGAGTTCGACGACCTGGGGGCTCCGGAGTTCCCAGGTGAGGACGAGTCGGTCGGTGCCGATCCCCTCGTGCAGGGGAGAATCGGAGCGCCCGTACATCGCCTCCACGTACTCGTCCGACCATCCCCCCAGGCGCATGAGGTTCAGGTAGGCATTCTTCGCCTCGAGGGGGTCGAAGGTCCAGTACGCCCGCTCCACCCCCATGTCGAGCAGGATCTCCCGCTGGCGGGCCTTGAGGCGGCGGCCAATGCCCCGGCCCCGATACTCGGGGAGGACGGCGAGCATGTCGGACCAGTGGACGGGGCGCCCCCGCTCCATCCCGGTGAGGCCGAAGACGAAGCCGATCATCCGGTCCGCGTCGTCGAAGGCACCGAGCACCACCCCGCCCAGGCGGGCGCTCACCTTGAGGATGGCGGTGGGCACGCGCTCCGAGAAGTCGCGCCCCCACGTCTCCTCCTGGATCCGGACGCACGCCTCGAACTCGTCGTGGGTCTCGAGGGGGCGGATGAGGATCGTCATCTCCACCCCGCCCTGCGGTAGGATTCAGAGAGGAGTTCGATGGGGTGGAGGACGGGAAGGGCGCGGTCGCGGGCCCGGAGTCCCGCCCCGATCTGCATCTGGCACCCCGGGTTGCCGGTGGCCACCACGTCGCATCCGGTGGAGAGGATCCGGTCGACCTTCCGGTCGCCGATGGCCCCGCCCAGCTCCTCGTGGGTGATCCCGTAGATGCCCGCCCCTCCGCAGCACTCCTCGGCGTCGGGGATGGGGACGAGTGCCACCCCCGGAATCCGCTCCAGGAGCTGCAGGGGGGGGTCGATGATCCGCTGGGCGTGGTGGAGGTGGCAGGGCGGGTCGTAGGCGACCTTCAGCGGGAGGGGCGCGCCCAGGGGGGCCCCGGGGTCGGATGCGAGCTCCGAGATGTCCACCACCTTCCCCACCAGCGCCTCCGCCCTGTCGCCGGGGACAAGCTCGTGCATCTCCCGGAGGAGGGCGCCGCACCCGGCGGCGTTGGCCACCAGGTGGTCGATCTCGGCCCCGCCGAAGGCCTCCACATTCCGGCCCACCATTTCGCGGGCCCGGTCGAGGGCGCCCGAGTGGGCGTGGAGGGCGCCGCAGCACCCCTGCCCCTGGACTTCCACCACCTCCCATCCCTGCACCCGGAGGACATGGCGGGTCGCGCGGTTCACATGGTCGAAGAGGCCTTTCTGGACACACCCCTCCAGGAGGGCGACCCGCCCGCGGCTGCCGGGGGCGGGGGGGGTGGATGGGGCGGGAGCAGTGGACGGG
>SLSF01000184.1 GCA_007130605.1 Gemmatimonadota bacterium | reverse complement strand
TCACCCTGCCTCCCGAATGAAGGGTCCGTTCTGCGCGTCCTCATGGCGGACGCGGGCTCGCTGCCGTGATCGACGGCAATGAAGTAACACTCCGGGCCCTTCGGGAACAGTGTTCGGGGTGAGCGTCACGGCTCCGAGAGCAGTCCCAGGAAGTGGACCAGAGCCTCGAGGTCGTCGTCGGAGAGGTGGTCGTAGGGGCGCTTCCGGACCCCGGGCTGGATCTCCTGAGGTGCGACGACCCAGAGACGGAGTTCATCGGGGCCCAGCCGGTCACCCACCCCGTCCAGCGGATAGCGGGGGCTCCCCTGGCCGGCGATGGAGTGGCACGCCGAGCACCGCTCCTGGTTGTAGACGCCCCATCCCATCCGGACCAGCGGATCTCGTTCCTCGTCGGGATCCTCTTCGAGCTCGGCGGCCACCATGGGGGGCAGGTCCGGGAGCGCGCCCGGACCGGAGTCGTTCAGGAGCGCGAAGAGGACCACGGCGAAGAAGATGAGGATCCCCGAGTTCACTGCGGTGGCTGCGGCTGCACCTTCGCGTGTCATTTCGATACCCTCCCGGTCATACCATGTCGAAGAGTTCGGTGTGGATGTTGGTTCCACGCACGCCGAGTTCGCCCAGGAACTCCTCCATGGCACGGATCATCGGGATGGGACCGCAGATGAAGTAGTGGAACTCGCGGCGGCCCTCGGGCAGGTGTCGGTCGAGCATCTCGCGGGTGATCCACCCCGACTCACCCTCCCAGTCCTCCGGAGGTTTCTCGAGGACGTGGACCACTTTCAGGTTCATCCGTTCCTCGAGTTCGTCCAGTTCCTCGCGGAGGGGGACCCGGTCCCAGGTGCTGTGTCCGGTGAAGAGGACCAGAGGGCGGCGGTCCCCCCGCTCGTCGAGGGTCCGGATCATGCTGATGAGGGGTGCGATCCCGATGCCCCCGGCCATGAAGCCGTACCCCGGAGCCTCCGGATGGCGATCCACCGAGAAGGAACCGTACGGGCCGTCCACATAGGCCCGGGTGCCCGGCTCGACCTGCCCGATGGTATTGGTGAAGTCGCCCAGTTCCTTGATGACGAACTCGACCCGACCCCCCTGTCCGGGGGCCGAGGCGATGGAGAAGGGGTGCTCCGACATGAGGAGAGGGGAGCGGTCCACCGAGAGCCAGGCGAACTGCCCCGGCTCGAAGTCGAAGCCGTCATGACCCTCGGGATCCACCACCACGGTCCACGAGTCGGCCCGCTCCGGTCGGACCTCGGTGACCTGGTACGGCTTGCGGTGCATGGCCAGGGGCCGGAGGAACCGGACGAAGACGACGATGGCGAGGATCGAGATCCCGATGAGCCACCAGAGCCCCCGGATGAGGGGGGGGTCGGTATAGTACGAGATCCCGAACATGTGCATGAAGGCGAAGGCCACCGCTCCCAGGCTCAGGATGAGGTGGGTGAATCGCCACGTGCCGTAGGGGATTCGGAGCTGCTTCCGGAAGGCCGAGGCCGCCACCAGAACCAGGAGGAGGGCGAGGGACACGGTGCCGGCGGAGATCTCGAACGAGACGGTCCAGGGCGCCGTGATGGCGGGCAGGAGCGACGGGTCCCGGAGGATGAGGATCAGGGGGTGGATCAGAACGATCACCAGGAGGGCATACGCCAGGTACCGGTGGAAGGCGTAGATCACATCCACACCGAAAGGTGCGGTGGCCCGCTTGAATCGTGCCGTCAGGACGAACTGGACCGCCATCATGGTGAGCGCCGCGAAGCCCAGTCCCATGCTCACATCCCACCAGAACCCGCCCCCCTGCGGGGTGGGCACCAGAAGGAGTGCCGCCACGGGGGCGAGCACGATCGCCAGGTAGAACCCGAGCCAGATACCGCCGAAGACCAGATGTTTCATGGCCGTGAGAGTAGACCCGGGAGGATGGCGGGGCAAGTCGGTGCGTGCTACGACCTTGACGCTCCCCACCGATGGGACCCACGATTCGCGGTACACGAGAGAATTGGCGGTCCGGGACGTGGGGAGCCCAACCTTTGCGGGATCGCCCCCGGGCCCGGTGGGTATCTCGCCATGACCTCCTCGAATGCTCGACCTGGAATCTTCGAACCCGAGTGGAACCGATGGCCATCGTCTACAAGCAGCTCCACGACTTCGTGAATCTTCTCGATCCCGACGCGAACACGATCCTCAACATGACCCCGGAAGAGGCCGAGGCGGCGGTCCGCTCCGGCGACCCGGAGCGGGTACGGGGCATCGAGGGCTCCTTCGCCATCGTCTCGAAAGAGGGGGCCGAGGTGACCATGGCCCGCTCCATCGGCCGGCCCATGCGCTACTTCATGGCCAAGCAGGTGGAGGGCCCCCTCCTGGTGGTGGCCGAGCGGATCGACGAGATCCACGAGTTCCTGAAGGAGAGGGAGCTGCACCACCAGTTCAATCCGGCCTACACCCGCATGGTGCCGGCGCATCACGTGGTGCGGCTGCAGGTGGTGGGATGCCCGGATCCGAACCCCGAATACACCCGCTACCTGGTGCCCGAACGGGAGTCCCTCCCTGCCGACCTGGAGGAAATCGGACGGGCCTATGTGGGGGCCATGGCGAACGAGTGCCGGAAGTGGCTGGCCGAGCTTCCCGAGGAGGAGCCCATCGGGGTCCTCTTCTCCGGGGGCATCGACAGCGGCTCAGTCTTTCTCGTCCTCTACCACGCCATGCTCGACATGGGGATGAATCCGGCGCGGCTCAAGGCCTTTACCCTCTCGGTAGGGGAGGGGGGGAAGGATGTCCGGCAGGCCCGGGACTTCCTCGACACCATGGACCTCTCGCTCTTCCACGAGGTGGTGGAGGCGACCCCGGAGGAACTGGACTACCGGGAGACGATTGAGGTGATCGAGGACTACAAGCAGCGCGACGTGGAGGCGGCGACGGCGACCCTCGCCCTCTGTCGGCTCATCCGGGCGCGCTACCCCGAGTGGCGCTACCTGGCCGACGGCGATGGAGGTGACGAGAACCTCAAGTCGTACCCCATCGAGGAGAACCCCGAACTCACCATCGTGAGTGTGCTGAGCAACCCACTCCTCTACCACGAGGGCTGGGGCGTCGACCGGATCAAGCACTCCCTCACCTACTCCGGGGGCCACAGCCGGGGCTCGGTGCGGACCTGGGCCACTGCCCGCCGCTTCGGCTTCATGACCTTCAGCCCGTACAGCCACCCCGATGTGATCCAGGTCTCGGAGGGGATCCCCTTCATCGAACTCACCGATTGGGACCACGACCGGCTCTACCGCCTCAAGGGCGAGGTGGTCCGCCGCGGGGTTAAGGCCATCACCGGACTCGAGATGCCGGTGAATCCGAAGCGCCGGATGCAGGAGGGCACGGTGAGCGAGGACCACTTCCGGACCGTCTTCGCCGACGACGAGTCCGTCTATCGACAGTACTTCCAGTCGCTCTATCGAGCGTGAGGGAAGAGATCCGGGAGGTGGCGGCGGGGGTCGACGACGCGCGGATCCTGGCCCATCGTCCCCGTAAGGAGCATCTCGACCCCTTCCGGCCCTACCACCACCTCCACGAGGAGGAGCCGGGGGCCGATGGCCGCATCCGGCGGGTGAACACGATCTTTCTCACCAACCGGGAGTGCCCCTTCCGGTGCGTCATGTGCGATCTCTGGCGCCACACCCTCGACGAGCCCACCCCCGAGGGGGCGATCCCCGCACAGATCCGATGGGCGCTGGAGCGCCTCCCCGAAGCCGATGTGGTGAAGCTCTACAACAATGGGAATTTTTTCGACCCGCAGGCCATCCGGCCGGAGGAATACGCCGAGATCGCCGGGCTCCTGGGAGGCTTCGAGCGGGTGATCGTGGAGAACCATCCGCGGATCTCGGGCGACCGGATCTTCGACTTCCAGGAGCGGATCGCGGGCACCCTCGAGATCGCCCTCGGGGTCGAGTCGGTGCACCCCGAGGTGCTCCCGCGGCTGAACAAGCGGGTGACCCTTGACGAGATCGCCGCCACGGCGCGCCGCTTTCGGGAGCGGGGGATCGATCTGCGGGCCTTCGTCCTCCTGAATCCGCCCTACCTGACCGACCCCGCCGAGAACCACCACTGGTGCCTCGAATCGGTGCGATTCGCCTTCGAGCACGGCTTCGGCGCCGTCGCCATCATCCCGGTGCGGACGGGAAATGGCATCATGGAGGTGCTCGAGGCGAAGGGCGCGTATGTGC
>SLSF01000328.1 GCA_007130605.1 Gemmatimonadota bacterium | reverse complement strand
GGGCGAACTGAATTCCGGACGAATTGATCTTCATGGTTCCTCCACGCTCAACCGGGATGAAGGCTCCGGAACGCGCGGTCTTCAAGATCGGGGCGCAGCCCACAAAGCCGGCGGAAGCCAGAACCCGGACGCGACCCGAAGCATAGCGAGACCCGAATCCAACCCGCTCCCGCAAAGGCGAGCGACCCCCTTGACGGGGCCTCGACCCGGCGGTGGCTACGAGTAGTCCGGTCTCGTCAGACCGTCCCCACCATGTCGAAGATCGGCAGATACATCGCCACGATCATCCCTCCGACCACGACCCCGAGCACCACGATCATGATGGGCTCCATCACCGAGAGGAGCGCACTCACTGCGTTGTCCACCTCGTCGTCGTAGAAGTCGGCGATCTTCGAGAGCATCTCGTCGAGGCCTCCCGTCTGCTCACCGACATTGATCATCTGCACCACCATGGGAGGAAAGGCCCCCGACTGCTTGAGCGGGCCGGAAATCGTGTCTCCACCCGCGATGGAGGCGCGGGACTGCATGACCGCGTCCTGAATGACCCGGTTCCCCGCCGTCTTCGCCGTGATCTCGAGGCCCTCGAGGATCGCCACACCCGAGGAGACCAGCGTCCCCAGCGTCCGGGTGAAGCGGGCCACCGCGGCTTTCCGCTGCAGGTCACCCAGGATCGGAATGTTCAGAAGCAACCGGTCCACCACCAGCTCGCCCTGTTCCGTCTTGTAGTAGGCTCGAAAAGCGAAGAAGGCGGCGATGGCCGCAATCAGGATCGCCCACCAGTACGCCTGCAGGAACGCCGACATGGCAATGACGATCTGGGTCGGAAGGGGGAGCGCCACCCCGGCCGCCGAGAACATGTCCTGGAAGGTGGGAATGACGAAGATCAGGAGGATCGCCACCGCACCCGCCGCCACCGTGAAGACCACCCCCGGATAGACCATGGCGCCCTTCACTTTCCGGGCGAGGGCATCGGCCTTTTCCAGGAAGGTGGCCAGGCGCAGGAGGATCGTGTCGAGGATACCGCCGGCCTCACCTGCAGAGACCATGCTGACAAAGAGCTTGTTGAAGACCTTCGGATGCTTCGCCATGGCATCGGCCAGGGTGTTTCCCGACTCCACGTCGTAGAGGACGTCGCGGATCACCTTCTGGAATCGCTCGTTCTCGGTCTGCTCGGCGAGAATGTCCAGGCTCTGCACGAGCGGCAGCCCCGCATTGATCATGGTGGCGAACTGCCGGGTGAAGATCACGATGTCTCGGGTCTTGATCCCTCCGCCGAGGGAAAGGGAGAACTCCTTGGGCTTCTCCCGCACCGTCACCGGAATGAGCTTCTGCTTCCGGAGGTGCGCCATCACCTCCTCTTTTGACTTCAGATCGACTTCGCCGGTACGAATGTCTCCACCGGTGGCGGGGCGGGCACTGTAGGTGAACTTCGGCATGGCTTCGGTCCCATCGAGGGTGTATCGGGCGTCCGGGTCCGGGCCGGGGGGCCGGCCGGTCGCCACATCGTCGACTCCGGCACCCCATCATGGCGGGGCGCCACCGGCTCCGGTCATTCGGGCACGGGTTCTCCAAGGGCGCGCAGGAGCTCCTTCGGATCCTGCGAGACCCGGATGGCCTCCTCCATTCGAATTTCGCGCTGCATCACGAGCTGCTGGAGCGAATCGTTCATGGTCTGCATGCCATGCTTCTTTCCGGCCTGCAGGAGCGAGTAGATCTGGTGGATCTTGTCGTCACGGATGAGGGCCCGGATCGCCGAGGTGCAGAGCATGACCTCGGAGGCCACGATGCGCCCGGTTCCCCGTGCCTTCGGAAGCAGCGTCTGGGTGACGACCCCCTCGAGCACGAAGGCGAGCTGCGCACGGATCTGCGACTGCTGGTGCGCGGGGAAGGCGTCGATGATCCGGTTGATGGACTCGGCCGCCGAATTGGTGTGGAGGGTCGCCAGCACCAGGTGGCCGGTCTCGGCGATGGTGAGCGCCGCCCCCATGGTCTCCAGGTCCCGCATCTCACCCACCAGGATCACGTCGGGGTCCTGGCGGAGGGCATACTTGAGCGCCCGGGCAAAGCTCTGCGTGTCGGTCCCCACCTCCCGCTGGTTCACCGTGCACCCCTTGTGGTGGTGCAGGAACTCGATGGGGTCCTCAACCGTGAGGATGTGCCCGCGCCGCTCCTGGTTGATCTTGTCCACCATGGCCGCGAGGGTCGTGGACTTTCCCGAACCGGTGGGCCCGGTGACCAGGATCAGCCCCCGGGGCCGCTCCGCCAGCTTCTTGAGCACCGGGGGAAGTCCCAACGCATCGAGACCATGGATCTCGTAGGGGATCTGCCGGAGCGCCATCCCGATGCACCCCCGCTGCTTGAAGCAGTTGCCCCGAAAGCGGGAGAGGTTCTGGATCCCGAAGGAGAAGTCGAGCTCGTCATCGGTCTCGAAGCGCTTCTTCTGCTGCTCGGTCAGGATGGAGTAGGCGAGGGTCAGGGTGTCCTTGGGCGTCAGGACCCGACCACCCTCGGTGTCTCGCAGGAGCCCGTCCACCCGGATCTTCGGCTTCTCGCCGACGGTGAGGTGGAGGTCGGAGGCACCTTTCCGGATCATTTCTTCGAGGAGGCCCCGGATACTGATCTCGTCCTTCGGGCCCTGGGAGGGTTCAGCGCTGGCCATCATCGCTCCTGTGGCGGGTCATGATCGTCCGATCGGGGTCATGGGGCTGCAGGAATCATGCAACCTCCGCGGTCTCCTTCACCACCTCCTCCAACGTCGTGATTCCACGCTGTACCTTCTTGAGTCCGTCCATTCTCAGAGTGAGCATCCCCTCTTCAATGGCGGCCTCGCGAAGTTCATCGGTTCCCGCTTCCTGCATGATCATTTTCCGAATGCGAGAGCCGATGGCCATGACCTCGTAGAGGCCCTGGCGACCCCGGTAGCCCGAACCATTGCACCGATCACACCCCTCGCCCTTGTAGAAGGTGGTCCGCTTCACGAACTCCTCGGGGATGCGGGCCGCGTCGAGCCAGGGCTTCGGGTACTCCGTCTCCACCTTGCAATCGGTACAGATGCGGCGCACGAGCCGCTGGGCCGTCACCAGGCTGAGCGCCGACGCTACATTGAAGGGTTCGAGGCCCATGTCGATGAGCCGGGTCACCGTCGACGGCGCGTCATTGGTGTGGAGGGTCGAGAGCACCAGGTGACCGGTGAGGGCCGCCTTGATGGAGATCCCTCCGGTCTCCAGGTCCCGGACCTCTCCCACCATGATGATGTTGGGGTCCTGCCGGAGGAACGCACGGAGCGCATTGGCGAAGGACATGCCGATCTCGGTGCGCACCAGGACCTGGTTGATCCCGTGGAGGTTGTACTCCACCGGATCCTCGGCCGTCATGATGTTCACCTCTTCGGTATTGATCTTCGAGAGTGCCGAGTAGAGGGTTGTCGTCTTTCCGGACCCCGTGGGCCCCGTCACCAGCACCATCCCGTACGGCTGCGCGATGGCGTGCATGAAGTCCTTCTCGGCCTTGGGCTCGAAGCCGAACTTGGTGAGATCGAAGGTCAGGTTCCCCTTGTCGAGGATCCGAAGCACGATCTTCTCGCCGAAGATCACCGGGAGGGTCGAGACCCGGAAGTCCACGACCTTCTTCCGCATCCGGAGCTTGATCCGCCCATCCTGGGGCACCCGGCGCTCGGCGATGTTCAGGTCCGCCAGGATCTTGATCCGGGAGGTCAGTGCCGCCTTCATCTTGTACGGGGGCTTCATGATCTCCTGGAGCGCACCATCGATGCGGTACCGGACCCGGATCTCCTTCTCGAAGGGCTCGATGTGGATGTCGGAGACCCCCTTGTTCACCGCGTCGGTGAGGAGCCCGTTGATGAAACGGACCACCGGCGCCGCGTCCACCTGCTCACGGAGCGCCGCGACGGAGACCTCCTCCTCTTCGTCCTCGACGTACTCCACATCCGCTTCGTCGATGAGGTCGGAGAGGATCTCGGCCATCCGATCCTCGGACCCGTCGTAGTACTGGTCCAGGTGCTTCCGCAGGGTGACCTCGCCCACCACCACCGGATCGATCTCGAAGCGGGTGACGAACTTGAGGTCGTCGATGGCCCCCAGGTCGGTGGGATTCACCATGGCCACCGTCAGGGTGCGCCCCACCCTGCGCAGGGGAAGGACGAGGTGCTTGAGCGCCACCTCGGAAGGCACGAGACGGATGATCTTCGGGTCCACCTCCACCCGGTTGAGATCCACTGCCGGCACCCGGTAGTAGCGGGCCAGCATCCGGATCAGGTCCTCTTCCTCCAGGAAGTCGAGCCGGACGAGGGCGGAGCCCAGGCGGGTCCCGGAGCTTCCGGCCTCCGACAGCGCACGCTGCAACTGCTCCTGCGTGATGAGGCCTTCGCGGAGCAGGAGATCTCCGAGGCGGTCCTGGGCAAGCCGTGTGCTCATGGAGAGAGGTCGAATCCTGGTCCGGAGGGTGCCGTGAGAACGCTGAGGGGAACGGAAGCAAACATCCGTTCTCAGGGCAAGGTAGGTGGCGGGGTCGTGCGGGGTCAAGCAGCGCCGTTCATACGGTTGTCACCATCCGAAGTCGAGATGGTCCCGGAGCCGCTCCAGGGTCGAGGGCCCGATCCCACTCACCCGGAGCAGGTCCTCGGGCATCCGGAAGGGCCCCTCCCGACCGCGATCCTCGACGATGCGGGCCGCGAGGGCAGGTCCGATCCCGGGCAGATCCTCCAGTTCCGCAGCACTGGCCCGGTTCACATCGATCCGGTCCGGATCCCCGCGGAACCCCGCACTCCGCACCGGGGGTGGCGGGTCGTCGAAGTCGAGGAGCAGCCGGATCGCCTCGAGGGTCGAGGGACCGACACCCGGCACTTCGAGGAGGTCTTCCGGGCGCTGGAAGGGAGCCTCGGCCCTCGCCTCGACGATCCGCCCCGCCAGCGCCGGCCCGATCCCCGGGAGCCGGGCGATCTCCACCTCGGAACCCCGGTTCGGGTCGATGCGCTCCCCCGGGCCCAGGGGCGTGCGACGCCGCTCCTCGTCGTCGACGGCGGCCCGGGTCTCGTCGATGAGTTCGGCGTACGCCGTGGTGTCGGCGGGGAGGAGGGGTGGAACCGGGCGCACCTCCCATCCCAGGCGGACGAGGGAGGCCAGGAGAAGGAGGGCTCCGGCCCAGAGGGCGGCACGGCGTTCGTCGTCGGTCATGCCCCACGATCTCGCCGGGGCCGGGGCGCCTCCATGGCTGAAAGGGAATCTTCGGAAGGCCACGGCAGCATGGGAGTGCCACGCGACCCGCCCAGGGAAACCGGGGAAGCGGAAGGGGTTCCTCTATCCCCCGAAGGGCGCCGGATCCGCCGGTGTGAAGGGATCCATCGATCCCGCGGTGAACTCCATCCGTCCCCAGATGCCCACCTGGAGCTGGGTGAACCCGCTCTCGAATCCGGTGAAGGTGCGCCGATCCACCAGCGACGCCTGCCCTCCCACCTCGAAGCCCGAGACGACGGTATCGAGGGTGAGGCCCAGACTCCGGTTCACCTGGTCGATGAAGGGCACGCATTCGTCCCGTCCCGAGGGGATCCGGCACTCGTCCTGTGCCGTGTACTGGGCGATGAAGGCCAGGCGGAAGGGCTCGTCGAGGCGGGTCTCGAGACCCCCGGAAGGGCGGAACCGGGTCTCCAGCGAGATCCCGTGGTCCTGGTTGAAGCGCTCCGTCGTCCCGGTGGGATCGCGACCGTCGCCCACCACCACCGTGCTCCTCAGGCGGGTGGTGAATCCCCCCACGAGCTCCACCGTGATCTCCGAGGGTACCCGCAGGTCCACCCGCGTCCGCTCCTGGAGCCCTTCGCCGAAGTGCACCGACTCCCGCACCCGCTGCACCCCCGAGGTGAAGGCGATTCGGGAGATCCGCCCCCGGAGTCCCTCGGGGATCGGTGCCGCCGACGTCCCCAGACGGAGGTCGGGCCAGCTCCGGGTCCGGGCCTCGCGGGCGGAGCGCTGGTCCAGGGCGCGAAGCCGCGTGTTCTGAAGATTCAGGTTCACGAAGAAGGCCGAGGGAAGGCGGATCCCGGTCCCCACCCCGAGCGCCCTCCGATCCACCAGCGTCGATGCCCTCACCCCGTCCAGGACCCGGAACCCGCCACTCTGCACGAAGCCGGTCTGGAGCCCCATCCCGGGATCCACATCTTCGCGGAAGAACCCCGAGATGAGCCCGCTCTGCAGGGTCACATTCACCGGACTGAGGCGTGAGAAGACCGGGCTCTCCGCCGCCCCCGGGAGCGCCTGCCCCGGATCGATGGTGAGTCCCCCCCTGAGGTCGCGCTCCACCCGGACATTCCGGAGGAGGACCGAGCCCTCGAAGGGCTCGTCGGGGTCGATGGGAGTGGGAATCCCGGGAATGGAGCCCCCACCGGGCCCATCGGTGATGAGGGTGTCTCCCGGCGCCAGTCGGACCAGTCGGGCATTGCGATCGGTGGAGAAGCGGTTGAGGGCACTCAGGTCGCCTCGGACGCCGGTCACGAGTTCCGGTCGCGCCCCGGCGCGCAGGAGGAGGCTCCGTCGGGTCTCCCACCCGAGCCCGATCCCCATCAACTGGCGGCGATCCGCCTCCACCAGGGGCCGCACCCGGGGATCGAGAACCCCGATCCCGGGGTCCAGGAGGTCCCGCTGGGAGTCGAGCTCCACCCCGGCGGTGACGGTACCCCCGGGCCGGAAGGCCAGGCGCACCCGGGATTCGAGCCACGACTCGGGGGCGCTCTCGACGGTCCCGGGATCGAAGACTTCCTGCTCGATGATCTGGTCGTAGCGGGTGATGCGGAAGGCCCGCCGCCGCAGATTGCTCCCCACCGTCACCTCCTCGGGGGTCCACTGGAACTCGGCCTCGTTCAACCGCCTCGCCATTCCCGGAGGAAGGAGGATCCGTACCAGGGGTTCGAGAAAGCCGGGCACCACGTCGGTGGTGCGGGACGCCGGCTGGAGCTGGAAGGCGAGACCGGTCTCCACCCCCGTGGCGGTGGACTCGGTGGTGAGGGTGCGACCCTCGGTGCGCTCCAACGCCATCCGGAACTCCAGCCCCGCCAGGGCGTGGTCCAGGGGAGAGAGTCCGGTGGTGGCGTCGGAGCGGAGGGTGAGGGCGGCCCGGGTGTCCCGCAGCGACGCCGTCCGGAGATTCAGGAGCTCCCCGGCCTGGAGGTCGGTCCCCTGCAGGAAGAGGGGGTCGGTTCCCGATCGGTGATGGGAGACCGAGAGGGGAAGGTCGACGGCCCATTCCTCGGGGAGCACCCCTCCGAGCTGCACGGCGCCCGACATGTTCAGGGCGTTCTCCTCGTGGTAGTCGGGGCGGGTCTCCATGCTCCGGAACCAGGGGGAGGTCCCCTCGTAGCCGATCCGGGCCTGCAGGAGGTCCCCCCCGTCGAGTTCCAGGGTCATGAAGCGGGCACTTCCCGCCGTGCGCACTCCGCCCCCCAGGCGCAGTTCGTTGACCCAGACCTCACCGTCGACGGGGGCGCCGGAGCGGTTCCAGACCCCCAGCGAGATCTCGCGCACGGCGGCAAGGTTGGGAGCACGGGCCCGGTCACGGAGGACGACGGCGTGGGTGGAGTCGGCATTCCACTCGATGATGGGTCCGTCGCCGGCCGCGGGGCCTTCGCGGATGAGCCGCTCCTCGGCCCGCCGCCGAAGTGTGATCCAGGTCTCGAAGTCGATGACCGCCTCGGGGATCCAGTCCTCGGGGGTCACACCCGACGGATCGCGCTCCGGTGCCAGCGACCCGCGCCATAGGTAGAAGTTGTCGGGATCGCTCCCCACCTTCAGGAAGAACTCCGGGGCATCGGCGGCCGACCACATCCCCCGGCGGGTGGCCGTCCAGAGGCGCAACTCCCGGTAGGCGAGAAAGTCCCTCGGGCGCTGGAGGAAGCGGGAAAAGACCTCCACGCGATCCCCCGGGAGGATGTCGTCGAAGCGAAGCGCCAGCGACCGCTCCGAGAACTCGACCCCCCGCCCTCCCACCGCCGACGCCGGATCGTCCAGCCGCTCCAGCACGCCGGGAGGGGCCTGGTACGCGGCCCCCTCGGTCAGGACCCCCACCGGGGTGACCTCGAAGCTTCCCGCCAGCGCCAGGGTGTCGCCCCCGATCCCCCTCAAGGTCCCCTCCACACTCCGCTTCACCCACCGGGATCCCACCAGCCGCATCCGGGCCAGGGTCAGCGCCCCGGTTCGCTCCCCCGCCACCGTCATCCGGAGGAACTGGACCGAGCGCCAGTCCGCCTGGGTCAGGGGGCCCGACGGATAGGTGGTGAGGGGTCCCCGCAGAGGCACCCGGTAGAGGCGGAAACGGGTGCCGGTCTGGTTCCGGTCGCGGACCAGGTAGGGGGAATCCCCGTCGAGGGTCACCACGTAGCGGGCGTACCGTTCCTCGGTGTCGAGGACCCCGTTCCCATTCAGGTCCTCGGTGTCCCGCCGGCCATTCCCCCGAAGGCAGTTGGCCACCGGATCCGCCCGGGGATAGATGCGCCCGGGTTCTCCCATACACGTCTCCGGCCACATCCCCCGCCGGTCCAGCTCCCGGTTCCAGATCTCTCCCCGCAGGGGGTCCGCCTCCTGGTCCAGGGTCCGCTGCCCCCAGGGCCGTCCCGTCTCGGGGTGGATTCCCGCCGTCCGTCCCTCGGCGTCGATGAAGTAGGCGTCCTCGCTCACGAGCCCCAGGTCGAAGACGAGGGTGAGCGAGTCCCCGTCGGCGACATAGAAATCGAGGTACTCGGTCTGGGTGAGGTCGGCGCCGGTGGAGGAGAGGAGGGTGGTGACCGAGCGCCAATGGGCCTCCCCGAGAGACTGGCCGGGGGTGTCTCCGAAGGTGAGGAGAAGCCCGGGCTCCCGGGTCTGGCTACCGGCAATGCTGATCTGCTCGTCGATGTCGGAACGGGGGAAAAGGCCCTCGAAGACCCCCACCGAGTCGCCGGTGGGTCCCGTCTCGATCCAGGAGTGCTGCCAGACGAGCTGGGCCGCGCTCGCCACATCGAGCTGTTCGGGGAGGACATCCCGGGCGCCCTCTCGGAACTCGGGCCGGCTCCCCAGGTGCCACGCGGTGGAGAGGAGGGAAACGGTGCGCTCGTCGGCGGCGTCGAAGTCGTCCAGGTAGGCGTCGCCCGAGACATTGGGGTTCGGAAGGGAGATCGCCAGCTCGCCATCGAGGCGGATCCGGGCCTCCTCGGCCTCACCGGAGCCATTCATGAGGAGGCGGTTCAGGGCCTCCCCCAGACCGGGAAGCGCCCACTCCAGGTTCGAGCCGATCCCGATCATGCCGGCTGCACCGGGCTCGGCACCGAAGCGGGGTCGATTCAGGATCTCGCGCTCCGCCTGGTAGAGGCCCAGGACATTGACGGACCCGGCGTCGCCGAGTGGGAGCTCCGCGCTCCCGCCCACCAGGGTGGTGGGACGGGGGCGGAAGAGGCTCACCTGCTCCCAGCTGATCTGGAGGCGGTCCGACGAGGCGCGTGCCAGGAGGAATTCGGGCTGCAGGAGGGTCACGACCCCGGCTTCCACATCGAGGAGGTAATCGATGCCGGGGCGGAGCATCCGGTCCCCCAGGAAGATCCGCTCGCTCCCCTCCCGGATCCCGAAGGCGCCGAGTGAGAAGGTGGAGGCGACCCCGGTGCTCCGGGTGCGGAGCTCGATGTTGAGCCGATAGAGCCCACCGGAACGACGCTCGAAGGGATCCTCGGCCTCATAGATCCGGCGGTTGGCGTCATTGCCCAGGAGGTCGCGGGCAGCCTCGGAGCCCAGTCCCACCGAGGGGAGGGGCGGGGGCTCCAGGAAGGGACGGAGGGTCGGGAAGATGAGGTAGGTCCCCGAGAGCCCGGTCTCACCGAAGGTTTCGGTGCCGGGCTGGAAGAGGGCGCTACGGTCCACCCGCTCGAAAGGGGAGGCCTCGTCGAGCCCGAAGAGCCGGAGAAGGGAGAGGCGCCCCGATCCCGGGCGGCTCACGAAGGTCCGTCCGCCACTCTCCTCGCCCAGGGAGACCCCGACCTCGACGGTCTCGAGCTCCACCTCGTCGGAGCCCGAGAGGCGGTAGACCTGGCGCATCTCGTAGGGCCAGGCCGGTCGACCCGGCTGATGGCGGGACTCGGTGGGACGGAGGAGACGGAGGCCGGGGACCCCACCCTCGTTCTGGATCCGCTCGGGGTTGTAGTCACCCACCTCGACTCCGGTGCGGGTCCGGTAGGTGACGGCGAGGGCCTCGTTCTGGCCCAGGGGCACCCGAAGGGCGATCCAGAGTCCCGAGGGGTGGATGTAGTAGTCGGTGTCGGGCCTGAGGTGTCGGAACCACCCCGATTCTCGCTGGATCTCGCCCCCCTCGCCCACGAGTTCGGCGTCGGCCCGGATGTAGCCCTGCACCTGCTGCCGCTCGATGGGCTCCCGTTCCATCCGCCAGAGCTGTACCGGCTCGGGGCCCGGGGCGAGGGCCCCGGGGGCGTCGTCGGGACGAAGACCGAGGATGTCCAGGTGGGGGAAGGCCCGGATCTCTTCCGGATCCACCAGGAAGAAGAACTGCCCCCGGACGTACTCGGCGTCGTCCACTACCAGGGTGTCCTCGCGGATCACGCCCTGGTCGGCCCGGCCCAGCCGGTACTCGCGGGTCTGGCGGCTGCCCTGCTGCTGCGCCACCACCGACTGGAAGGAGAGACCGCCGGCCTCGCCTCGCGCCAGGACCCCGAAGTTGCCGGCTGGCACGCCCCGGGTGAGGAAGCGGGTGTCGGGGAGGGCGAAGGTGACATCCCCCACCTCGACCCGCCGGAGGATCTCGTCATCGCGTCCCTCGTAGTGGATCTGGAAGCGATTGGCGCCACCGAACTCGCGGGTCTGGTCGTAGTCCACGTCGAGGACGATGCGGTCGGCGATGGTGCCGGCGACCTCGAGACTGAACTGGAAGTCGGGCTGGAGGCGGGGGATGAGCCCGGGCTCGCAGGTGAGCTGGGTGGCGGCGTCGCAGGGACGAAAGCGGCTCCAGTCCCCTCCGAACTCCCCGAGGCCCCGGAGTCGGACCGAGAGGTCCTCGAAGGGGGAGCGGGCCCCCGTCGCCAGGGGGTCGGGGCGGACCGGGAGGATGTCGGATCGGGCCGGGAGGGCCTGGGTCCGGATCGGGAGGATGTCGGATCGGACCCGGAGGGTGTCGGCGCGCACCGGGACCGTATCGGCCACCGGCGGCACCGTCGCCGCCACACCCTCCGGCCCCACATCACCCACCCCCGCCTCTCCTCCCACAGCGACGCCGGCCCACCCCAGGAGGGTGAGCGCCGCCACCAGGGTGGCGCGCAGGGGTTTGGAGAGTCGCATGACGTCGATGGCTCCTCGGGTCCGTTCGGTCCCCATGGGCGTGCCGGGGCCGCGGGTCGCACGGTCCCCATGAATATGCCGGGGCCGGGGGTTCGGGGAACAGAGGGAGGACCCGTCCCGCCGAAGCCGTGTATGACTTCGGCTTGAAAGACAGGGGGGCTATCTTCCTCCCCGTACCCTCGGTGCCCGTCCCGACCTCGCCTCTCGGAAAACGAGCGAACCGCGCCGGAATGACGATCCTCACCCGCTACGTGATCCGGGCCCACATCGGCCCCTTCCTCTTCGCCTTTGTCGCGGTGACGGGGCTCCTCTTCCTGAACGCCGTCGCCTCGCGCCTCGAGTCGCTGGTGGGGAAGGGGCTGGGGGCCGAGGTCATGATCGAGTTCATGGTCCTCTCGCTGCCGCACATCGTCGCCCTCACCTTCCCCATGGCGGTGCTGGTGGCGGTGCTCTATGCCTTTTCGGATCTGACGGGGCAGAACGAGATCACGGCCATCGCCGCCGGCGGCGTGCACCCGACCCGGCTCATCGTGCCCCTGATGGTCATCGGAGTGGGGCTCACCGTCATGATGTTCTACTTCAACGCACGGGTGCTTCCGGAGTCGAACCATCGACTCAGCTCTCTCCTGAGCGACATCGGGAGCACGAGCCCGACCCTGGAGCTCCGGGACCAGGTGATCAACGAGGTCCACACCGGCGACAACACCCGCTACTTCCTGAAGGCGCATTCCATCGACCAGGCCACCAACACGATGGACGACGTCACCATCTACGACATGACCCGGGTGGGCGACAACCGGATCATCGTGGCGGAGCGCGGCGAGATGGCCTTCACCGAGGACGGACGCGACCTCTACCTTATCCTGGAGGACGGCACGGTGTTCGAGACCACCGACGACCGGCCCGGAGGCTTCCAGCGGATGGACTTCAGTCGCCAGGTCGTCCCTTTCCGGGGGGTGGGCGCCGAACTGGAGCGACGAACGGGGGGAGGGGGCCGAGGGGCCCGGGAAATGACGATCCCCATGCTCGAAGAACGGATCGAGCGTGCCCT
Source organism: Gemmatimonadota bacterium (assembly GCA_007130605.1). Taxonomy (GTDB): domain Bacteria; phylum Gemmatimonadota; class Gemmatimonadetes; order Longimicrobiales; family Gaopeijiaceae; genus SLBA01. The sequence continues at coordinate 2,934 of SLSF01000328.1, read as the reverse complement.
GGGGAACCTCCACAGTCTCGCCGCCGACAGCCGGCAGGAGTCGGAGGCGGCGCTGGAATCGATCCTGGGCCATGAAACCCCCGGCGAGGCGGACCTGCCCGTCGCGAGTCCGGGAGGGCCGGGGATGGGCGACTTCCTCATCAGCGAGATCGCCAGTTCGCACAGGATGCAGGAGAGTCGGTGGAATGTGGACTACCTCTCCATCTACCGTTGGCGAGTCGAGATCCACAAGAAGTACGCCATCGCCTTCGCCTGCCTCATCTTCATCATCCTGGGCGGCCCCTTCGCCGCCCGCTTCCCCCAGGGAGGGGTGGGGATGGTGATCGGCACCTCGGTCCTCATCTTCTTCCTCTACTGGATGGGGCTCATCGGGGGAGAACGCCTGGCGGTCCGAGGGCATCTCGATCCGGTCATCGCCATGTGGGCGCCGAATGTACTCCTCCTGATCCCGGGACTCCTCCTCCTCCCACGAATGGCTCGGGCGGGAGCGACCAACCGTTCCGGTGCCCTCGAAGTCATGCGTGCGGCGGTCCGACGGTGGCTCGGACGAAGTGAGCGGGGCATCGACGCGGAGCCCGTGGCGGCGGGAGAGGCCGGATGACCCGGATCCTCGATCGCCTGGTGGCCCGGAGCTTTCTCAAGCTCTTCCTCGCTTTCGTCCTGGGTGCGCCCCTTCTCTTCATCCTGGGCGATGCCACCGAGAACCTGGACCGGTACCTGGATCGTGGGCTCCCCCTGGGGCAGGTGCTCCTATCCTACGCCTTCCAGTATCCGCAGTTCGTCTTCTGGTCCTTCCCCATCGCCGCCCTCCTGGCCACCGTCTTCACCCTCCAGCCCATGACGGTGCACCGAGAGGTGATGGCGTCGAAGGCCGGTGGAATCTCCTTTCATCGGCTGACCCTTCCCCTCTACGTGCTGGGTCTCGTCTTCACGGTGGTGGGACTCGGCATCTCGGAGGTCGTGCCGCGGGCGACCCAGATCTCGGCCGAACTCCGCGAGGACCGGGAGCGGCGCCAGAGCTGGAGAGGGAGTTTCGTATACCTCACCGATGCCGGTGAATCGCTCATGGCCCGGCGCCTCGACGTGCCGGACCGACGGATGCTCGGGGTCGTCCTATTTCGGGAGCCGGGCCCCAATGGGGATCCCGCACTCCACATCATCGCCGAAGTGGGACTCTGGGAAGAGGGTCCCGATGGGAACGGCCACTGGGAGTTCTTCGACGGCCAGCGTCGCGAACTCCACGCCGACGGCACCGAGACCCTCCAGCAATTCGAATCGCTGGTCTACGAGGACCTCGCCGAGGATCCGTCCCAACTGGTCCAGACGGTCCTCGACGAAGACGAGATGACCCGGGGGGAGCTGTCGGCGCTCGCCGAACGGGTGATTCGGTCGGGAGGGGATGCGGATCGCCTCCTTGTGAAGCGGGAGCAGCGGATCGCCATCCCCATCGCCACCCTCATCATCATCCTCTTCGGCGCCCCCCTGGCCACATCGTCGAAGCGGGGAGGGGCGGCCTTCGGCATCGGGGTCTCTCTCGGGACAACGATCCTCTACCTCATGCTCTTCCGGGTCTTCGGATCGGCCGGATACGCAGGTGCGCTCGACCCCTTTCTGGCCGCCTGGATCCCCAACCTCATCTTCTTCGTGGCGGGGTTGATCCTCACCCTGAGGGTCCGAACCTGAAGGGAGGGGTGTGTCCGTGCCCCTCTGGTAATGTAGCGTTTACGGGCTCTTTTCCTCCTCCGTATGGGTGGGGAGCTCAGGAATGCGGTCGATCCACCGAAGTCCCCGGTCGTGGCGGGGTCGCCAGCGCCGGACCCTCCGGAAGGGCGGGTCCGGATGTAAGGAAAGTCCGAAAACGCCCCGCGCGCCGCCTGCTCGGGCTCGCCGGCCCTCACCGGAAGGGCGAAGGGAACCTTTTCTCCACACTCGACGCCTCGTTCTTCAACGCTTGCGCTCTGCGTCGTCGTATCGGCCACTTATTCCACAACCGTCGCTTCTCGAACCGTCGCTTCTCGCGAGCGACGGTTGTGGACTTTATCTCCCACAGGGGTATCCATTTATCCAGCCCCCGCTCGCCTATCTCGAGTCGAAGGGCTTCAACCCCCGCCTGGGCTGGACAAGCTGACCGTTCACGCTCTACGAGTCCGAACCGATGCACCCTCTGTTCGGACAATGGTTCAAGGCCCCCGGACCTGAGTCCCGGTTCGCGACCTCTGCGGTCTTGCGAGGCACACGCCCCCTGACGAAGGTATCGGTAAAACCCTATAGCCTGCCATGACGAGAGGCGAACTTTTGGAGGCGCTGCGGCGCCTGGGCGAGCTACTTCCCGAGAACGCACAGATTGTCATAGCCGGGGGCGCCGCACTCATTCTCGGCGATCACGTGGATCGGGGCACCGGTGCCGGGGACGTGGTGTATGCCGACCCCCCGCTGGTTCAGTTGCGCTCAGCGATTCTGCAGGTTGCGCAGGAGAGGGGACTTTCGCCCCTGTGGCTGAACGACGGTGTCAAGGCGTTTGGTGACGCCCTGCCCGATGACTTTGATCAGCGCACGGACAGAATGGGCACCTTCGGCAACCTGCGGGTCCTGTTGCTCGGTCCTATGGGCTTGATCCTGAGCAGGTTCTACGGGGGACGAGTGGTCGACCTGGCGGACCTGGACGAAAATCCGGAAAACGCAGCGAAAAAAGCTGCCCATTCCGGATTCTATGCGAATATCGACGAAAATCCGGAACGAGCCCGCCTGCCGCCACCGTCCGACCCGGATCCTCTGCGAATATCGACGAAAATCCGGAAAACGCCCTCGAAAGCGCGGCGTTTTCCGGATTTTCGTCCTGCGAACCCGACGCCTCTGTCCTTCCCACTCGACCCAGAACCGTCACTCGAAACGAGAAGGACTGGGAGGGCACCGAAGCCCAACCCCGGTCCCACT
>SLSF01000179.1 GCA_007130605.1 Gemmatimonadota bacterium | reverse complement strand
GGCGTCGCTGCGTCAGTCTTTCGACCATTGCGCAATATTCCCCACTGCTGCCTCCCGTAGGAGTCTGGGCCGTATCTCAGTCCCAATGTGACGGGTCGTCCTCTCAGACCCGCTACGCGTCATAGCCTTGGTGAGCCATTACCTCACCAACTAGCTGATACGCCGCGACCTCCCCATCGAGCGAGAGCTTGCAAGCAGAGGCTCCCTTTCACTCCGGTGTCAGGCGACACTGGAGCTGTACGCGGTATTAGTCCAGGTTTCCCCGGGTTATCCCCCACTCGAAGACAGATTGGTCACGTGTTACTCACCCGTTCGCCACTCGGCTACAGGGTGCAAGCACCCTGGTCCTCGTACGACTTGCATGTGTTAGGCACGCCGCCAGCGTTCGTCCTGAGCCAGGATCAAACTCTCCGTAAAGTGTTTAATCAGCTCTGATTGGTTGAACACTGATCCGTAGATCAGTTATTCGGAATCTACGTTGTATTGAACCCACCGACTCTCGAAGAGTCGAACGCCCCGGGACGTAGTGCCCGAAGCGGTGTGGGCCCGCTCACTTTCTCAAACACCTGAATTTTCAAAAATCTCGTATTCTTTCCGGTGAGGAAACCAGCCCTCTCCGGCGTCCGGCGTTCCGTGCCATCAGGCCCGTCTCGCCGCGACGGACAACCATTCTAGCGGGCGGCGGATCCGGTGTCAACACCCGGCGAGAAATTTCTTCGAAACTTCTCGATTTCCGCATCTCCCGACCAGCTAAGCTACAGGGTGAGCGACCGGAATCGAACCGGCGACCTCCAGGGCCACAACCTGGCGCTCTAACCGACTGAGCTACGCCCACCGTGCTCCGGCGTCAGCCGAAGTGCGGTCAAAACGGCTTCCAGAAGACCGCAAGACTTCTAAAGTAACTAGAGGCGGCGGTGTGGTAAACCCCATGACTCACCTCGCGGGAGGTGCCCTTCTCCCCTGCTACGGAGGGCACCGCGATTTCCTTCAATTCGTACCCGGCGATCCCGGGACTTGGAGCACGCGCCCGCCAGGATCGGCTTCGCTTCACCCGGCAGATCCTGTCGGGCCGGTTCCGGAATCTTCGAGACCTTACGCGCCCGCCAGGATGAGCTTCGCTTCGCTCGGCAGATCCTGTCGGACCCGTTCCCGGATCTTCGAGACCTTACGCGCCCGCCAGGATTCGAACCTGGGACCGTCGGCTTAGAAGGCCGATGCTCTATCCAGCTGAGCTACGGGCGCCGGGTGCCGTCGGAAACGGCAGATGGGCAAGCTAAAGGAGCACGGTCCGGGGGTCAACGGCTTCCTTCCAGGGCTCGCAAGACCCCGTCCGGTGGTCCCGGCCCTTCTCCAACGGCCTTCTTGGGGAGACGAGAAAGGGGCGACCCCTCCGTGAAGAAGAAGTCGCCCCTTGTCCTGCGGTCCGGCGCGGAACGCCCCGGATGGTCGCTCGAGATCAGCCCTGCTTCATGACGTTCTCGGCGGCCGGCCCCTTGTCACCCTGGACAAGGTCGAACTCCACACGCTCGCCCTCGGAGAGCGAGCGGAAGCCTTCGGCCTGGATCGCCGAATGGTGCACAAAGCAGTCACGCTCCCCCCCATCCGGGGTGATGAAGCCAAACCCTTTGGCATCGTTGAACCACTTCACCGTGCCGGTCGTACGCATCTGTACTACTCCCGTGCTGCGTCGAGGCCCCCGTCCGTATCTCTCACGGTCCCGAGGACACTCGTTCACTCCGCGGATCACGCCCCCGCGTTGGGCTGTCGCCCGAACCGTCAACCTCGTTATTGAAGTCGACCGGCGACCTGACTCACTTCAGCGAGCAGATTAGGCTGCTCGAACCATCATGTCAACATTCGTCTAGAAAAGGAGCCATCCACCATGGGTAGCGATGAGGGCCGCGAAGATGAGGGCGACGGTGTTGATCACCTTGATCAGGGGGTTGATCGCGGGTCCTGCCGTATCCTTGTATGGGTCGCCGACGGTGTCACCCACCACGGCTGCGGCATGGGCGTCACTTCCCTTCCCTCCGTGGTTCCCATCTTCGATGTACTTCTTCGCGTTGTCCCAGGCCCCTCCACCATTGGACATCATGAGGGCCACCATGAGACCGCTGGCGATCACGCCGATGAGGAGTCCGCCCAGGGCGAGTGGCCCCAGGAGGAATCCCACGAGGAGCGGTGCGAAGACCGAAATCAGTCCCGGGAGCACCATCTCCCGAAGGGCGGCCCTGGTGACGATGTCCACGCAGGTGTCGTATTCGGGCTTCTGTGTGCCCTCCATGATTCCCGGGAGCTCGCGGAACTGCCGTCGGACCTCCTGGATCACGGCGCCCGCGGCCTTTCCGACCGACTGCATGAGGAAGGCCGAGAAGAGGAAGGGGAGCATCGCCCCGATAAGAACACCCACGAGGACGATGGGGTCGTTCAGGCGGAACGCATCCATTCCCAGGTCCAGCCGGAAGACGTAGTCGGCGAAGAGCACCAGGGCGGCGAGGGCCGCCGAGCCGATGGCGTATCCCTTCGTGGTGGCCTTCGTGGTGTTGCCCACGGCGTCCAGGGCGTCGGTGTTCTCGCGCGTCTCCGGGGGGAGGTCGCTCATCTCCGCGATCCCGCCGGCATTGTCGGTGATGGGTCCGTAGGTGTCCATGGCCACGATCATTCCGGCAACGCTCAGCATGGCCACCGCCGCGACCCCGATGCCGAAGAGCCCGGCGATGGAATACGAGATGAAGATGGCCCCGACGAGGATGAGTGTCGGGACGAAGGTGCTTTCCAGCCCCACCGCGAGACCACTGATGATATTGGTGGCCGCACCGGTTTCCGAGGCCTTGGCGATCCGGCGGACCGGGCCGTACTTGGTGCTCGTGTAGTACTCGGTGATGAACATGAGGCCGATCACCACCACGATTCCCACGATGGACGAGAGGAAGAGGTCGACCCAGGTGAGCCCCGACGGCATCATTCCTCCCACCGCCGCGAAGTCGAAGTCCTGGAAGAGCCAGCGGGTGACGAAGAAGAACCCGATGATGCTCAGGATCGCGCTGGCGAAGACCCCCTTGTAGAGGGCCCGCATGATCCGTCCGTCGCTTCCCAGCCGCACGAAGTAGACCCCCATGATGCTGGCGATGATGGCCACCGCACCGAGGTAGAGGGGGTAGGTCACCAGCTCGGTGACGGCCTGGACATCGGGGAGGAGGTAGCCGAGGAAGACCGCGCCGATGACCGTCACGGCGTAGGTCTCGAAGAGGTCGGCACCCATCCCGGCGCAGTCCCCCACATTGTCGCCCACATTGTCCGCGATCACCGCGGGATTTCGCGGATCATCCTCGGGAATCCCCGCCTCCACCTTCCCCACCAGGTCGGCGCCCACATCGGCTGCCTTCGTGTAGATCCCTCCGCCCACCCGGGCGAAGAGACTGATGAGGCTCGCACCGAAGGCAAAGCCCACCAGGGGCTCCACCGGGTTGTGCAGGTCGAAGACCACGTGGAAGAGGTAGAAGAAGCCTGCGACGCCCAGGAGGGCGAGTCCCGCCACCGCGAGCCCCGCCACCGCCCCTCCATTGAAGGCGATCTTCAGGGCCCCCTTGAGGCCCTCGCTGGCGGCATTGGCCACCCGGACATTGGCCCGCACGGCCACATTCATCCCTGCATAGCCACTGAGCGCAGAGAAGAGGGCACCGAAGGCGAAGCCGATGGTGGTCCACCACCAGATGGTCGCCTCCTCTCCACTCTGGAGAAGGGCCACCAGGGCGAAGAGGGCCACGATGACCAGTGCCACGAAGAAAATGGTGCGGTACTGGCGGTTCATGTATGCGCTGGCGCCTTCCTTCACGGCACCTGAGATCTCCTGCATCCGTTCATTGCCCGAGTCCGCTGCGAGGATCCCCCGAGCGAGGATCCCTGCGGCGAGTAGTGCCACGAGGGCGGCGAGCGGGGTGAGAATCAGGAATGGATCCACGGGTGAGTCCTCTCTGCTGAAGTGGGTGAACGCTCGGTGGTTTTGAACTGCATCCTTCAGTCGGGGCGCCCGGATTCGAACCGGGGACCTCCTGCTCCCAAAGCAGGCGCGCTACCGAGCTGCGCCACGCCCCGCGCGGCACAGAAGATAGAGAATCAATGGCGACATGTGTAGTTCCGGGATGCGAAGCCGGTGGGCTCCCCTGCTTGCGGGCGAGCCTTCGCCCAGGGTTCTCGGTCCACCCCGATCACTCACACGCCGCGCAGGGACAGAGCGAACGGAGGTACTCGAAGGGGAAGATCCCGGTGGAATGACCATCACTCCACTCGAACTGGATCGCGTATCGACCCACGTACTCGATGGTTCGCGGATGGATGTCGGGAGGGACGGACCCCGGCTCGAGGATCCGTCGACCGGTCATCTCGTCGACGCACCCGGCGCAGGGACAGGCGATCCGGAGGAGGCGAGGTGGGAAAGAGGATCGATGCCCGTCCTGCCATCGGATCACGAGCTCCGTTCCGTCGTCATTGGGACCGATGGATTCCGGCCGGGTGGCCGAGGGGGGGAGTCCGCTCATCCGGCGCCCCCCGCCACGAGGGCCTCCAGGTGGGGGATCATCGCCCGAAACGCTTTCCCCCGATGTCCTCGTTCGGCCTTCTCGGCCTCGGAGAGTTCGGCGAAGGACCGACCCGCTTCCGAGTCGTGGAAGAGAGGGTCGTATCCGAAGCCGCCCCACCCCCGGGGCCGTCCCAGGATCAGCCCGGCGGCCTCGCCCCGTTCCACACGAGTCCCGATGCCGGGGCCCGTCAGGACGGCGACGCAGACGAAGCGGGCGGTCCGTTCCGAGAGGGGGGCCTCACCGAGGCGCTCCAGGAGGTGCTCGTTGTTGGCCCGGTCCCGGTCTTCCCCCGAGAGCGTGTCACCGTCAGGGGCGAAGCGCTTCGAACGGACACCGGGCTCTCCTCCCAGGAGGTCCACCTCGAGACCCGAGTCGTCGGCGAGGGTCGGCAGGCCACTTCGTTCGGCGAACCAGCGAGCCTTCGCCCCGGCATTGGCCTCGAAGGTGTCATGGACCTCGATCTCCTCCTCGGCGGGGTCGGGGGCCAGGCCCACACTCGCCGGACCCACCAGATCGATGGCTTCGAGGGGACGCAGGATTCCCCGGATCTCCCGGAGCTTGTGAAGACTCCGGGTGGCGACGAGCACCTTCATGGGGAGCCTCCCTCTCGAGCGTTCGAGCGACCTGTGGCGGCGAGCTGGTGATCCACGAGGGTCCGGATCCCCCCGAGGCCGAGATCCACCAGGCGGTCCAGTTCGTCTCGGGAAAAGGGATCCCCTTCCGCGGTCCCCTGGATCTCGATGACCCTCCCATCGGCGGTGGCGACCAGGTTCATGTCCACGTCTGCGTCCCGGTCCTCCCGGTAGTCGAGATCCAGGAGCGCCGCTCCGTCCACCAGTCCCACACTGATGGCCGCGACGGGTTCGAGGACCGGGTCCACCCCCAGGATCCCCGTCTCCACCAGCCTCTCCGTCGCGTGCGCGAGGGCAATCCAGGCTCCGGTCACCGAGGCCGTCCGTGTTCCCCCATCGGCCTGCAGGACATCGCAGTCCAGGGTGATGGTGCGGGGACCCAGCGCCTCCAGATCCACCACCGCCCGCAGGGAGCGTCCGATGAGCCTCTGGATCTCCTGGGTCCGCCCTCCCAGGCCATTTCGCTCCCGGGCCCTCCGGGTATGGGTGGACCGGGGGAGCATCCCGTACTCTCCCGTGACCCAGCCGGCCCCCTGCCCCTCGCGCCATTCCGGGACCCGCTCTTCCACCGATGCGGTGCAGAGGACGCGGGTCTTCCCCATGGAGATCAGGCAGGACCCCTCGGCATTGGGGGCCCAGCCGGTTTCAAGGTGGAGGGGGCGGAGGGTCTCCGGGGTGCGATCCGTGCGAGGCATGCGGTCCCTTTGGATGGTGCAATGGTGGATGAGGGCTCGCCCTGACTCTGTCCTGGTCCGATGTCGGGCGCAACCTTCCGGGGTGGATTCAGACGGTGGGAGAGGGGTGGGAGGGGCCGTCCTTCCTGGGGAGTCCTCCGAGGATCCGACCTGCTCCCAACTCCAGAAGGCGGTGGGCCACCTCCCGTCCGAGATCCACCGCGTCCGACTCCCGACCGGAGGCTTCGTGGCGTACGGCCCGTCGGCCATCGGGAGATGCGACGATGGCCCGGAGCCGCATCCCTCCGCCGTAGGGGATGCCCAGGGCGCCCACCGGGAGCTGGCATCCGGCCTCCAGGGTGTGGAGCACGCTCCGCTCGGCGGCCACCGCGGCGCGCGTGGGGGCGTCGTCGAGGGGCTCGGACCAGGCGCGACTGGCGTCCAGGTCCTCTTCCCGAACCACCACCGCCAGAGCCCCCTGCCCCGGCGCAGGGAGCCAGCTGCCCGTGTCCAGCGCCTCCGAGATCCGGTCGCTCCAGCCCAGTCTCCGGACCCCGGCTGCCGCCAGGAGGATCGCGTCGTACTCGCCCCGGTCCACCTTCTCGACGCGGGTGTCCAGGTTCCCCCGGATGGGAGCGATCTCCAGGTCCGGGCGGTGCCCGAGGGCCAGGGCCCTGCGACGGAGGGATCCGGTGCCGACCCTCGCTCCTTGAGGGAGGCCCTCCAGGGTGTGACCCGTGCCCATGGGAGCGATGAGGACATCGCGGGCGTCCTCCCGTTCGGGCACCGCGGCCAGGGCGAGGCCCTCGGGAAGGACGGTGGGAAGGTCCTTCAGGGAGTGGACGGCGAGGTCGATCTCTCCATCCAGGAGCGCATGGTCGAGCTCCCGGGTGAAGAGCCCCCGCCCGTCGATCTCGTGGAGGGGGCGGTCCTGGATGCGGTCCCCCGTGGTCCGGATCTCCACCCTCTCCACGCGGAAGGAGGAGGCGCCCTCGATCCGCTCGGCGACCCAGCCACTCTGGGTCATGGCGAGAAGGGAGCCTCGGGTGCCGAGGCGAAGGGTGGGGCGGTCTGCGTCGCTTGATGCCATGGGGAGGGCGTGCCGGTGTCAGGGAGGCGGGGACGGAGGGTCGGCGGTCACCAGTTGGATTGGAGGCCGTTCACGATGGCCCGGACGATCCGCTCGATTGCGAGCTCACGACCGTTCTCCTCGAGCTCCGAGGCCTCCAGGTACTCTCCCCGTTCCGAGAGAGAGGTGTTCTCCCAGAGGATGATATTGTTCACCCGGTCGATCACCTGCACCTCGACCCCGATGACCACCTGGCGCTCCACGACTTCGGCCGCGCCTCCCTGGCCCGGTCGGTACGAAGGCGCATCCACCGAGTACCGTCGGACGGTCCCGCGAATGATGGCGTCGGCATGCTCCTCTCCGGCAGTGGAGAGGCCGAAGGAACGGGGAATCTCGTCGAGGATCTGCTCGTAGAGTTCCTGCGAGACCTCGAACCGATCGGTCTCGTTGTCGAACTGCTCCACGGCCAGGGTCCGGACGTGGGGTGGAAAGCCCGAGCCCGCCTGGAAGGTGTAGTTGCACCCCGGCACGACCAGGGCCACCACGAGGAGGCCCCAAAGGAACCCCAGCGGCCTAGCCACCGGGAGTCCAGACGTCGGAGGGATAGGTTTCCACATGCTCGATCTCCTCCAGGGTCATGCGGAGTTCCCGGACCTCACCGTGGTGGCGGTAGAGGGCCTCGCGGGGGAAGCGCTCGTCGGGAGGCAGGGTGACACGGATCTCCTGACGCACGCCATTGGCGTCGCGGAGCTCCATGTGTGTGAGCTTCCGGCTCTGGAGTCGAGCTTCCAGCTCTCCCCCTCCCGCCACCCGGTACCGGATGGTGGACCGCTCGGATCCCTCGAGGCTCGCACCGGCAGGCGCCATCCCCTGGCCAGGCCGGAAGACGCCCAGCGAGGCCCAGAGGAGCGGGGTTGCGGGGATGACATTGGGCATCCCTTCGGGGATCCGGAGTTCGTCGTTCACCAGGGCCGCGGCCACGATCCGTTCGCCATTGGAGGCGAAGAGGTCGAGTCGGGCGCGATAGGGGGACTCGATCCGGGCGACGCCGCGGCCGCTCACCCGCATGCCCGGCTCGTTGAGAGACCAGGTGAAGACGAGGCGGTAGCTGCCGTCGAGTTCCGAGGCACGTTCGGCCTGCTGACCGAGTTCACCGGCGTCCACGGGACGATCGGGTGCGGCGGCGGCACCGCCACAGCCGGCCAGGACGGCGAGCATCCAGAGCCCGAAGAGGGTGGTTCGGACAGGCGAGGCGTCCGATCGATGGGAGTAGGAAGTCAGTGTCAACGTAGGTCCACTCGGAGGATCGAGGTGTGCGGAGCCGAGGCTCGATGGTTCGAAAGATAATCATCGCGGGGAGCGGGACCACCCATGGCCTCTACCGCTCGTGCGGACGTCGTCGTAGCTTCGCCCGCATGACTCCACTTCCCGTGCTCGTCGTGAGCGACATCCACCTGGGTGCCATCGACCTGGAACAGGAGCGGCGCTTTCGACGCTGGCTCGAGGCTGCGGCCGACCGGACCCGGCACCTGGTGATCAATGGCGATCTCTTCGACTTCTGGTTCGAATACGGATCGGTGATTCCGAGAGGTTATACCCGGACGCTGGCGATTCTTGCCGCCATGGTCGATTCCGGCCTCCGCGTCGACTTCCTGGGCGGAAACCATGACTGGTGGGGCGGAAGTTACCTCGAGGAGGAGGTCGGGGTTCACTTCCACCGCGATCCGGTGGAACTCGACCTCGCCGGACACCGAACCCTCGTTGCCCACGGCGACGGGCTCGGCCGGGGCGACCTGGGGTATCGCGCGCTCCGCATGGTGCTCCGGGGAGGGCTCACGCGTTGGGGCTTCCGCTGGCTCCATCCCGATGTGGGGGCGAAGATCGCCAGGAGGGTCTCCAGGACCGAGACCCGGGAAGCCGGCCCGGTTCCGCCATCCAGGGAACGGGTGGCCGCCCTCGAACGATGGGCCCGCGACCAGCTCCTGGAGGACGATGACCTCGACCTGGTCATTCTGGGACACACCCATCATCCGCAGCGCAAGGAGATCTCTCCCGGTCGCTTCTACATCAACTCGGGAGACTGGATCCACCACTGCAGCTGGGTGGAGATTCACCAGGGAGAGCCTCCACGGCTCCACACCCTTCCGGACGCGGAACGATAGGGTACCATCCTCCGGTCATCGGCCCACGGTGAGGGCGCCCACCTGCTCCACCAGCCGGCCCAGTGGATAGCTGACCCGGACCTCCACCCCCCGCCCTTCCCACGGCGTCATCTGGATCGCCAGAGGTTCGGGAAAATCAGAGAGGTGGGCGGCGACGTAGGCATCGGCGGCGGCGAGGAGGGTGAAGAAGACCCCGAGGGTCACCCAATCCTCCACCTGCTGGCTCCGGGTGTCCCTCAACTCGTCCCAGTCCGCCACCCGGGGGTCCTGGTCCGAGAGGACCCGGAGGGAGTCCGGGCTCTCGACCCCCTGGAGCCGCAACTCGGCCTGGACCACTTCGCGAGCCGACTCGCGGAAGCGCTCGGCGGAACGACGTTGTGCAAAGGATTTCACGATCATCCAGAACGACCCGGTCTGCGCCGCCACATAGAAGGCGCCGCGGGTGGGGGAGTCGCTGGCGAGGTGCCCCCATCCGGGAACCACGAGAGAGCGGAGAAAGGCACCCCCGGGCGTGACGGCATCGAGGGGAAGACCGTCCTCGGTGAGGGCTGCAGCGGGATCCGGGTCCAACTCGGGGTCCTGCGCCGCCAGTGGAGGTGCGAGCCAGAGGAGGAGGGCGAGAAGCGTGCCGGCGCCCGCGAGGGTCATTGCTCCGGATCGCCTCATCGACCGTTCCCCATCGAAGGGATGGGCTCGGGGACATCGAGGAAGGTCAGCGCCCCGGGGAGGAGCTCGATCTCGAGACGCGAAGTGTCTTCAGCCATCAACTCACCATCGAGTTCGAAGGAAAATCGGCTCCCGTCGAGGCGGGAGATCTCGGCGGTCCGGAGGGTCCGAAGATGGATCCGGGGGCCCTCCCTCTGCGTACCCCGGAGGACGCGGGGAAGGTGGACCATGATCTCCCCCGGGGAAAGGCGCTCGACCTGGAAGAGGTCGAGGAGGCCGTCATCGGGTCTGGCGTCGGGGGAGAGCTTGAATCCGCCTCCCACCGACGGGCCTACCGTCACAGCGGTGAGAAGGGTCCGTCCTTCCAGGCGGTGCCGGCTCCCCGACTCGTCGTCGTACTCCACCGCCATGGGGATCGGACGGAACCGAACCAGGGCCACCATGAGGGCGGCAAGGTACTGGAGGAGCCCCGGGAGTAGCCGGAAGCGGGCCCTTCGTTCCAGGACGGCCACATCGAGGCCGATCCCCAGGAGGTTCACGAATACACGCTCTCCCCCGTCGAAGCGCACGCGACCCACGTCGAACGGCCTCTCCACACCCGAGCGGAGCACCTGGACGAGGGGGTCGAGGCCACCTTCGGAGCGAAGCATCCGGTGAAAATCATTGCCCGTTCCCACGGGAAGAAGAGCGATGGGGGGCCGAGGCTCGGAGGTCTCCAGGGCCATCAGACCATTGGCTACCTCGTGGAGGGTGCCATCTCCCCCAAGGACCAGGATTGGACCCGATCTGTCGCGCTCGGGGCGCTCTCTGGCCCAACGGTGGGCATCGCCGGGTCCGTCGGTCCGATGGATGGTGTGGGGCATCCCCTCGTCATCCAGGCGCTTCCGGAGTCTGTCGATGGCCCGAGCGCCGCGACCCCCCGCAGATCCTGGGTTGGCAATGACCTCGACGACCTCGTCCCTCATCAGACTCCTCGGCGCACCGCATCCCTGGCATCTCCCCGTCCAGGCGCGGAGGGGAGCCGTCGATCAGGCGAGGAAGATGTCTTCGAGGGGTGGTCCGGGGCAATGCCCGCTGCCGGATTGGACCGCTCAGTCGGCCTTCGGGTCGGAGAGGATGCCGTCGGCCCGGTATCGCTTCAACTTGCGGTAGAGAGTCCGGCGATTGATCCCCAGGATCTCGGCGGCGTTTCCCTGGTGCCACCCCTCCTGATCGAGGACCTTCAGGATGTACTCCTGCTCCAGGCGCTCGAGGGACCACTGCTCCTGGGAGGCCCGGTCGAGGGGGGTTGTCTCGGTGCGGGCACTCAGCCCGGGGGTCGATTCAAAGGGAAGAGAGCGCGACCCATGATGAAGGATGAGGGAACGCTCGATGGAGTTCTCCAGTTCTCGAACATTCCCCGGCCAGTCGTACGCCATCATCCGGGAGAGGGTCTCGGGAAGAATCGGGGGTGGCTCGAGGCCATTCTCCTCGGCGAACCGCAGACGAAAACTGTTGGCCAGCAACGGGATATCCTCTTTCCTCTCACGAAGTGGTGGAACTTCGATTGGAAAGACGTTGAGGCGGTAGAAGAGGTCCTCGCGGAAGTCTCCGCGCTCCACCTGCCCCGCAAGCGGATCGTTGGTGGCGGCAATGAGACGGAAGTCGACGGGGATCGACTCCGATCCCCCCACCGGAGTCAACCTGCGCTCCTGCAGGACCCTGAGGAGCTTCACCTGGATGGAAGGGCTGATGGTGGAGATCTCGTCCAGGAAGAGGGTTCCCCCCTGGGCGGTCTCGAAGAGCCCGCGTCGGGCCTGGACGGCACCGGTGAAGGCGCCCCGTACATGTCCGAAGAGCTCCGATTCCAGGAGAGATTCGGGCAGGGCCGAGCAGTTCACGGGCACGAAGGGCTTCCGGGCCCGTCCGGACACCTCGTGCACGGCGCGGGCCACCAGCTCCTTTCCCGTTCCCGTCTCCCCCTGGATCAGCACGGTGGCCCGGGTGGGAGCCACTCGCTCGATGAGGTCGAAGACCCGTTGCATGACCGCGGTCTTCCCGATGATCCGCTCACGGACTCCTGCTCCCACGCGGGTGCGAAGTTCGGCCACCTCTCTCCTCAGGGCGGTTTCGTCGATGGCCCTCCGGAGAAGGAGGAGGAGTTCCTCGGTGCGAAAGGGTTTGTGGATGTAGTCGAAGGCCCCGAGCTTCATCGCCTCGACGGCGCTGTCGACGGAGCCGAAGGCGGTCATGATGACGAACTGGGCGTCGGTCTGGGTGACCGGTGCGGCCGAGAGCACGTTGAGCCCGTGCATCCCCGGAAGATTCAGGTCCAGGAGCACCACGTCGAAGAGGGTGGTCTGCAGGGTCTTCAGTGCCTCCTCACCCGACCCGACGGTGGTGACGCGGTAGCCCTCGTCGGTGAGTGTGTTGTCCAGGAGTTCCCGGACCGTATCCTCGTCCTCCACGACGAGGATACGGGCCGAGGGTGCTTCGTGAGTCGCAGTCGACCCGGCGGATGATTCGTCGGTTCGCTGCGTATGGGACGTGGGAGCCACGGTTTCCCTCCGGTTCGTGCGAATGTTGAGTGGGAGCGACGCCGGAAGCGTCAGTCTCCCCCTCCATCTCCGGCGACCACCCGAAGGATATCGAAGGCTGTGATGATCCCCACGAGGGCCTCATCGTCCACCACGAGCGCGCGGTGGATCCGACCCCGCACCAGGAACTCCGCCGCTTCCCAGACCAGCATGTCCGGATCGACCCGGAAAGCCACCGGGGTCATGATTTCGTCCACCGTCAGGTCATTGAAGGTGATTCGACCGAGTCCGAGCCCCGGCAGCACTGTGGCGGCCGACTCCGGACTCAGAAAGTACCCGTCCTCCGGGTCGCCTTCGCCCGTCGCGGTGAGGACCTCCCAGAAGTCCCCCTCCAGGGGGATCTCCGGCTCACGGGCTGCAAAGCGGATCACGTCGGTGCGCGAAACCACCCCTCGGATCCGGTCTGCCGTGTCGAGGACGGGGACTCCCGAAACTCCCTCGTCGTCGAGGAGTTGAACGAGTTCCTGTACCGTCGTTCCGAGGCGAACGGTGATCAGGTCGGTCTGCATGATATCGCGAACGGTGCGCATCGAAAATGCTCCTCACTTGGATTGCTTCGAGATCGATCCCCTTCGATGGGGGATACGCCCAGATACGATTCAAGCTCCATGCCCCGAAGCCGGGAGTGCCATGGAGAGGAGGCAGGAGGTGGAAACTTCGCACGGTGTCTGGGGTTCGGGTGGCCGGAGTTCGCTCCTGGTGTCGAGCACGGAGGCAATGTGCCTCTTCAGGATGAGACCATTTGACCCAGGCCGGAGACGGATCGCCCGGGCCCCGGGCTCGACGTCTGCGCTGCAGCCCCGAATATTGTCGGGAGAGGCTTCACCACCCTAGAGTGTAGTATCGCGAGACCTTCACCCACCAGACCGCTTCCTTTCGCTGGAACCCCGATGTTGTCGAAACCTCGAGATTGCGCCTCCCGACTCCATGCACTCCTGGACGTGATGACCGGTCCCGTGCTGGTCATCGATTCGGAGGGCCGAATCATCGAGATGAACCGCGCGGCGGAAGAACTTTTCCTTCTTGATGGGGCGCACGCCCGAGGGGAGCTCGCGTGGGAAGCCCTCATTCCGGCCGCCGACTCGGCTCGTGCGAAGGAGCACTTTCATGAGGCCATGGCGGGCCGCCGCACCCCCCCGCTCGAACTCGATGTGAAAACCGAAAAGGGGGGGATCCGGCGGGTCCTCTGGCACTACCGGATCATGCGCTCCGACGACGGCTCGGTGGAGTACATGCTGGCCGTCGGGGATGATGTGACCCATCTCCGGGAACTCGAGGACCGGAACCGGAGGCTCGCCTTGGTGGAGAGGGACCGGCTGCGCCGCGAAGAGGAGCTCCGTCTTTCCGAGGCGAAGTTCTCGGGAATGGTCGAGCTCTCATCGGAGGCCATTGTCTCCATCGACTCCGAGCATCGCATCGTTCTTTTCAACCAGGGCGCGGAGTCGATCTTCGGCTGGCGCGCCGCCGAGGCCATCGGAAAACCGGTGGATCTACTCATTCCCGAAGCAGCGCGTGGCGGGCACCGTGGGCATGTGGAGCGCTTCGGTGCGTCCCCGGTGGTCTCCCGGCGGATCGGGGAGCGCCGGGAGATCAAGGGGGTGCGAAAGGACGGTCGGACCTTTCCCGCCGAGGCATCAATCCAGAAACTCGACCTGTCGGGCCAACGGCTCTACACGGTGGTGCTTCGCGACATCACCGACACCCGGAGACAGCAGGAGGGGCAGAGACTCCTGGCCGAGGCCGGGCGCGTGCTCGCGTCCTCGCTCGACGAAGAGGAGAGCCTGCGTGAACTGGCCGCGGTGGTGACGCGGGAATGGGCGGATTTCTGTCTCATTGACAGGATCGGTCGGGACGGTGCTGTCGGGCGATTGGAGGCCCGACATCGGGATCCGGACGAACGAGACATGGCCGAGGCCTTTCGAGCGCTCCGACTGGAACGGGGTCGTCCGCACCTCATGTCGCCGGCGCTGGGGTCGGGCAGGCCGGAACTCATTCGCGAGGTGACGGAGGACCACTTGCAAAGCCTCGGGCAGGATGCGCACCACATGGAGCTCCTGCACCGCCTGGATCCGGTCTCCTACATTGTGGCTCCACTGGTGGCTCGAGAAGAGATGCTGGGGGTGATCCTCTTTGCGCGAACCCGTGGACGGGACCCGTTCGAGGCATTCGACCTCTCCCTCGCGGACCAGATCGGCCGCCGGGCGGGCTTCGCCATCGAGAACACCCTCCTCTATCGCGATGCACAGCGGGCGCTCCAGGCTCGCGATGACGTCCTCGGTGTCGTGTCCCACGATCTGGGCAATCCCCTTCAGGCCATCTTCATCGGACTCGAGTCCCTGGAACGGGCGCGAGCCCGACGGGGAGGCGATCGGCCGGGTCAGGACGAGTATTACCTCACCGCGATTCGCCGATCGGCGGAGGTCATGGAGCGGCTCATCCGGGATCTTCTCGAGATCCGGAGAATCGAGGCCGGCCATCTCTCACTCGAAGTCGAGGTGGAGGCACTGGCCCCCCTGGTCCGCGAAGCGATGGAGAGGATCGACCCGCTGGCCAGGGTGAAGTCGGTTGCCATCGAGACCGAGCTCGAGGTGGACACCCTCCCACGGGTCCCCATCGATGGGGATCGGATCCAGCAGGTGCTTTCCAACCTTCTCGGAAATGCGGTGAAGCACGCTGGAGAGGGAGGGCACGTCCGCATCCTGGGGCGGGTGGTGGACGGCGAGGTGGAGATTGCGGTGGAGGACGATGGGCCGGGCATCGCGCCGGAGGACCTCGAACAGGTCTTCGATCGCTTCTGGAGGGGTGGAAGCGGCCGGGGAACCGGCATCGGCCTGGGGCTCTCCATCGCCCGGGGGATCGTGGAGGGCCATGGAGGCCGGATTCGGGCGGACTCCGTCCTGGGCGAGGGGACCGTCTTCCGGTTCACCCTTCCCATGGAGAGGTGACCCCCG
>SLSF01000072.1 GCA_007130605.1 Gemmatimonadota bacterium | reverse complement strand
CGGTGCCTTCACGGCTCACGGCCAGCTCCGCCACCCCCGACTCCTCGGCAGCTTGCTCAGCCAGACGCCCCGCCCTACCTTGCTTCCGACCCCAAGAGGGCTTTTGAATCGCCTATTCCTCGCTTCACCGATGCTAATGCGTCGCTTTCAGCGACCCGCCTTGAACCGGGGTACCCGCACGCAACGCGTGTGGGTCGCGCAAGACCCCATCCCGGTGGTCCCTGCCCTTCTTCAACGGCCTTTTAACCGGACACTACTGATTTTGAACGAAGTATGGAACCGGCAGGATGATCTCATCTCCATTCAGCATCCTCCACCGAGTAGCGAGAAATGAGAGCATAAATCGTGCTTCGCGAGCAGCCCAAAGCGCGCGCCGCAGCCCGCTTCGTCCCCTCCCCCCGAAGGGCCACCACCAACCGCTCGCGTTCAGCAACCGGATCGCTCAGGGCTCGGTACCGGCGAACGGCACCTTGCACGGTCTTCACGCCTTGGTCGGAGCCCGCATCCACCGCTGAGTTCGTGCCAGCACGGAGGGTTTGGAGTGCTGGACCTCCAAGCTCACTTGTTCCTTCCTCCATGAGTTCCTTCACCCGATGTAAGTCGATTTCAGAGCCCCATCTCCGGACAGCGGCCCGAGCTACGAGGTTCCGAAGTTCGCGCACATTGCCCGGCCAGGCATAGGCGCTTAGGAGGTCGATCGCTCGATGCGTAAATCCAGGAACCTTTCTCCCGACTTCCTCGGACAGCAAGGAGCGAAAGTGCTCGATGAGATCCGGGATGTCTTCGGTTCGCTCTCGGAGGGGAGGCACGCTGACAGGGAGCACATTCAGGCGGAACAAGAGATCCATACGGAACTGCCCATTACGCACCATAGCCTCGAGGTCGCGGTTGGTGCTGGCTATGATCCGTACATTGATTGCAACCTCTCCTCCCCCAATGCGCCTGATTTTCGGGTCCTCAAGCACCCTCAAAAGCTTCGCCTGAAGTGGAAGGGGAAGCTCGCCGATCTCATCCAAGATTAGCGTACTGTCATTTGCCGCCTCGAAGAATCCTTTGCGAGTCTTCAATGCTCCGGTAAATGCGCCGCGTTCGTGACCGAAGAACTCAGACTCCAGGAGCGATCCAGCAACTCCGCCAACGTTGATGGCGACCGCCTCAACTCCAGCTCGCGGAGAGAGCAGGTGAATACCGCGAGCGACCAGTTCCTTTCCAACGCCCGTTTCGCCCGTGATCAGCACCGGCAGTCTGCCACCTGAGGATACCTGCGCCATCCGGTCCCGAAGGACCTGCATGGGCTCCGAGCTTCCCACTAGACCGAGTTCGGCCCCATGGTCGGTCGGCGGTACTTCCGTTCTTCGCATTGACATCGGAGCGGTTCTGGATGGGCTTAATTTCTCCACGGTAATTGATACGCATCATAGGGGCAACGCGCCCGGAGGACAGGAGCTTCAACCGCTCTCTTGGAGACGGAGGCAAGGAAAGGCTCGATGTCTGGCTGAGCAAGCTGTCGAAGAGGGGGGGATGGCGGCGCGTACCGAGAGCCCGGGAAGCGCCGGGGAGCAGCCGAAGCGGCGGTGAACGACGGGCCATGGAAATCGGGGTCCGAAGGATGGTACGATGGGCGGTGGGAGACGGTCGAGAGCAACAGGCCGGGAGCGCGCGCGGCCGGGGCCGGCTTCGTGGTGGTGAAGACCGGAGCCATGATGACCATGCCCGGCCTTCCGGAAACCCCGGGCGCGGTGGGGATGTGGATCGACGAGGGGGGGGACGATTACGGGGCTGGCCTGAGGGGGGTCAGGGCGAGCGGGTGCGGCGAGCGAGCTACGGCTTCTCTAGGGCCTCGAGCTTGAGCCGGTCCATGCGGCGCATGAAGATGTCGAGGTCGATGGCCAGGAGCTGCGTGCGCAGGCGGAAGGCGTCGTCGGCCTCGGCGTCGGCGCAGAAAATCTGCCTGCCCTGAAGGATGGCCCGGGCGAAGCGGGGCGGGAGGTCGTTCAGGACCACCAGGTCCACCTCGGGGGATTCGTTCATGGGGGAAAGATGTCGTGGCGGGTCCGGCGGCGAACGGCTTCCGCGCCGCCGCTCTTGACGGCCCCCACCCCGATCGGTGAGACTCGAAAGGACCCATCGCCCCTCCGGAGCCCCGGCCACCCATGCTCATTCCCCGCCGAGAGACCCCGAAGACCCGGATCCGCCGCTTCCGCGACGGCGCCGATTCGCCGAGCGACGACTTCGAGCTCGCCGCCGGCTTCCTCTTCACCGAGGGGCTGGTGACCACCCCCCGCCACATCGCGCAGATCAGCTACTGTTCGGGAGACGAGCCCCAGGAGTACAACCTGGTGGAGGTGCGCCTCCGGCCCGACGCCCCCTTCGACCCGTCGGACCTCAACCGCAACTTCTACATGACGTCGAGCTGCGGGATCTGCGGCAAGGCCTCGCTCGACGCCATCGAAACGCTGGGGTGCGAACCCTTCCCTCTGGAGGATGAGGCCATGGAGGTGCATCCGCGCGTCGTCTGGGAGCTCCCCGATCGCCTGCGCGAGGCCCAGCCGGTCTTCGGACGCACCGGAGGCCTCCATGCGGCGGGGCTCTTCGATCCAAGGGGGACGCTCCTGGCGGTCCGCGAAGATGTGGGCCGCCACAACGCCGTCGACAAGCTCGTCGGCTTCGAGTTCCTGGAACGTCGGACCCCCCTCGCGGGTCGGATCCTCTGTGTGAGCGGACGCGCCTCGTTCGAGATCCTGAGGCCGATGATGAAGTCACCTTCCTAATGGCCGGGAACGGCTCGATCCTCCACCTCGGCAGGCCGGTGCTGCGGTCGACTCATACCCCTCCGAGATCGTGAACGCGGAATGCCTCCACATCGAATTCGTCGATGGTCTGGATCACGACCTGATCCCGACGTGCAGCGACGATCTCCTGGTGGAGGGGCAGCCGCAGCCCGGCCAGTGGTGTGCCATCGGATTCGAAGACCCACCACCAGGAGCGTTCCGCAGTTGGGGGTGCATACTGCCGGACCCAGAATCGCCCGTCGAGGCCGATCAGGAACCGATCAAGTGCCGGCTTCCGGTCTGGTCGCGGCATGGCATTCAGGCGTTCGGCTGTCCGCTCCCGGGCATCCGGCACCATGCCCTGGATCCGCGCCTCGATGAGGGACTCCCACGTCTCGTCGGAGATGGGTCGCGCAGGAAAGTCCACCGACCACGCCACGTCACCGTCCGGGGGGTGGATTCTCCGAAACTCCGGCTCATGTCTCCGGGTCATCCAGAGCTCACCCTCCCATGTCGCCAGGAGCAGACGGTCCCCGAGCGAGACGATGGTCCGGCTCCCGTCGTGGTCGAACTCCTCGGTGCCGCGATAGGGGCCCAGGAGCTCAGTGAACGATCCCTCCGAATCGAAATGGACGAAGGGGATCCGGGAAAATCGATGCCCCCCATCGACCTCAGCCCCGCCCAGGAGGGGCTCCGAGAAGCCCTCGATGAGCACCCCACCGTCGGAAGCGGGATAGGCACGCATGGCAGTCATCATCTCACCGGGGGACTGGTCCTGGAGCGCCTCGAGCGCGGTGCTCCACTCTGTCAGGGTGACGGTGCGCACGACCTGGCCTGCCGGCAGGAGCCAGGTGATCCGCTGACCCTGGGGGTCAAAGACCACGAGGGTGTCCCCCGCGAGCCGCCCCACGCTCCGGAGCGAACGGTACTCGCCGGGGCCCTCTCCCTCTCTGCCCAATGTCCTCACATGGGCGCCTTCGTCGAAGAGTCGGATCTGGCGGGGTCCCTGGTCTGCCACCAGAAGAAGGTCATTCTCCAGCCACTGCACGCTCGTGGGGAAGTGGAAGACCGCGTTCGCGTCGGCGGCATGTCCCCCCAGGGTGTGGACGGGCTCGGAGGAAATCTCCCATTCGGGGAGCTCCCGGAGGAGGTCCGGAAGATCGGCGTCGCGCTGGCCTTCCGCGCACCCGGCGAGGAGGAGGACTCCGACCATCGTGGGGGATCCTGCCGACCTGAGGGCCGTAACGGCGCCGCTCAATGGAATTCTAATCATAGGCTTGATTCTCGGGTGTACTGGGGTATTAGAAAGGCCTTTCGAGAATGCCCTGTCGAGCCGATCCGACACCGCAAGGACCACCGCATCCGCGCACCTCTTCTTCTGGATACTGGCGTTCTACGTGCGAAGGTACATGGAGCAGACCCTTGCTCCAATACTCTT
>SLSF01000001.1 GCA_007130605.1 Gemmatimonadota bacterium | reverse complement strand
CTGGGAGGCAACCGAAGCCCAACCCCGGTCCCACTTCGGGACCGACCTTCCGCCTTCGGGACCGAACCTCGGTTTAATCGTCTGGAACGTCGTTCGCCCGGGCCGGGAGCGTCCCCATCCAAGGAGGTCGCGGCGCTGCCGGATAGGTGGGGACGTGGTGCAGGGTCAGAAGCTGATTTGCCGTGACCTCCCGTTCCACCTGGATGGCGCCATCGGGCCAGTGGACGACGAGTTCGTCGATCACTTCAGCCTCACCCAGTCCGAAGTGGACCTCGGCGGGACTCTGGGAAAGGTACGACGAAGATGCACCCATGGCGGCGGTCTGGACATGGTCGCCCACCCGAATGGCGACACGGGCCCCGAGAGCCCTGGTGTTCCACCCCTCCTGGCGCAGCCGAAGGGTGAGCCAGTGTCCCGGGTCGGGGGTGACATTGCGGAGGAGGACCGGACGGTCTCCGTGGACAGAGATGGCCAGGTCGACGCGACCGTCCCGGTCAAAGTCGGCATGGGCACCACCGCGACCCACCAGGGACGCCATCCGGCCCTCCTGTACGTGAGCGGTGACCTCCATGAACGGCTGGCCGGGCATGCCGCGGAAGAATTGCACCGGCTGCGGGCGAAGCCGTGCACGGTCGTCCACCTGGGGAAAGGTGTGCCCATTGACCACCCAGAGGTCCGGAGAGCCGCTGTTGTCCAGGTCGACGAAGCCGGTGGACCACCCCACCATGGGAAGGGAGGGAGCGCCGAGGCCGATCCGGTCCGCCCCCTCGAGGAAGAGGAGAGGCGCGCGATCCGACGAGGCGTCGGCCGTCAGCGATACGTTTCGGAAGAAGCTGTTGCGCTGGGCCACCCAGTTCGTGATGAAGATGTCCAGGAGTCCATTCCCCTCCAGGTCCGTGACCGCCAGACCCATTCCACTCCTGTAGTCAGCGACCAGCGCGCGGGCGCTCGCGTCCTCGAAGGTCCCGTTTCCACGGTTGACGAAGAGGGCATTGTCGGAGATGTCGTTGGCCACATAGAGGTCCGGGAGGCCGTTGTTGTTGAAGTCCGCCCACACCACCTCCAGGGAGCGACCGTCCGGATTGGTCACGCCGGCTTCAGCGGCCACCTCCGTGAAGGTCCCGTCGCCATTGTTTCGGAAGAGGTAGTTGGGCTGGGGAGGATAGGCGAGGGGGTTGAGGGTGAAGGGGACCTCCGCGCCGTGCTGGAAACCGGTTTGTTCCTCTTCGCCGGGCTCGTAGGAGAAGTCCACGAAGTTGGTCACGTAGAGGTCCAGGTGCCCGTTCAGCGTGTAGTCGCCCCATGCGGCACCGGCACTGAAGCTCGGACCTCCGGTCACCCCGGCCTCCTCGGAGACGTCGGTAAAGGTGCCGTCGCCATTGTTCCGGAAGAGGAGGTTCGGACCATGGCGCGTGATGTAGAGGTCGAGCCAGCCGCTGTTGTTGTAGTCGCCCCACGCCGCGGCCATGCCGATCCCACCACAGCGGATCCCTGATTCTGCGGTCACATCGGCAAAGGTGCCATCGCCCCGGTTGCGGAAGAGGGCACAGCGGCCGTCCCCGCCCTCCCCGGAGAAGGGTCCCTCGATGTTGGCCAGGAAGAGGTCCGGCAGACCATCGTCGTCGAAGTCTCCCCACGCCAGTCCCGAACCCATGTCCTCGGGAAGCACGTTGCTGCGGGTGGCGGGAAAGTGCACGAAGTCGATCCCGGCATCGGTGGTCACATCCGAGAAGCGGAAGGTGGCCGCCTCGGGGGGTGCCTGGCCGGAGAGCACATCGGTGACCCCCACGAGGGCAGCCTCCGGGTCCCACGCTTCGTACCCGGCCTGCCAGGTGGTGAAGACGAGCGCCTGTGAGACCACAACTGCCAGTGCA
Source organism: Gemmatimonadota bacterium (assembly GCA_007130605.1). GTDB lineage: Bacteria > Gemmatimonadota > Gemmatimonadetes > Longimicrobiales > Gaopeijiaceae > SLBA01. The sequence continues at coordinate 13,567 of SLSF01000001.1, read as the reverse complement.
GCGGCAGTGCCCCAGTAGACCAGCAGACGTGTCCGTCGATTCCATCGGTGCGGCATTCCTACGGCTCCTCGACCTGGATCAACATCGACGCCCGTGCCACGTCGGTGGTCGGGATCTCCATGGTGGTGGGGTCGAGGTTCCGCCCCATGATGGCCCGGGGCATTTCGAGCCCACTCTCCGGACCCAGTAGCTGTTCCAGGATCTCGGGGTGGAACTTCCGGTACCAGAGCACCGCGGTCACCGTGAGGGACCCGGCGCCGGCGCGAACCTCGATCTCCGTGCGGGACGAGGGGTCCGGGGCGTTTTCGGCCCCCTCGGAGCTCTTGCCGGATTCACCGAAGCCCACCGTGGCCGTTGCGACGTCGTTCTGTCCAGGGAAGAGCGCCCTCTTGTACCGGGCGCCCACGAGGTTCCAGAGTTCGTGGCGCCAGAGGCGCTCCCCGGTGCGGTCGTATGGGTCCGAGTGATAGAGGATCAGGGGGTCCACCAGCCGCCCCGTCTCGTCTCTGGCACCGCTGTGGTGGAGGACCGTGCCGTCATCGCTCACAACCTTCAGCTCGACCCAGCTCTGGATCACATCGAGGGGCCCGGTGGGAAAGCCGTGCCCGACCTTGTTGTTCAGGGCGATGACCTGTACCTGGAAGGTCTCTCCATTCCGGACCCGATCGGGGGCCTCGAGCCGAAGCTCCACCGCGGGGCCGGTGGTCCAGCGCTCGGCGATCTCGGGGATCTCGACCTCGCCCCGCAGCCACTCCTCCACGTACTGCACATGCTCCTCTCCGCCCTCCAGGCCCTGGAGGACCGGAATGACCTGGTTCCCCCCGGGAAAGCTGTGTTCCCGGTGCTTCCCGTCGGAGGGGGAGCGGTTGAAGTCGAAGGCGAAGAGGTCGCCGGCCGACGGATCGTCGCTGTCGGTGAGGGGCATGTGGCACTCCCGGCACGAGACGTTCTTCGTGGGGTCCTCCGGATCGTGCCAGTGGCTGCCACGCCAGTCATCGTACTGATTCTGCGCCTGGACCACGCCGATGTCGTGGTTCAGCATCTCGTCGACAAACTGTTTGTGACAGGCGCCGCAGTATTCGGCGCTTCGATAGAGGGGCCTGGAGAACGCCTCCACATGCTGGCGCGGATAGGCCCGGATGAGGAAGTCGCTCGTGGCCTTCGCCAGGGAGCCGTCGTGAAGCTCGTAGGCGTAGCGGGGCTGGAGCTCCAGGGTGTAGTCCGCATTCCCCCGGACGTCGACGCTGGTAATGCTGTGGCATGCCACGCACGAGACCCCCTCATCGAATCCCTCGGCACTCAGGGTGATGTCCTGGGGGTTCTTCGCCCCCGCGAAGAGGCTGATGGGGTCGTGGCATCCCGCACAGTACCGGGTGGAGGCCGGGTTCACCTCCTGGGCCGTGAGTTCCTGGACCGCCTGGAAAGCCACGTCCAGCGAGGCGTATCGGTGGGCGCTTGGGAGCCACTCCCTGTAGATCTGCTGGTGACAGGTGCCACACCGTTGGGAGCCCGCCAGGGCCCTGGGGTCCACTGCGTGGTTCTCCCGGACCTCCCGGGTGGCTTTGGCCAGGAGAATGTCGATCTGCCTGCGCTCGTCATGGGAGAGGGTGAGGGGCCCCAGGGCCTGGCGGATTCGCTCGGCCATTCCCTGGGCCCCGGCATGCCCGGCTCCGGCTTCGGTGAAGGTGATGCCTCCGGGACCTGCAGGTCCTCCCTCCAGCTCCCTCAGGGCCGCGAGGAAGAGGTCCCGCTCCGCATCGGACAGGACCGCGGAGACCTGTCGTCGGGTCCGCTCCACAAGGTCGTCGTCGGCCAATCGGGCCAGACTCGGCAGGTACGGTTGATCCGGGCCGAAGCGCCAGTCGTAGTCTTCGACGAACTCGCCCCGGATGTCCGGGTCGCTGTACATGGCGGCCCAGGCACCCGTGAGCAGGAGGAGCCCCGCCGTTCCGGCCACCGAGATTCGGAAGTAGCGCCGACGGGCCCGCATGAGGGGAGGGCGGGCGTGGGCTCGGCGATGGACCAGGATCACACCGATATGGAGACCGACCAGGACCATGAATCCGACGCCGGAACCCAGGTGGATCGCCTGCCACACCGTGCCGATCCGGGGCCCGAGGGCCGCCTGCCAGGTCAGGACGAGTCCGGATCCGAGACAGATGAAGAGGACGGCCATGGTGCCGTATCCCAGGAGCTGGTAGTGGCTGAGGGATCCCCGGCGGTGGGACCGCCAATGGTGCCATCCGTAGAGGAGGATGGCAGGCATGGAAAGGAGGCCGACCAGGGTGTGAACCAGGACGTTGAGCTGACTGAAGACAGTGAACGGGAGGAGCCAGATCGCGAGGCCGCTGATCCCGCCGTAGAGAAGGAGTGCGCCCACGACCAGGGTGAGTCGGTCGTCCCAGGCGGAGGCGGGGCGATCGCTCGACCTGATCTTCGGGGGGTTGGGTTCCATGGCCAGAGTTCGGGGTTCGTCGTGCATTAAGAAGAGTTTTAGACGATAAACTAGGAAATAGGCTCGCAGACGCCGAATGTCAAGAAATCGGCAGGGGGGATGGGTGTCCGGGAGGGGAGGGGTCTGTCGCGTGGGGCGTCAGCTTCGACGTCGCCCGAAGAGCCAGCCCCGCTGGATCAGCCGGGGCTCCTCCACCGAGATGAAGGCGTCGTCGTCGAGCGCCTCCACCGTCCGCATGACCTCCCGCACCTGCCGGCGGGGCACGAGGGTGTAGATCATCTCGACCTTCCCCTGACGCCCGTACCCCGAGAATTCGGTGACCCCGTACCCTCGCTCCCGGAGGCCGTCGGCGACGTCATCGCCATCGGCAGTGCAGATGATCCGGACGGTGGCGAGTCCGTACGCGAGCTTCTCCTCCACCGCGAGCCCCACCAGGGTGCCGGCGCCGAAGCCCCCGGCATAGCCAAGGAGGTGCCAGATGGAGTGGAGGTTCTGGATGGCGGTGCCCACCGCCAGTACCCAGATGAGGGCCTCGAAGAAACCGATGACGGGGACGATCTTCTTCGCTCCCCGCATGGTGAGGAGGAGCCGGAGGGTCGCCAGGGTCACATCGATGATCCGGAGCCCGAAAATGATGAAGGGGCCCCACATACCGGAGAAGAGCTCGACCATCATTCCAGATCTTGGGCGGCGTCTTTCCGGCCGGGCACCGACGCCTCCACAATGCGGTTCACCGCGTCGAGGGTCGAGAGGACCCCGCCTCGGGCGAGGTCACCGGCGGCCACGGCGACCGACCCGATGAGGGGGCGACCTCCCGGGTTGTCCGGGTGATCGATGGCCACGATGATGACCCGGTGGTCGAAGGCCCGGACCGCCCGAACTCCCCGGAGGTGGAAGGCCGGGGTGGGGAAGGGCCCTCCGGCGATGGCGGCCAGGGTGGCTTCGGCGCCGGCCCGCATGATCGCCTCGGGGATCCCGTGCCCGACGGCCTCCCCCCGGGAGTCGTCGCCCCTGGGCCAGCCCAGGGTCAGCCGTACGAGGTGACTGCCGTCGGGACGAGGTTCCACCACGACACCCTCGAGGCGAGGACGTCCGGGACCCCCGGGGTGGGGATGGCGGCGGCGGGGTGGGTCGGACACGGAGACAAGATGGCCCGCCCCGATGGGGATCGGCAAGGGTGCGGGCTCCGGAGAATCCTCTTGCGGAAAGATTCTTGCCGATCTATTGTGAGGGGAACCGATGGGGGGGCTTCTCCGTGCGGTCCCCGGTCCGGGACCCCAAGCCCCCCGGGAACGCAACAGGAGATCCCATGAAGAGTTGCGTCCTGCAGAATCTGCGTCATCCTCGCCGCGACCCTCGTTCCGGATGGGGAGGTGCGCCGCGCTACCGGTGTCACCCCGTGTTCCGGTCCGGATGGGGCGGCCTCCTGGTGTTTCTCCTCTTCCTCGCCGGGGCGGCCGAGCTCGCCGCGGAGATCTCGACCCAGTCCCCGGGTTCGTAGGCGGAGCTCAGGGGGGTGGTCGTCGACGAAACCCGCGGGGACCCGGTGGCCGGCGTCCTCGTCTCCCTCCACGACGGCGAGGGGGTCCTCCGTCGCTCCATGCTCACCGGCCCCGACGGGCGCTTCGCATTCGAGCTTCCGGCCTCCGGGGCGTGGCAGGTGCGGGGGGCCCGCCTCGGCTACGACGAAATGCATGGCGAGGTGGTGGAGGTGGCCGGGGGAGCATCGGTCCAGGTTACGCTCCGGATCGCAGCGGCCCCCATCTCCCTCGACGCGGTGGCGGTGGAGGCGGCGGCCCTTGACCGGTGTCGCCGGCTCGATCCAGAGGAGGGGACCCTCCTGGTCCGCCTCTGGCAGGAGGCGCGAAGTGCGCTCCGGGTGGTGGCGTGGGCCGAGGTGGAGGAGCGGTACACCTTCGAGATGGTCCGGTGGGACCGTGCGACGGACCTGGTCTCGAACCGGGTGCTGGACGAGTCCCGCTCCACCGGAGAGGCCTCCTTCCGCCCCTTCCATACCGCGTCGGTGGAGGAGCTCCTGGAGGAGGGCTGGATCCGCGACACCGAGGATGGTGAGGCCTTCGAGTACTTCGGTCTCGATGCCGCCGCACTCCTCTCGGACGCCTTCCAGGAGGCGCACTGCTTCGAGGTGCGGGAGGACCCCTCCGACGGGCGCCGGGTGGGGCTCGCCTTCTCGCCCGTGGCCGGACGGGACGTCGCCGGTGTCGAGGGGGTCCTCTGGCTCGATCGGGAGCGGGCCGCCCTCCTGGAACTCGACTTCCACTACACAGAGCATCCCCATGACCCTCCGATTCCCCGGGAGGTGTCCCCCCTCTTCAATGGAGTGGTGGAGTTCCGGGAGCTTCCCGACGGCGGCTGGATCGCCGACCGGTGGTCTCTCCGGATCCCCCAGTATCAGCTCATGGCCGACGAAGAGGAGTTGGTGATGGCCGACGAGATGGATCCGGAGCTCGCCCGGGCCTTCCGCAAGGTCATCGATCGCCAGTCGGCGTGGTGGCGGGACCGGATCCGATCGGCCCGTCTGGGGAGCATCGAGATCGGGGGAGAGATTACCAGGATCGAGACGCCTGATGGCACCTTCCTCCCACCTCGCAGCCAGGCGGCGCTCGAGGGGATCGTCATGGATTCCACCCGGATGGCGGGTCTCGGCGATGCCGAGGTGCACCTGGTGGGGACCGATCACCGGGGCCGCACCGACCCGGAGGGGCACTGCCGGATCGAGGTGCCCCTCGACGGGACCTACCGGGTCACCTTCGAGCACCCGCGGCTGGACACCCTGGGGGTCGAAGCGATCCCGGAGACCGAGGTGACTCTCACCCGTGGCGAGCGGGTGACGACGACCCTGGGGGGACCCTCGGAGCGCACCCTGGCCATGCTCGGATGCGGGGTCGACCCGGCGGGCCCCCGCGAGGAACGATCCATGGCGATCCTCTCGGGGCGGGTGGTGGAGCCGGTGCTGGGAGAACCCCTGGCCGGGGTGCAGGTGCGACTCGTGCCCGAGGAGGGGGTCGACGCCCCCGCCCTCGTCGCCGTGGGCGAGAGCGACGACGGTGCATTTACCACCACCACCGGACCCGATGGAGCCTATCACTTCTGTGGTCTCCCCGCCGGGGTCCGCTTCGAGGCCCGCACCGACTACATGGGGCTCGAGGGGGCTCCGCGGGGAATCCATTTCGCCGACGGTGCGGTGGTCGCCATGGATCTCGACCTGCGGGTGGCCTCGCCCGGTGAGGTCCGGGGTGTGGTGCGGCAGGGGGAGTTCGGTCCCTCGCTCGGAAACGCCAATGTCCGACTCATGGGAGGGGGAGAGGACCGCAGGGTGACCACCGACAGCCAGGGGCGCTTCGTCTTCGAGGAGATCCCCTCGGGCCACTACGACCTGGAGGTGACGCACCTGGGCTACCAGGCCCTGAACCACCCGGTCGAGGTGGAAGGTGGGGGACGGGTGACCCGGATGACGGTGCGCCTCCTGCGGGACGCCATCGCCCTGGACCCCGTGGTCGTCGAGGTGGAGGCCCGACCCTCGTGGGGTGTCCTGGCCGGGGTGTATGATCGCCGCGACCATATGGAGGCGCTGGGGATCGGGACCTTCTTCGACCGAAGCGACATTGAACAGTCGGCCGCCTCTCAGGTCACCTCCCTCGTGGCGAGACTGCCGGGCGTCACGCGTCGGCCCACCAGCCCCGGATCTGCGGCCCACACCCTCCAGATCCACCGCACGAACGAGTGCCAGCCCGCCTTCTTCGTGGACGGCATGCCGTATCGCCTCGACAGCAGGGAATCCATCGACCATGTGGTCTCCACCTGGGTGGTGGAGATGATCGAGGCCTACCGGGGTCCTTCGGAGCTCCCCATGGAATTCTTCACCTACGAGGCGTCCCGTTGTGGGGCGGTTGCGGTCTGGACCCGGCGGGGGCATTGAAGGACGGATGAAATCTGCGCCCCGAGGCCGGGGTGGGGGGGGTGCCATCCTTCCAGGAGCCGGTCCTACCCGCCCTCCTCCCGAGCCCGGGGCTCGCCGGAGCCCAGGAGGCCCACCGGAAGGTCCTCCACCCGATCGATGTCGTTCAGGGGAGGGAGGAGGTGGGGGACGATCCCGAGCCGCCGGGCCCGTGCCAGGGTCTCGTCGAGGACGGTGGGGGTGCTCCACCGCATTTCGGCGAAGAGCTCCGGTCGCGGCTCCCGGAGGCCCACCAGGTAGTAGCCCCCGTCCAGCGACGGCCCCAGGACGACTTCCACGCCCTCCTCGAGCCGATGGAAGGCCTCCTCGATCCGGGTCACCCCCAGGGCGGGGGTGTCGGTGCCCACGAGACAGATGGGGCCGGTGGACCCGGGATCCCGGAAGGTGTCGACGAGGGCATGGTGCATGCGGGCGCCCAGGTCCCCTTCGTGCTGAGGCCGGAAGTCGAGGCCGTGCGAGCCGAGCCATCGCCGGATCGTCTCTTCCGCCCCCGAGGGGGTGAAGTGGACGACGGTGCGCCACGGCCCCGAGCGTGCCATCTCCACCACGGTCCTCCCCATGAGACGATAGTGGAGGGCGGCGGCTTCGGATCCGATGGCACCGGCGAGTCGGGTCTTCACCCGACCGGGGACGGGAGACTTCACGAAGACCAGGAGGGTGCCCCGGTGGGCACTGGGGGCGGTCACGACGGAGATCTCTCCGATCCCGGCCGCGCTTCGGCGGGGGCGTCGGCCGGGGTGGTGTGCCGACGAGGGGCGTAGAGGCGGGCCAGGTGCCGGGCGGGCACCCGCACCTGGAAGAGTGCCAGGAGGCTGGCATTGCGGAGCCATGCCCGGATGGGTCCGGTCTCGTCGTAACGCCGGGCGCTGGTGGGCAGGGGGGCGTCGATGCGCGCCACGCCCCCACTCCTCCGGAGCGATCGGATGATCCCCACATCCTCCATGACGGGAAGTTCGGGATAACCGCCCACTTCCTGGAAGCGGCGTTTCGAGATCACCAGGCCCTGGTCCCCGTACGCGAGACCGGTGAGCACCTCGCGGACCCGCTGTCCCCGGCGGAGCCAGGGTCCGTACCAGCGGGACTCCCGGAGGGCGAAATGGAAGTGGGCGGCTTCGCATGGGGGCGGATCGACGAGCCAGCGGCGGAGGGCGAGGCGGGTCTCGCGGGGGACGCGGGAGTCGGCGTGGAGGAAGAGGATCCACTCGGTGCCCAGGATCTCGGCGCCTGCATTGAGCTGACCCCCCCGGGAGGGAGGGGTGACCAGGACTCGGACACCGGCGTCGGCGGCCAGGCGGGGGGTGTCGTCGATGGAGCCGCCATCGACCACCACCACCCGGTGAGGGGGGACGAAGGTGTGGAGGTCGTCGAGGAGGTCCGGGAGGAAGGCGGCCTCGTCGATGGTGGGGACCACGACGCCGAGGTCGTCGAGGGGAGGGGGAGTGGGTGCCGCCGGGTCCGTCATCGGGGGAGGTCGTTCAGGGTCCAGTCGTAGTCGAAGAATTCCACCCGGAGGTCGTCGTGGGCCGCCAGGGTGGCGTCGTCTCCCGAGAGGCGGGGGAGGAAGAAGGCGGGGAGGGCGTCGACGCCTCCGAAGTCCTCGGCGTACCAGTCCAGGACCCGGTTGAGGGTGAGGGTGGGCGGGGGGCCCGCGTCAAGCCGGAAGTGCCGGGGGTCCTCCATGAGATGGGTGACGGCGCGCTCGAGCTGGGCTTCGAGTTCGGCGCCGGTGTAGGCCTCGGGCCAGAGGACCGGACAGGAGACGGCGGCGCAGTTGACGGCGAAGTGGATGCGGGGCTCGTCGAATTCGGGGCGGATGATCTCGTGCTCGATCTCGTCCTGGGATCGGTCGGCGCCGGCCACCCGGCAATGGTCGCGGGTGAAGACGTCGCGGATCTGCCACACCGAGTTGTCGGGGTAGCCGGCCACTCGGTTCCGGACCCATCCGAAGAGCCCCGTGCCCCCGGCTTCGATGGGGTAGTGGTCGATGACCACCTTGAGCATGCAGGCGTTGTACGCGTTGATCCAGAAGGCGAGGGCGTCGTCGCGGGGGGCTGCGGCGAGGGCATCGGGGGCAGTGCGGGCCAGGTCGGCAAGGTAAGCGTCCAGGAGCTGCCGCTCCTCCTGGAGGCGGGCGTAGTCGACACCGGGCATCCGGACCACCTCGGAGAGGATGCGGGTGAAGGTCTCGTGGGAGGGGAGGGGGCCGGTGGCTTCCGGTGGCGGCCCGCCGGCGGCGCCGGGGTCCGAGTCGCCCGGGGAGGCCAGGAGGAAGAGGGCCGCGGCGGCGGCGAGGAGGATTACCAGGATGCCGAAGAGGAGCCGGACATTGGGGTGCATGGGGATGCAGTGGGGTTCGGGGGGCTTCACGCGTCTTCTGGACGACCATCCGGAACCCGGAGGGCGGATCTCGGGGTCCTCCTCAAGAATACCCGGCTCGCTGAAAAGGTTCTTTCGCAGGTTGGCCCCGTCTGCCATGTTTCCGCCCCCCGGTCCGGGCGAAAATGGATACGTCCGACGGCGGCGCAGGCGCGGGACCGGGGGCCGGGGGGGGAACGAAGCCCCTTGCTTTCAGGGTCCCGGCGCCCTTGTGATCCGGAGGGGGTTTCGCTTTCTCTTCGGGTCCCGTAGCTTGCGGGTGCAGAACCGGAAACCGAACGATCACCAGAAGCCGGAGGGGGAGCATGGCTCCGCCCCGGAAGCGAGGCGAGATGGCGAAGAAGGAGCTCAGCGACGAGAAGCGGAAGGACCTGGACACGGCACTGAAGCAGATCGAACGGCAGCATGGAAAGGGCGCGATCATGCGGATGGGCGTGGATGGTGCCCAGGTCCAGATCGCCGCGATCCCCACCGGTGCCATCAACCTGGATGCCGCCATCGGGGTGGGCGGGGTGCCCCGGGGAAGGATCTCCGAGATCTATGGCCCCGAGTCGTCGGGAAAGACCACCCTATGTCTTCATGTGATCGCCAACGCACAGAAGAACGGAGGGGTCGCCGCCTTCATCGACGCCGAGCACGCCCTCGACATCCAGTACGCGAAGAAGCTCCACGTCGATGTGGACAATCTCCTGGTGGCGCAGCCCGATACCGGGGAGCAGGCACTGGAGATCGCCGAGGCCCTCATCCGTTCCAATGCGGTGGATGTGGTGGTCATCGACTCGGTGGCGGCGCTGGTGCCCCGGGCCGAGATCGAGGGGGAGATGGGAGACAGCCATGTGGGGCTTCAGGCGCGCCTCATGAGCCAGGCGCTCCGGAAGCTCACCGGGGCGGTGAACCGGTCGCATACCTCGGTGATCTTCACCAACCAGATCCGGGAGAAGGTGGGGGTCATGTTCGGGAGCCCCGAGACGACTTCGGGGGGCCGGGCGCTCAAGTTCTACGCCTCCCTCCGTCTTGATATCCGGCGCATCGGCGCCATCAAGGACGGACAGGACCTGGTGGGGAACCGGACCCGGGTGAAGGTGGTGAAGAACAAGTGTGCGCCCCCCTTCAAGCAGGCCGAGTTCGACATCATGTACAACGAGGGGATCTCGCACACCGGGCTCCTCCTGGACCTGGGGTCGGAGCTCGAGATCGTCGAGAAGTCGGGGGCGTGGTACTCCTACGGCGACCTCCGTCTGGGACAGGGGAAGGAGAACTCCCGGCAGTTCCTCCTGGAGAACCCCGATGTGGTGGAGGAGATCAACCGGGCGGTCCGGTCGGCCCTCGACCTTCCCGGGGCCAACGAGGTGGACGTGCCCGAAGAGGAAGCCGCCGAGGAGGAGTGAGGGAAGGGATCCCGGTGCGCCGAGAGGGCCCCATTGGGGGATCCGGCCCGATCTCATTATCTTGCCTCTCTGTGCACCGGGCGCCCCGGCGGATGGGGGCGCCAGACTCCCGGCTCCCACCCGGGTGGTGACGACGACCCTTCGGGTCCGCTCCGAGCCACTCGCAGGATGAGATATGAAGTCTGCTGAAATCCGACGCCGCTTCCTCGACTATTTCCAGCTTCGGGGCCACGAGCTCCTTCCGAGCGCCTCGCTGATCCCGGCCGACGACCCGACCCTCCTCTTCACCAACGCGGGGATGGTCCCCTTCAAGCGGATCTTCCTGGGGGAGACCTCGGTGCCCTACGACCGCGCCGTGACCTCGCAGAAGTGCGTGCGTGCGGGCGGGAAGCACAACGACCTGGAGCAGGTGGGAGAGACGGCCCGGCATCACACCTTCTTCGAGATGCTGGGGAATTTCTCCTTCGGCGACTACTTCAAGCGGGAGGCGATCCACTACGCGTGGGAATTCCTCACCGGCGAACTGGGGCTGGAGCCGGAGCGCCTCTTCGTGACGGTGCACCACACCGACGACGAGGCCTTCTCCCTCTGGCAGGAGGTGGCCGGAGTTCCGGCGTCGCGGATCTACCGCCTCGGTGACCGGGACAACTTCTGGCAGATGGCCGACACCGGCCCCTGCGGCCCCTGCTCCGAGCTCCACTACGACCTCCGCCCGGAGGGCGAGCGGGATGTGCCTCCCCGGGACGTCTTCGAGCGCCTGGGCGAGTCCGGGATCATCATGGAACTCTGGAACCTCGTCTTCATGCAGTTCGACCGGGACGCCGAGGGGAATCTGAACCCGCTTCCCTCGCCCTCCATCGATACCGGCGCGGGGCTCGAGCGGCTTGCTGCGGTGCTCCAGGGGGCGGATTCCAATTACCACACCGACCTCTTCATGCCTCTCATCGACCGGGTGGCCCGGGTGGTGGGCCGGCCGTACGAGGCGGGGACTCCTGCAGGGGTGAGCTACAGGGTTCTCGCCGATCACGCCCGAGCGGTGGCCTTCCTTCTGGCCGACGGGATCCTCCCCTCCAACGAGGGGCGGGGGTACGTCGTGCGCCGGATCCTCCGACGGGGGGTGCGTCACGCATGGCTCCTGGGCCGGCGTCGCGCGACCCTGGTGGAGGTGGTGGAGGAAGTCATCGAGGAGATGGGGGATGCCTTCCCGGAGCTTCGGGAGCGGGCCGACGAACTCCTGTCCACCACCCGGAGGGAGGAGGAGCGCTTCCTCGACACCATCGAGGGGGGCATGGAGCTCTTCGATCAGATCGCGCCAAAGGCGCCGGACGGGGAGGCAGTGGTCTCCGGGAGCGATGCCTTCAAGCTCCACGACACCTTCGGCTTCCCCCTGGATCTCACCGAGGTCATGGCGCGGGAGCGGGGGTACCGGGTCGACACCGAGGGGTTCCAGGTGCGGCTCGAGGAGCAGCGCGCCCGGAGTCGCGCCGATCGAGATGCCTCGGGGGTGGGGATGGAGCGGGAGGACCGACTGGACCGGTGGACCCTCCTCGGTGGCGAGGGGGAACAGCGATGGGTCGGGTGGGACGAGCGCGAGGTGCGGACCTTCGTCGATGCGGTTCGCGTGATGACGGGGGAGGGCGAGGGGCTTGATTCGGCCCGGATCGGCCTTCTCCTCCGGGACAATCCCTTCTATGCGGAAGCCGGGGGACAGGTCTCCGACCGGGGTGTGGTGGAAGGGGACGGGTGGCAGGTGCAGGTGGACGAGGTGCGCTCGGTGGAGGGGAAGAGTGTGCTCTGGGGACGACCCCGGGGAACGGTGCCCTTCATGGTTGAAATGCCCGACGGACCCGTTGAGGTGACGGCCCGGGTCGATGCCGGCCTTCGCCACGACACCGAGCGGAACCACACCGCGACCCACCTCCTCCACGCGGCGCTCCGGGAGGTGCTGGGGAGCCATGTGACCCAGCAGGGATCGCTGGTGGCACCGGATCGGCTCCGCTTCGACTTCTCGCACACCGGCCCCGTGAGCCCCGCCGAGCTCGATGCCATCGAGGCCCGGGTGAACCGGGCGATCTGGGACGACCATCCGGTCCGGTGGGAGATCGTGGGCCGGGAGGAGGCGCTTCAGCGTGGGGCCATGGCCCTCTTCGGCGAGAAGTACGGGGACCGGGTCCGGGTCGTCGAGGTGCCGGGGGTGAGCCTCGAGCTCTGCGGTGGCACCCACCTGGCGCACACCGCGGGGGCCGGCCTCTTCCGGATCGTGCGGGAGTCGGGCGTCGCCTCGGGTGTGCGTCGGATCGAGGCCCTCACCGGGCCCCGGGCCTTCGCATCGCTCCAGGAGGCCGAGGCCGAGCTCGATACCGTCGCCGAGAAGGTCCGGGCCTCCCGCGACAACCTCTCCGGGCGGATCGACCAGCTCCTTGATGAGAAGAAGCAGCTCGAGGGCCTCCTGGACGAACTCCGCCGCGGAGGTGGTGGTGGCGCCGAGGTCATCCACGAAGCCGAGGTTCCCCTTCCCTCAGGGGGACAGGCCCGCTACCGGGGGGTTCGGATGAAGGTGAAGGACCCGGGGGATGCGCGGAGCTGGGGTGACACCTTCCGCGAGGAGGAGAAGCTGGGGGTCGCCGTGGTGGCCGCCGAGACCGTGGACGGGAGCCATGCCCTCTTCGCCTTCGTCACCGATGACCTCATCGGGGTGGGGGTCCGGGCCGGTGACCTGATCCGGCCCCTGGCCGAGATCACCGGGGGGCGCGGTGGCGGACGTCCCCACATGGCGCAGGGGGGCATCGGGGATCCCGACCGGATCGACGAGGCCCTGCGGGCCGGAGAGGGCCTCCTGAGAGAAAGGCTCGGAGGTGGATCGTGAGCGGTGAGGCGATGACGGGACCGGAGCCCCCTCCCCCCGAGGTGGTGGAGGCGTGGGTGCGCAGGTGGGCCGGCACCGGCACCGATGCACGGGGCGAGGCCCTCCTCGACGGCGCCACACGGGCCCTGGAGGCCGCCCTGGAACGACCGGGCCGGAACCGGGAGGGAGCCGAGGCGCTCCTGGCCGCCGACGCCCTCCTCACCTGGGCGGTGGAGAACGCGGCTGCCACGGACGATGTGGATGGCGAGCTGGAGGGGATCCTCCGGCGGGTCATCGAGGTGCGTGGGGGTGGCTGACACCGACTGGGTCGATCTGCACTCCCACCTGGTGCCCGGGGTCGACGACGGCGCACGGACTCTCGACGAGGCACTGGAGGGGATCGAGCGGATGTGGGAGCGGGGAGTGACCCGCATCGTCACCACTCCCCACCTGAGTGCCACCATGACGACGGTTCCGGAGCGGCTCGAATCGTTCCTGGCGCCCATGGACGAGGCCTTCGGGCG
>SLSF01000259.1 GCA_007130605.1 Gemmatimonadota bacterium | reverse complement strand
GGGCCCCACTCGGTCGTTGGTTCGCCTCGACGTAGCGCAAGGCTATGCCTTCGACGAACCGCCTACGATTGGGGCCCCTGGGGCTCCCAACGGTGGTGCCTCCCATTGTTCAACAGCCTTCAAGAGAAACGCCGCGGTCCCCCTCCAGCTTCGGCCACGCCCGGGGGGCGGGGCACTTCGTCACTCCATCTCCGGAACACCGTGCACTTCCTTCCCCGCAAGATCTCGGACGCCACCATCCGCCGGCTCTCCGCCTACCTGAGGGAGCTGGAGCGACAGGCCGGAGCCGGAACCGAGACGGTCTCCAGCGGGGAGCTCGCCGACGGCGTGGGGACGACGGCCCCCCAGGTGCGGAAGGACCTCTCCATCTTCGGCTCCTTCGGAAAGCGGGGGACGGGGTACCGGGTGGAGACCCTTTCTGGGGAGCTTCGGGCGATCCTGGCCGTCGATCGGGAGTGGCGGGTGGTCCTCATCGGCGCAGGACGCATCGGCGCCGCGCTCCACGCCTATCCGGGCTTCCGGGATCGCGGCTTCCAGATCGTCGCCGTCCTCGATGTGGACCGGGAGAAGGTGGGGAGGGAGGTGGGAGAGTCCCGGGTCGCTCATGTGGACACCCTCGAGGAGGTCATTCGGGGGGAGGGGGTCGAACTGGCGATCCTGGCGGTGCCGGCGGGGGCCGCGGTGGAACTTGCCCGTCGTGCGGTGGAGGCCGGGGTCCGGGGCATCCTCAACTTTGCGCCGGTGCGTCTCGATCTCCCCGAGGAGATCGCGGTGAACCCGGTGAATCTCGCCGCCGAGCTCGAGGTGCTCTCCTACTCCATCGAGGGACGGAAGCCCCGGTGAGTCCCTCCCTCTCCGAGGAAGCCGGGCGCCTCCTGGCCGAGCGTCCCCGTCACACCCTGGAGCTGGCCGAGAAGGTCCTCCGCCTGAGTGGGAACCCCTCCGCCGCCTCGGCTGCCGTCTTCGCGCTCCTGGGCTCCGACCCCCGCTTCCATGTGGACGACGAGGGCACCTGGAGTCTCGGGGCCGACGCCGATCCCCCGGGGCCTCCCCTCCGGTCTCTCGACTTCGCCGTCGTCGACGTGGAGACCACAGGGGGCGCCTACGCCCGGGGCCACCGGGTCACCGAGGTCGCCGTCGTCCCGGTCTCGCAGGGACAGATCCTCGAGCCCTTCACCACCCTGGTCCATCCGGGACGCCGGATCCCCCCGCGGATCGAGGCCCTCACCGGCATCAGCAACGAAATGGTGCGGGGCGCACCGCCCTTCGACCACGTCGCCGATGGCCTTCGGGAGGCCCTCGACGGGCGGATCTTCGTGGCCCACAACGTCTCCTTCGACTGGGGCTTCATCCGCGAGGAACTCCTCGCCGCCCGGGGAGACGCTCCCGAGAGCCGCCGGCTCTGTACGGTGAAGATGGGGCGGAGGCTCGTTCCGGGGCTGAAGAGCTATGCCCTCGACGCCCTCACCCGACACTTCGAGATCCCGATCCACGCCCGGCATCGTGCTCATGGCGATGCCCTGGCCACCGCCCGGCTCCTCCTCCTCCTCCTGGAACGCGCCGAGCTGGAAGGGGTCGGAGATCTCGAGGCGCTCGAGGCGCACCTCGGCCCTCGCCGACGGAGGCGGCGATCCTCCCGCTGACCCTCGCCCCTGCCCGGAGACAGCCCCATGAGCCCAGACACAGAACAGACCCCCTCCAGGGGGGATCCGGAGGATGAGACCTTCCCGTCGGCCGAGACCCTCCCCCTCGTCCGGCCCCTCGACCTGGGGGCACTCCGGGTGCATGCCCTCGAGGCGGGTCTTCAGCGGCTCGACGGGGGGGCCATGTTCGGGGTCGTTCCCAAGCCCCTCTGGGAACGGCGGACCCCGGTGGATGACCGGAACCGGATCCCCCTCGCCCTCCGCTGCCTCCTCGTGGAGGCCCCCGAGGGACTCGTGCTCATCGATACCGGGGTGGGGCACAAGGTGGACGATCGATTCCGTTCCATCTACGGGATCGAGAATGCGGGCGATCCCGAGGAGGGGGCACCCACCCGGCTCGAGCTGGCAATTCGCGAGGCCGGGTACGAACCCTCCGACATCGACACCGTCATTCTCACCCACCTCCACTTCGACCACGCGGGGGGCGCGACCCTTCGCGACGCCGACGGCGAGCTGCACCCGGCCTTTCCCGGCGCCCGCTACGTGACCCATCACGAGGAGCTCCGCTTTGCCTCGAGCCCCAACGAGCGGGTCCGGGCGTCGTACCTGGCGGAGAACATCGACCCAATCACCCGCTACGACCTCTGGGATCTCGTGGAGGGCGACGAGGAGATCACTCCGGGGATCCGGCTGATCCACACCCCGGGCCATACTCCGTATCACCTCTCGGTGCTCCTGGAGTCGGGAGGGGAGCGGGCGTGCTTCCTCGCTGACCTCTGTCCCACCGCGGCGCACCTCCCACTTCCCTGGATCATGGGATACGACCTGGAGCCCCTCGTCACCCTCGAGACGAAGCGGCGGGTCCTGGAGCGGGCGCTGGACGAGGACTGGCTTCTCATCTTCGAGCACGATCCCCGGGTGCCCTGGGGCCGCCTTGCACCGGACGGGCGAACCCTTCGCCGGTAGAATCCTTCGCGGTCCACCGACCTTCCGGCGCTCCTGAGTGTGCCCCCTCCCGTTCTTCAACACCCTCCAAAGGGTGACCTTTCGGGCCGAGTTTCCTATCTTTCTCTGGCTGCGCTCCAACCGCCTCCCACCGAGGTGTGTGTGCTCCGGCATGGAGCGGGCCGCCACGACCGTCGATCCTCCCGGACCGACATCCGAAATACGACAGATCCAAACCCATAAGGAGTTCTCCGCAATGACCGATCCGTCTCGCATCCCCGTGATCGTCAGTGGTGCCCGTACACCCATCGGCCGATTTCTCGGAGGATTGAGCCCACTGGCGGCGACCCAGCTGGGCGCACACGCGGTTCGGGCTGCAGTGGAGCGTTCCGGTGTCGATGCGGGGGAGATCGACGAGGTCATCCTGGGCAATGTGGTGCAGGGTGGGGGAGGCCAGGCCCCGGCGCGCCAGGCGGCGATCCATGGAGGACTCCCCGCCACCATCCCGGCGGTGACCGTCAACAAGGTCTGTGGATCGGGGCTCAAGGCCGTGATGCTGGCGGCGCAGGCCATCCGGGCCGGCGACATCCGGGCGGCCGTGGCCGGAGGCTTCGAGTCCATGTCCAATGTGCCCTTCTACGCCCGCGGACTCCGGAACGGGGTGAAGTTCGGGGACCAGACCCTCCAGGACGGGCTCGTCTACGACGGACTCTGGTGCTCTTTTGGAGAGTGCCACATGGGGGGGCACGCCGAGTACACGGCCGCCACGGCGGGCATCACCCGTGAAGACGCCGATACCTTCGCCCTCGAGTCGCACCGGAAGGCGGTGGCCGCCATCGAGGGCGGGAAGTTCGACCGCGAGGTCGTCTCGGTGGAGATCGAGGGGCGCCGGGGCACCACGGTGGTGGATCGGGACGAGTCCCCTCGCGCCGACACTTCCATCGAGGCGCTGGGCCGGCTCCGTCCCGCCTTCCCCCGCGATGCACCCGAGGGGATCGAGGAGCTGGTGGTGACGGCGGGGAACGCGCCGGGACTCAACGATGGTGGGGCGGCCCTCGTGGTCACTTCCCTCGAGTTCGCCCAGGCCCACGGCCTCTCGGTCCGGGCCCGGATCCGCGAGTACGCGGCAGGTGGAACCGAGCCCCGCGATCTCTTCTTCGCCCCCATCGCCGCGGTCCGGAACCTCATGAAGCGCGAGGGGACCAGCATCGGCGACTACGGCCTCTTCGAGGTGAACGAAGCCTTCGCCGTCCAGGCCATCGCCGACATGCGCGAGCTCGAGATGGACGCATCGAAGGTGAATGTGCATGGAGGTGCCGTGGCCCTCGGACACCCCATCGGGTGCTCGGGAGCCCGGATCCTCGTCACCCTCCTCCATGCCATGGAGGATCGCGATGTGGACACCGGCCTCGCCACCCTCTGTCTCGGGGGTGGAAACGCCGTGGCCATGTCCATCGAGCGGGATTGACCCAGCCCCCGGGCGGGGGTGGCTGGACGAAGCAGCTGAAGTCGATGTCCCCGGGGAACCGGGCGCGTCGAGAATGCATTGAACGCAAGGGGAAAGACGATATGGCGACGGAGCGGGTGGCAGTGGTCGGGAGTGGCACCATGGGCAACGGGATCGCCCATGTCTGCGCACAGGCGGGCCTCGGGGTTTCACTCATCGACCTCGAGGAGGGGCTCCTGGAGCGGGCTCGCGAGACGATCCGGAAGAATCTCGATCGACAGGTGCGCAAGGAGCGACTCACCGCCGAGGAGGCCGAGGGGGCCCTCGGGCGGATCCGCTTCACCACCGACCGAGGCGAGGGGGCATCCGATGCCGATCTCGTGGTGGAAGCGGTGCCGGAGCGGGCCGAGCTCAAGTACGAACTCTTCGCCGATCTGGACCGGATCACCCCGGCGGGAACGATCCTGGCCACCAACACCTCCTCCATCTCCATCACCGAGATCGCGGCCCGCACCTCCCGACCGGAAAAGGTCATCGGGATGCATTTCATGAATCCGGTGCCGGTGATGAAGCTCGTGGAGGTCATCCGCGGCCTTGCCACCGATGACGCCACCACCGCCGAGGTCATGGCGCTCTCCACCCGGCTGGGCAAGACCCCGGTGGAGGTGAACGACTACCCGGGCTTCGTCTCGAACCGGGTGCTCATGCCCATGATCAACGAGGCGATCTTCGCCCTCATGGAGGGGGTCGCCGAGGTCGAGGCCATCGACACGGTGATGAAGCTGGGGATGAACCACCCCATGGGGCCCCTCGCCCTCGCCGACCTCATCGGCCTCGACACCTGCCTCAACATTCTCGAGGTCCTCCACCGGGAACTCGGCGACGACCGCTACCGGCCCTGCCCCCTCCTCCGGAAGTACGTGGCGGCAGGATGGCTCGGCCGGAAGAGTGGCCGCGGCTTCCACATGTACGAGGCGTGAGGATGCCCTGGGTGAATGCCGAGGCCCTGGAACTCCGGGCGATGGCGAAGGATTTCGCCCAGGGGGAGATCCGTCCGTACCTGGAGGGATGGGATGCCGAGCGACGCCTCCCCGACGAAATCTTCGGGAAGCTGGCGGAGATGGGGTTCCTGGGGATGTCGGTGCCGGAGGACCACGGGGGACTCGGCCTCGACCTGACCACCCAGCTTCTGGTCCTGGAGGCCCTCGCCTGGGGTGACGCGGCCGTGGCGCTCTCGGTGGCGATCCACGGAGGGCCGGTGGTCCGGGCCCTTCTCGACCACGGGAGCGAGGCCCAACAGGCGATGTGGCTCCCGAAGCTGGCATCGGGAGAAGCCCTGGGCGCATTCGCCCTCTCGGAGACCGATGCCGGGAGTGATGCCACGGCCCTGGAGCTGGAGGCGCGCAGGGGGCCGGAAGGCTGGACCCTCTCCGGGCGGAAGCGCTGGGTCACCAATGGGGATCGAGCGGGACTCCTCCTCCTCTTTGCCCGAACGGGCGAGGGATCGGACGGGATCTCGGCCTTCCTCGTCCCCCGCGACACCCCCGGGATCGAGGGGATGGGACGGGAGCGCACCCTGGGCCTGTCCGCCTCGGAGACCGCCGCGCTCGACTTCGACGATGTCCACCTCGACGACGAGGCGCTCCTGGGCCCGGAGGGCCAGGGGTGGGAGATCGCCCGGGGGAGCCTGGTGGTGGGACGGATGTCGGTGGCGGCTCAGGCGCTGGGGATCGCGCAGGCCGCCTACGAACACGCCATCCGCTACTCCCGCGAGCGGGAGCAGTTCGGCCGGGCGCTCTCCGACTTCGGAGCGACGCGCGAGAAGCTCGCCCGGATGGCCCAGCGGATCGAGGAGAGCCGGGCCCTCCTCCTCATGACGGCCGGCCGATGGAAGGTGGCCGCCGAGGAGGGGACGGTTCTCGGCCGAGCCGGAGAGGATCCGCTCCACCTGCCCGCTTCGCTGGAGGCCGCCGCCGCCATGGCGAAGGTTTCCGCCAGCGAGAGTGCCATGTGGATCGCCGACGAGGCGGTCCAGATCTTCGGCGGATACGGGTACATGCGTGACTACCCGGTGGAAAAGCTCATGCGTGATGCGAAGGGGGCCGAGATCTACGAAGGGACGAACGAGGTCCTTCGCTGGCTGGTTGCCCGGGATCTCCTCCATGAGACCGAAGGAAGTTGAATTGAAGGAAGAGATGAAGAACACGGCCCCTGCGGGGGCTCCGGCGGAGCTCATGGGACTCCGCCTTCGACGTAGCGCAGGTCCTCACCGACGTGAACTCTGGAGCCGCACACAATGAGTGTTTTCGATAAGCTCGCCGAGCATGGACATGAGCAGGTCGTCTTCTGGTCCGAGCCGGAGCTCGGGTATCGCGGGATCATCGCGATCCACGACACGACCCTGGGACCGGCCCTCGGCGGGACCCGATTCTGGAACTACTCCAACGACGACGAAGCGCTGGAGGATGTCCTCCGCCTCGCCCAGGGGATGACGTACAAGGCGTCCATCGCCGGGGTGAACCTGGGGGGCGGAAAGTCGGTGATCCTGGGAGACAACCGGATCCGGGACCGGGAGATGATCTTCCGGGCGCATGGTCGGGCGGTGGAGTCGCTGGGGGGACGCTACTATACTGCCGAGGATGTGGGGACTTCGGTGGACGACATGGAGTTCGTCCGCATGGAGACCGACTCGGTGGTGGGAATCTATGGTGGCTCGGGCGACCCTTCGCCGGTGACGGCGTACGGGACCTACCAGGGGATCCGGGCGTGTGCCCAGCGGGTGTACGGCGACTCCTCCCTGGAGGGGAAGCATGTGACGGTGCAGGGACTCGGAAATGTGGGATACCACCTCTGCGCCTTCCTCGCCGAGGAGGGTGTGCGACTGACGGTGACCGACATCGACGACGAGCGGATCGCACGAGCGAAGCGCGAGTTCGGCGCCACCGAGGTGGGGGCCGACGAGATCTACGCGGTGGAGGCGGACATCTTCGCCCCCTGCGCGCTGGGGGCGGTCATCAACGATGACACCCTGAAGGTCCTGGAGGTGGACATCGTCGCCGGTGCGGCCAACAACCAGCTCGCCCAGATCCGTCATGGAGAGGAACTCCATCGTCGGGAGATCCTCTACGCCCCCGACTACGTCATCAACGCCGGTGGCCTCATCAATGTCTACGGCGAACTCCATGACTGGACCGCCGACCGGAGCAAGCGGAAGGCGGGTGAGATCTACGGCACCCTCCTCCGGATCTTCGAGCTCGCCGAGGAGGAGGGCGTGCCCACCGCGGTGGCGGCGGACCGTGTCGCCGAGGATCGGATCCGCAAGGTGCGCCATCTCGACCGGAGCTTCGTCTGAACCCGGACCCGGCCCAACACCCGACCGCTTCCCCGGAGGCCCGCGCCATGACCGTGGCATACCCGAATCTGAAGTCCCTCGACCCGGAGATCTACGCGGCAGTCCGGTCCGAAGGACTGCGACAGTCCAACCAGCTCGAACTGATCGCCTCCGAGAACTTCGTCTCCCGTGCGGTCCTCGAGGCCACCGGCACGGTGCTGACGAACAAGTACGCCGAGGGCCTTCCGGGGAAGCGGTACTACGGCGGGTGCGAATTCGTGGACTCCGCCGAGGAGCTGGCGCGAAGCCGGGCCCGGGAGCTCTTCGGGGCGGACCATGCCAATGTGCAGCCCCATTCGGGCGCCCAGGCGAACATGGCGGCCTACCTCGCCTTCCTGGAGCCGGGTGACCGGCTCCTGGGAATGAACCTCTCCCATGGGGGCCACCTCACCCACGGCTCCCCGGTGAATGCCTCGGGACTCCTCTACAAGATCGGAAGCTACGGGGTGGACGAGGAGACGGGTCGCCTCGACTACGACGCGGTCCGGAAGACGGCGCTGGACTTCCGCCCGAAGATGATCGTGGCCGGGGCGAGCGCCTATCCCCGCACCATCGACTTCGAGGCCTTCGGAGAGATCGCACGGGAAGTGGGCGCCCTCCTCCTGGTGGACATGGCCCATATCGCCGGGCTCGTGGCCAGTGGAGTGCACCCGAGCCCGGTGCCCCACGCCGATGTGGTGACCACCACGACCCACAAGACCCTCCGTGGTCCGAGGGGTGGGATGATCCTCTGCAGGGAGGAACATGCCAGGACGGTGGACAAGGCCGTCTTTCCCGGCATGCAGGGTGGACCCCTCATGCATGTGATCGCCGCCAAGGCCGTCGCCTTTGGCGAAGCCCTCCGCCCCGAGTTCAGGGAGTACTCCCACCAGGTGGTCCGGAATGCCCGGGTCCTGGGGGAGACCCTGGTGGCCAACGGCTTCAGCCTGGGTTCGGGCGGGACCGACAACCACCTCCTCCTGGTGGACCTCCGCGATCGTGGCGAACTCACCGGGAAGGCCGCAGAACACGCCCTGGAGGCCTCGGGCATCACCGTGAACAAGAACACCGTTCCCGGGGATCCGCGCTCTCCCTTCGTCACCTCCGGCCTCCGCCTCGGGACGCCGGCCCTGACCACGCGGGGGATGAAGGAGCCGGAAATGGGACAGATCGGGAGCTGGATCGCCCGGGTCCTGGACCATCCCGAGTCCATGGAGGTGCGCGCCGAGGTCCTCCGGGAGGTCCAGGGCCTCTGCATGGACTTTCCCCTCTACGATGCCCTGACCGAGCGGGATCCCGCAGAGGTGGCCTGAATTCCGGGCCGGGTCCGGATACCCCCGGCGCCGACCATTCTCCACCTCGGACTGGCGTTCGCAGGCGTACCGTGCAACATTGCGGCATGACCGACGTTCAGTTTGCCGATGAGATCCTCGATCGACTCCGGGAGCGGAACCCCCGCTTCCATGGGAAGGCGTACGTCTTCCTCCTTTCGGCGCTCCATCATGTGATGGAGCGTCTCGAGACCCCTCGGCACATCACCGGACCCGAGCTCGCCACCGGTGTGAGAGACCTGGCGATTCGGCGGTTCGGGCCCACCGCCCGCGACGTCCTGGAGCACTGGGGGATCGAGCGGACCGGAGACCTGGGGGAGATCGTCTTCGCACTGGTGGAGGCCGGAGTCCTGGTGGCCGAAGAAGGAGATCGGCCGGAGGACTTCCAGAACCTCTTCGATTTCGAGGAGGCCTTCGTGCGGAACTATCCGTGGACTGCGGGGGGTTGAGAAGAGGAGCCATGGACCGGAGTGCCCCTCGGGGCGCGGCGGCTGAGCCATCGATGTGGACGACGCAGTGAGCTTCCCGGCTGGGGGGGAGGGGTGATCATGGAGGAAGAGACGCGGTTTCCCGGTTGCCAGAAGTGCGATGCGGGCTTGCTGATTCCCCTTTCGGACTATGGTCGCGAGGGTGCGTCCATCCGGTACAAGGCGTGGGTCTGTTCCAATCCCGACTGCGGCTTCAACATCCGGATCGACAACGGCGAGATCACCTTCGGCCGGGCCATCGGTCAGAGCTACAAGTGACCCCCCGGCGGTGGGCGGGACCGACCGGTCTCGCCGGAACCCGGTCCTCGGCATCCCCATGATCCCCTTCCTGGCCCGAGCGCCCCTCCCGGTACCCACCGGGACCGAGGCCGCCGCCTTCGACCGAAGGGCCATCGATTCCCTCGGTGTCCCTCAGCCGGTCCTCATGGAGAATGCCGGGCGGAGTGCGGCCCTCGTTCTCCACCACCTCCATCCGGATGGGCGCGTCGTCATCATCGCCGGCTCCGGAAACAATGGAGGCGACGGGATCGTCCTGGCCCGCACCCTCCACAGCCAGGGCCGCTCGGTCCGGGTCTTCCGCACCGGGGGGCGACCCGATCCGGATCCACTCCTCCACCACCACCCGGTCCCGATCCACACCCTCCCCGGGGAGAACGGCGATCTGGGCGTCCTCGAGGAGGCGCTCCAGGGGACCTCCGTCGTCGTCGACGCACTCCTGGGGACCGGGATCCGGGGTGCGCCACGGGAGGGGGCCTCCCGGATCATCGAAGGGATCCGGGCCGGACGGGCCGCCGGAGCCCACGTCATTGCCCTCGACCTTCCCTCGGGTGTGGACGCCGATACCGGCGGGATCCCGGGCGTCGCGGTGGAGGCCGACACCACCATCGCCTTCGGGGCTCCGAAACTCGGCATCCTCCTCCACCCCGGGCGGGCTGCCTCGGGGCGGATCATTGCCGTCGAGATCGGCTTTCCCCCCTGGCCCTCCGGGAGCTTCGGGGCAGAGGGAATCACCCCGGAATGGGCCGCCCGCACGGGTCCCCGTCGACCGCCGCGGACCCACAAGAACGCCAACGGCCGTCTCCTTCTGGTGGGAGGGGAGCCGGGGATGGCAGGGGCGGTCATCCTGGCCGCCCGTGCGGCCCTCCGTGCTGCCCCCGGTTACCTGCGGATCGCTTCGGACCCCTCCAACCGCGCCCTCCTGAACGGGGCGGTTCCCGAGGCGGTCTTCGTCGATGCCCTCGACCCGGAGGCACTCCGCCAGGCAGGTGAGGCGTCCGACGCGGTGGCGGCAGGCCCGGGGGTGGCCCAGGGGCCGCTGGGGCCGGCGCTGGCAGAGCTCCTGGAGCGCCTTCCCGGAGCGCTCCCCCTCTGCCTCGACGCCGGGGCACTCCGTCTCCTGGCTGCCGGGGGTCTCCCGGCGGTGACCGGGAGTGGTGGTGGTGGCGGCCGCCGGGGCACACACACTCTCCTGACCCCCCATCCCGGCGAGGCGGCGGCTCTCCTGGAGGAGGACGTCGACGCCATCGTCGGCGACCCGCTGGGTGCCGCCCGAAGAGGGGCGGAACGGTGGGGCACAGCCTTCCTCCTCAAGGGGGAGCCCACCGTGGTGGCGGCCCCCGGAAGCGATGTGCCGGTCCGGATTGCCCTCCGCGGCGGGTCTCGCTTCGCCCGGGCGGGAATGGGTGATGTGCTCACCGGAGTCATCGGAGGATTCCTGGCCCGTGGGCTCTCCGGGGCCGACGCCGGCGCCCTGGCCCTCCACCGGACCGGACGGGCCGCCGATCACCTCGACCTCGGGGAGAGTCTCCTACCCTCCGACCTCCCCGAGGCCCTCCCCCGGGCGACGGAAGAGCAGGGCCCCGGGTGGACGGATCTTCCGCACCCCTTCGTGCTTCTCGACCTTCCGGCCGCACGATGACACCGGACGACGCCGATGGCACGCGCCTGGGTCCCGGGCGGGAGTTTCGCCTCATCGAGTCCATTCTCGCCGACCGGGAGGGGGGCGAAAGGGTGCGGGTGGGGCCGGGAGATGATGCCGCGGTCCTGGACGACGGTTCCATCCACTCCATCGACCTGGCGGTGGAGGGGGTGCATTTCCGCTTCGACTGGATGACGCCCGAGGAGGCCGGTTTCCGCACGGTGGCCGGCGCCCTCTCCGATCTCGCCGCCATGGCGGCCGAGCCGGTGGGCTTCCTGGTGTCGCTGGGCATCCCGCAGAAGGGAGGGGGGGAGGGGAAGGGAGAGGATGACGGGCCCGGCGACCTGGCGCGATCCATCATGGGTGGAGTCCGGAAGGCCGAGAAGGCCTTCGGCGCTCCCCTTCTCGGCGGTGACCTCACCCGGTCCCCGGGGCCGGTGATCATCGATGTGGCCGTCATCGGTACCGTGGGATCGCGCGCCCCCCTCCTCCGCTCGGGGGCGAAGACTGGAGACGGACTCTGGGTGACGGGCACCCTCGGGGAGGCCGCGACGGCCATCGACTGCCTCCGGCGGGGAGAGACGCCGGCACCGGCTCTCCTCCGGCGGTACCGGAGCCCGAAGCCCCGCATCGCCGAGGCCATCCACCTCGCCGAGACCCTGGGGGCCACCGCCGGTCTCGATCTTTCGGATGGCCTCGCCGGAGACGCGGGGCACCTGGCGGCGGCCTCCGGGGTCGGGATCGAGCTCGAGGGACACACCCTCCCCCTCTCCCGGGACGCCGTCGAGGCGCTCGGAAGGGAACGGGCCGTGGAGCTCGCCCTCTCCGGGGGAGATGATTACGAGCTTCTCGTCGCCCTCCCGGACCCGATTTCGACGGAAGAGGTGGAGAATTTCGGCAAACGGTTCGATCTTACACTGACCCGGGTGGGCCGGGTGGTGGAGGGGAGTGGGGTGCGGATCCGAACCGCTCCCGGGGCTCCCGCCCGTCCCCTGGCCCGCGGTGGGTGGGATCACTTCGGAACCGAAGAGACCAGGACGGAATCTTGATTCGAACCGCCTTCGTTCTCGTTGTGGGCGTCGTACTGACCGGAATACTGGCCGGCTGGCTCGTGGTATCCTCCCTCCGCCGGCTCCCCTGGGCCGGTCGCCACTGCGAGCCGGCGGCACGCTTCTGGGCCCGTACTCTCCTGAAGCTTTCCGGCGCGAAGATTCGCACGGAGGGCTTCGACACCATCGACTGGGATCGACCGTACATCGTCGTTGCCAACCACCAGAGCTGGTTCGATGTCTTCGCCCTGGCCGGCCATCTCCCGGTCCGCTTCCGCTTCGTGGGGAAGGAGGAGCTGGCGGGCATCCCGATCTTCGGACGTGCCTGGACCGGGTGCGGACACATCTCGCTGGCCCGCGACGACCGGTCCCGGGCCATCGAGGCGCTGGAGGAAGCCGGAAAGCAGGTGCGGGAGAAGCGGCTCGCCGTCATCCTCTTTCCCGAGGGGACCCGCTCCGAGGACGGCCGGCTCCAGGCCTTCAAGAAGGGGGCGTTCGTCCTGGGCATCCAGACCCAGGTACCCATCCTCCCCATCGGGATCTCGGGGTCGAGGGCGTGCATGCCCAAGGGCTCCTTCCGGATCCGGCAGGGAGAGATCCGGATCCGTGTGGGAGAGCCCATTCCCGTGGAAGGCCTCCGGATGCGACATCGGAACGACCTCCTCCGCCGGAGCCGAGCCCAGGTCCTGGGCCTCATGGAGGACCCCGACGGCCTCGACACCCCCCTCCCGGACTCCGACGACGAGGACTCCGGGGGAGGACCACAACCCATCGACACCACGCACGAGGAGACCCTACGTTGACATCGACGAAGATCAGGACCGTTCGCGGACGAGAGATCCTCGATTCCCGGGGAAACCCCACCATCGAAGCGGAAGTCGAGCTCGAGGGAGGGATCGTCGGGCGCGCCGCGGTCCCCTCGGGCGCATCGACGGGAGAGCACGAGGCGGTGGAGCTTCGCGACGGAGACGCCGACCGGTATCTCGGCAGGGGGGTGCGCACGGCCGCCGGTCACCTGAATGGCGAGATCCGGGAGGTGCTCGCCGGGATGGAGGCCGGAGACCAGGAGGCGATCGACCGGGCCCTCATCGATGCCGATGGTACCCCCAACAAGGGACGCCTTGGCGCCAACGCCATCCTCGGGGCCTCGCTCGCCACCGCCCGTGCCGTGGCCGACGCGCGGGGGCTTCCCCTCTACGAATCGCTGGGAGGTGAAGAGGCGAATCTCCTTCCGGTGCCCCAGATGAACATCCTGAACGGGGGCTCCCACGCACCCAACAATGTGGACATCCAGGAGTTCATGATCATGCCGGTGGGGGCCGAGCGCTTCTCCGAGGGACTCCGGTGGGGGGTCGAGATCTTCCACCACCTGAAGCAGGTGCTCACCGGCCAGGGGAAGAGCACCGCCGTGGGGGACGAGGGGGGCTTCGCACCTGACCTGGACTCCAACGAGGAGGCGGTGGAGGTGGTCCTCGAAGCCATCGAGCGGGCCGGGTACCGGGCGGGCGACGAGGTCCTCCTCGCCCTCGACGCCGCCGCATCGGAATTCCACGACGACGGGGCCTACACCTTCCGGTGGTCCTCGGGCGAGCGGCGCGACGCGGACGGCCTGGTGGAGTTCTGGTCCGACTGGATCGACCGCTATCCCATCGCCTCCCTCGAGGATCCCCTGGACGAGAACGACTGGGATGGGTGGCAGGCGCTCACCGAGGCCGTCGGGCATCGGACCCAGATCGTGGGGGACGACCTCTTCGTGACCAATGTGGACTACCTGCGAATGGGCATCGAGCGGGGGGTGGGAAACGCGATCCTCATCAAGGTGAACCAGATCGGGACCCTCACCGAGACCCTCGACGCCATCCGGGTGGCCCGGGAGGCCGGATACCGCTCCGTGATCTCCCATCGCTCCGGCGAGACCGAAGATGTCTTCATCGCCGACCTGGCCGTCGCCACCGGTGCCGGACAGATCAAGACCGGGAGCGCCTCGCGCACCGACCGGGTGGCGAAGTATAATCAGTTGCTGAGGATCGAGGAGCGACTCGGCTCGCGGGCCCGCTACCCGGGACGGACACTGGGATGATGGCTCCCGCTTCGGAACCCAGGAGGGAAGCAGAATGAAACGACTGGTGGTTCCACTACTGCTGATGGCGGCACTCTACTACGCGGTCTTCGGTGGAGGGTATTCGCTCCTCGACCTGACCCGGATCCATGCCGAGACCGAACGGGCGGAACTCCGGCTCGCGGAACTCCGGGCCGAGACCGAGGCCCTCGAGCGCCGGGCCGACGCCCTCGAGAACGATCCCCGCACCCTGGAGCGGCTCGCCCGGGAGCGCTTCGGAATGATCTACGAGGGAGAGCGCCTCTACCGCTTTGCCGAACCGCCGGAACGGACCGATCCGGAGGTTGACAGCGAGGGGGTTCGAGAGTAGCATTTTTGCTCTCAGCCGGAGTAGCTCAGGTGGTTAGAGCAGCGGAATCATAATCCGCGTGTCGGGGGTTCGAGTCCCTCCTCCGGCACTCGTCCGAATCGGATCCGAGTGCCCCACCCGCCGACCGTGCCACGGTGCACGGTGCGGAGCAGGTGCTATGAAGCCCCCCGGAATTCACCTCCGGGGGGCTTCGCCATTTCCCGAAGGGTGGAGGAGGGGGTGCCTCCGGGCGCCCCGACCCCTATCTTCGGAGCCGGAGACTCACCATCATCCGGACACGGGCCCGGGCGCCCGAAACCGAACGAAAAAAAGGAATCATGAGCCAGAACGACCGCGCGCAGGCGCTTCTGACCCGACACCGAGAGCGGATCCGCAGCCATACCGGGCGTCCCCTCCGCGAACCGGCCGTGCCTCCCGCCGAGGAGCCGCTCACCCCCGAACAGCACGACTACCTCCTGGGTGAGGCGAAGGACCTGTACTGGAACGACCTGGAGTGGGAGAATGTCACCGAGGAGGAACGGATGGAGGGAGGACCGGTTCCCGAACTGACCTTCCCGGGGGTCCTCGCCTTCACCCGTGGACTCCTCCTTACCGAGGTTCCCTCCGACTCTCCGGTGGGCCCCTCTCCCCGGCCCGAGGTGGTGGAGGACTTCCTCGCCTTCCTCGCCGGACGGGTGGTCGATCTGGAGGCGGCCGCAGGAGGGGAGGTGGGTGAGGAAGGGGACCGCTCGGCCCTCGAACTCCGCATGACCCGGGGCCTCCTCGACCGGGTCCTCATGATCTACCACGGGATTCCCACCGAGGATGTGGGCACCCTCGACGACGGGTAACCCTCCTTC
>SLSF01000076.1 GCA_007130605.1 Gemmatimonadota bacterium | reverse complement strand
CGCTGGACCAGCTCCGGCTCCACGAAACGCCGCCAGAAGTCGTGCACCACGTAGGACGATCCCCAGTTCAGGTGGGTCGAGATCGTCGACATGTAGGCGGCGGCGAGCGAGGCGGTGACGAGGCCAAGGAGTCCCACCGGGAGGAAGGTGAGCATGGCGGCGTACGCCATGTCGTGGCCCAATACCGAGAGGGCCACCCCCGGGAAGGCCTCCTGGAGGGAATCGATGGTGGGAAAGACCACGAGCGATGCGAGCCCCACCAGGATCCAGGGCCAGGGCCGAAGCGCATAGTGCGCGATGTTGAAGAGGAGGGTCGCGGCGGTGGCCTCGGACTCGTTTCGGGCGGCGAGCATCCGCTGGGCCACGTATCCGCCCCCGCCGGGCTCCGCACCCGGGTACCAGACCGCCCACCACTGCACCGCCAGGGGAATCACCAGGAGGGGCACGAGGGTCTCCGGGTTGGTCATGTCGGGAAAGATTGAGAGGCGCTCGCTCACTTCCGGGTGCGCGAAGAGCTGCGTCAGCCCGCCCACATCGGGGTGGCGGATGGCCACCACCGCGGCGGCGATGGAGCCCCCCATGGCGGTGACGAAGAGGAGGAGGTCGGTGAGGACCACCCCGCGAAAGCCTCCCAGGGTACTGAAGAGGACGGTGATGCCCCCGGCCAGGAGGACGGTCTCCACCGGACCGAGCCCCAGGAGCACCCCCGAGATCTTGATGGCGGCCAGGGTAACGGTGGCCATGATCATGACATTGAAGAAGACTCCCAGGTAGATGGCCCGGAAGCCGCGCAGGAAGGCGGCCGGACGACCTCCATAGCGGATCTCGTAGAACTCCAGGTCGGTCATCACACCGGCCCGCCGCCAGAGCTTGGCGTAGACGAAGACGGTGAGCATGCCGGTGAGGAGGAAGGCCCACCAGACCCAGTTGCCCGAGACCCCGTCCTGCCGGACGATGTCGGTGACCAGGTTCGGGGTGTCGGTGGAGAAGGTGGTGGCGACCATCGAAATGCCGAGGAGCCACCAGGGCATGTTTCGCCCCGAGAGGAAGAACTGTTCGGGGTTTCGGCCGGCTTTCCGGGCGACCGCCACGCCGATGGCGAGGACGACCAGGAAGTAGAGGCCGACGATCCACCAGTCGATGGGGGCGAGTTGCATGGGTTCGGAGCTCCGGGTCCGGGGGCCGCCCGATCAGCGAAGTGACGCAGCCGCTGAGGGTACCCCGGACGGGATTCCTCCGCAAGGATGGGGCGGGCTTCCCGGGGGCCGAGCCCCGGTTTGACCTTCCGGCGCCACCTCCCCACGTTGCTCCCTCGGATCCACCCCCATCCCGGAGTCTCCCATGTGTGCATCGAACGATTCTCCCCTTCGCCTTCCGGCCCACGCTCCCGTGGACCGACCTCGCTTCAGCCTTGTGCGGCGGCCCCGCCGGACGACCCTGGCCGGGCTCGTCCTGACGGCGCTCCTCGTGGTCTGGGGAGCCCCGGCGCCTGCGGTGGCGCAGTCGTCCGTCCCGTCGGCCCCGGCGGTGACACTCCCCGACGGCCTCGGTGACCCCGAGCGGGCCCCGGCCGAGGCCGAGGCGGATCCGGTCCCCCTCGATCACGACGCCTACGACCTCTGGAACCGGATCCAGCAGTCGGGGCTCTCCGCCGACGGGTCGTGGCTCCACTACCGGATCGTGCCGGGCCATGGTGACGCCACCCTGCGGGTGCGCGAGGTGGATGGGGAGCGGGTGCACGAGATCGAGCGGGGGCAGAACGCCTCCTTCACCCGCGACGGCGCCTTCCTCGTCTTCCGGATCGTCCCCACCCTCGAGGCCACCGAGGCGGCGCGCGACGACCGGAACACCCCGACGCCGACCGACTCGCTGGGGATCCTCGAGGTGGCCACCGGCGAGATCACCCGGATGGCCCGGGTGGACGGCTTCACCGTGCCGGAGGAATCGAGCGAGTGGGTGCTCATCCACCGGGAGGCACCGGAAGGGGAAGAGGATGACGCCGAGGAAGCGCCCGCCCCCGAGGAGCCGGAAGAGACCGAGGAGGAGGAGGCCGGACCCGACCGGGACCGGGACACCGGCACCGACCTCCATTACCTGAATCTCCGCACCGGTGAGGAGCGGGTCTTTCGCCACGTGACCGACTACGCAGTGCACGAGGACGGGACCCGGTTCGTCTTCATCGCCCAGTCCGAGCGCAGTGAGGGCGACGGGGTGCACCTGGTGCGGGCCGACGTCAATGCGCCGGAAGTCCTCCTGGCCGGGATCGGGGAGTACGCCCGGCTGACCCTGGATCGGGACGGGGAGCAGGTGGCCTTTCTCACCAACCGCGATGCCTGGAATGGCAACGACGAGGAGCCGGAGTTCGCCCTCTACCATGCCCGGTTCGATGGGAGCGGGGCGGTGCAGGTGGCGGTGGCCGGCGCGCCGGGGATCCCCGACGGCTGGCGGCCCAGCACCCACGGGAGTGTGAATTTCAGCGAGGATGGGAGCCGGATCCTCTTCGGTACCGCGCCGCCCCCCCTCCCGGAACCCGACGAGGACGACGAGCTCCTCCAGAATGTCCAGGTGGATGTCTGGAACTGGCAGGACGACTTCCTCCAGCCCCACCAGCTCCAGGACCTGAACCAGGAGCGGAACCGCACCTACCAGGCCATCTACCACATCGATCGCCAGGAAGTGGTGCAGCTCGCCGACGAATCGATGCTCGACGTGACCGTGGGGGCCCGGGGCACCGCCGATGTGGGGCTGGGCACCGACGACCTCCCCTACCGGCAGATCGTCTCGTGGGACACCCGCTTCACCGATCACTACCTGGTGGATCCCTACACCGGCGAGCGGGAGCTGATCGCCACCAAGCTCAGGAGCGCCGCGCAGTTCTCCCCCGACGCCCGCTGGGTCTACTGGTGGGATGGAGGGGACTTCGAGGGCACGGAGCCCCGGGGGTGGATGGTCATGGAGCTGGAGACCCGCGAGGTGGTGAATGCCACCGAGGCCATCCCGCACCCGGTCTTCAATGAACTCAGCGACCGCACCGCGCCCCCGGGCTCGTACGGGATCGCCGGGTGGACCGAGGGCGATGCGCACCTCCTGGTCTACGACGCCCACGACATCTGGAAGGTGGATCCCCGGGGAGGAGAGGCGCCGGTGAATCTGACGGAAGGGTACGGGCGAGAGGGGGACCTGCGCCTCCGCATCGTCCGACTGGACTGGGACGAGCCCCATGTGCCCCTGGACGAGCCGGTGCTCCTCTCCGCATTCCACAATGGGACGAAGGCCGATGGCTACTACCGGACCCGGCTCGACAGCCCCCGATCGCCGGACCGTCTGGTCCTGGAGGACCTCTCCTACGGAGGCCTCCAGCGGGCCGCCGACGCCGATGTACTCCTCTTCAGCAAGAGCACCTTCGAGGTCTTTCCCGACCTCTGGGTGGCCGACGCCGACTTTCAGGGCCAGCGGCGACTCACCGAGGCGAACCCCCAGCAGTCCGACTACCTCTGGGGGTCGGCGGAGCTGGTGACCTGGACCTCCACCGATGGGGAGGAGCTTCAGGGCATCCTCTACACCCCGGAGAACTTCGATCCGTCGGAGGAGTGGCCCATGATGGTCTACTTCTACGAGCGGTCGTCGCAGACGCTGCACAACTACTACGTGCCTTCGCCCGGGACCTCCATCAACCGGTCCTTCTATGTGAGCCGGGGCTATGTGCTTTTCGTGCCCGACATCCCGTACAAGCCCGGGTATCCGGGTGAGAGCGCCATGAACGCCGTGGTGCCCGGGGTCCTCTCCATCGTGGATCGAGGCTTCATCGACCGGGAGCGGATCGGGGTGCAGGGGCACTCCTGGGGAGGGTACCAGATCAGCTACATGGTCACGCGCACCAACCTCTTCGCGGCGGCCGAGGCCGGCGCTCCGGTGACCAACATGACCAGTGCCTATGGAGGGATCCGTTGGGCGAGTGGCCGGGTGCGACAGATGCAGTACGAGACGGGGCAGTCGCGGATCGGGGGGTCGCTCTGGGAGGCCCAGCACCGGTACATCGAGAACTCCCCCCTCTTCACCGCCTACAAGGTGGAGACCCCGCTCCTGCTTCTCCATAACGACGAGGACGGGGCGGTGCCATGGGAGGAGGGGATCCAGTTCTTCGTGGCGCTACGGCGGCTCGGGAAGCCGGCATGGCTCATCAACTACAACGGGCAGGGCCACGGGGTGAGCGGCCGGTACCCGCTCCGGGACTGGAGCATGCGGATGCAGCAGTTCTTCGACCACTACCTGCAGGACGCACCCCCTCCGGTCTGGATGGTGGACGGGGT
>SLSF01000287.1 GCA_007130605.1 Gemmatimonadota bacterium | reverse complement strand
CGGACCCGGA
The DNA here is from genome assembly GCA_007130605.1 of Gemmatimonadota bacterium. Lineage (GTDB taxonomy): Bacteria > Gemmatimonadota > Gemmatimonadetes > Longimicrobiales > Gaopeijiaceae > SLBA01. The sequence goes on along the minus strand of SLSF01000287.1, from coordinate 4,312 downwards.
AGCCGGCCACCTCTTCGGCGAGGGTCGCCTGCCCCTCGAGCTCCCAGATGGTGGGGAGCTGCTCGATGCCCGGGAGCTGGAGCCGCCGGCCGAACTGGATGATGTGGGTGGTCTCGTGCGCCAGGAGGACCGGGGCGTCCTCGATGGCATCCTGCACCGAATAGGGGTTTCCGGTGGATCCGTCCGGACCGGGGATCACCCCCTGCGGATCGGGAGATCGGGCATAGTAGTATTCGCCCCCATTTCCGGCGGGACACTGGTTCGGAAAAAAGTCCACGGTGACGACGAAGCCGAGGGCGAATTCGTTCATCCGGTTCACCTTCTCGGTGATGACCACCACGATCCGGTCATTGTCGTCGAGGTCGGTGGGTTCTCCGAAGTAGTCGGTGACCTCGTCGAGAATCTCGTAGTCGAAGAGGTTCGAGAGGTTGGCGTACTGAGCATCGGAGAAGCCGTCGGGGTTCTCGAGGTCCTCGACCCAGATGGAGCCGGAGCCCACGGAGCGGACCACGGCCTGGAGAGGCCGGCCGTTCTGGCAGAAGTCGGAGACACTGATGTCGGGAATCGAAAGGGAGACGGTGTCACCTTCCTGAACATTCCCCGGGATGGCGGCGACGTGAGCGGCCTGCGCCTCGCGGGCGCGGGCGGCCTGGATGCCCTCCGCCAGGACCGGGGCCATGGAACGGGCCTCGGCTTGGCGGAGATCGGTCTTGAAGGTCCGGTGCCGGCGGAATCGATCGTCAACGAGGATCTCTCCTGCAGTCGGCGCACGGCCGGTTGCGGGGAGGGCTCCCGCGCGGGTCGATTCAGGAGTCATCGGAGGATGGGTGGCGTGGGCCGTGCTCTCCCCGGCGGCGGCCGCGGCCCGGCGTCCTTCCAGGGTGAACCGGATGATGGAGCTGGCCGAGCCGGTGGTGGACTGGGCCCCCACGATGTAACGTTCCGAGCTCCCGCTGGCGCCCAGACGCAGACAGTGCGCCTCGGAGAGGGTGATCCGGCGGAACTCGCCCACCGCCATGGGCGTCGCCTCGGGCCCTTCGAAGGGGTGGAGGAGGGGAGTGCTCTGGCTCCCCCCGAGCGAAGCCGTCACCGGGACTTCACCCCCGGGATAGCAGACCCCCGTGGGGACCCGCACCACCAGTGAGGTCTCCGATGCCTCGAGGACCGTGGCGAGCCGTCCCCCGATCCGGACCCGGTTCTGCGCCGGGGTCGACGAGAAACCCTCGCCGTCGAGGAAGGCATCCTCTCCCTCGCGGAGGACCGCGGGCGAGATCGCCGTGACCGTCGGTGCCGGCCCGACCACCTCCAGATTGAGGGATCCCGAGACCGAACCGGTACGGGCGGTGATGGAGACATTGCCGGGCTCGATGCCCGCCACCAGGCCCTGGTCCGAAACCGACGCCCGCTGAGGGTTGGAGGAGGACCACTCGAGTTCGGTTACCGAAACCGGGTTGCCCGAGGCATCCCGGACCTCGGCGGTGAGCTGGAGCTCCTCGCCGGTCTCCACCTCGAGGGAGGGAGCGGAGAGCTCGATGGTGGCGGGTTGGGGACCCGTGGGGCCGCCGTCACAGCCGGCGAGAGCCATCACGAAGAGAGCACCCGGGCAGAGCCAGGTGGGGCGTGGGCCGAAGCGGGTGGGCGATGGGCGCATTGAGGAAAGCCGGGTGAGGATGAACGGAGGCTCGGAGGCCCTGCAGGCCTCCTCAGAATGACCGAACCCTTCCCGATCGCGCAACGTTCCCCGGCCCATGGAATGGGGGCGGGCCATCGGGCGGATGGGCGATCGATCGGGGTTCACCCGTGGTACGTTGCAACCTTTTCGTTCCTTCCAACGTCGGAGCAGGAAGAGGCGGTCCCCGGATTCCCAGCCGGCGACGCCAGTGGCGGCGGGCGGCCGATTCCTCCTCTTGGGGTCCTTCACGGCTCCGGGGGGTTGGCATGCGGCCGCCACTACAACCCTAAGTTGTTCCCAATGAGGGACTTAGCTGTGCGTGTGCCAGCAGTCCTTCGCGGGCTCCCCTCGCCTGGCTTCCCTCCAGGCCCGACTCCCTGTTGAAATTTACCCTTGCGGAATCCCCGGCCCCCGTGAAGAATGGGGTCAGAATCCCGTCACGATCCCGAAACAGGGGTCGGGGCGGGGTCGTCGCGGTGGCTCTGCCATCGCGGATCGTCCGTCGACGTGGGGTTGGCGGAATGCCAGTTCGTGATCCAAGTCGGTGTGAATTGAGCGAGCCGAGTTGGAGGGTCGGGGCCCCATGCTCCGCCGCAGAGCCTATTCTCTGCAGAAAAGGAGGAATCATGATCGCTCGCCTGTCCGCAGTGTCTGCGCTGGCAGGGCTGTTGCTACTTCTCGTGGCAGCACCTGTGCAAGCGCAGAACGCAACCATAACCGGCCAGGTTACATCGGCCACGTCCGGAGAGCCGATCTCCGGCGTGCAGGTGTATCTGGAAGGCACCGGTTACAACGCCGTTACCGGTGAGAATGGCCGGTATACCATTTCGAACGTGCAGCCGGGGACCTATACCCTGGTCGCCTCCATCATCGGATTCGCCGAAGGGCGAGCCGCCAACTTCCAGGTCGAGCCCGGCGCGGAGATGACGCGTGACTTCGCGCTCGCCTCCCGGAGCCTCCGGCTTCAGGAAGTGGTGGTGACCGGTGTGTCCGACCCCACCGAGGGTGTGCGTACGCCCTTCTCGGTGGGTCGAGTCAGCCGCGACAACCTGCCGGTGCCCCCTGCCAACGCCGTTTCGGCGATTCAGGGACGTATCGCGGGTGCGCGGGTCCGGCAGACGAGTGGGCAGCCCGGTCAGGGCGCCTCGGTTCGTCTCCGTTCCCGGACCTCCATCCGCTCGGGGAGCGCTCCGCTCATCGTGATCGACGGAATCGTCCAGGCATCCAGCACCATCGACATCGATTCCCGTGACATCGAGGACATCGAGGTCGTACGTGGCGCCGCCGGTGCGTCGGTCTACGGATCGCGCGCGCAGAACGGTGTCATCAACATCACCACCCGTCGCGGACGTGACGTGGCGGTGGGTGCCACTCGTATCTCGGCCCGTTCCGAGTATGGATTCGCACAGGTGCCGCAGCTCGACGAGAGCCACGAGGTGGCGAAGTACCATCACTGGAACACCAATGAGCAGGGTCAGTGGACCGACCTCGACGGCAACGTCGTCGCTCGGGAGGACCGCGTGGTCTCTCCGAACCGGATGATGGACACGCCCTTCGCGGGGCCCCTCTTCAACCACCTCGATCAGTTCCTCGAGGGTGGAACCAACACGAACACGGCGGTGAACCTTTCGCGGAACACCGAGCGGACGAACTTCTTCGTCTCGGTCGGCGACCAGCGGGAGGGCGGCGTGATCCCCATGTTCAACGAGGGGTACCAGCGCCAGAACTTCCGGATCAACATCGACAATCGTCTCCGTGACGACCTGACCCTCGGGCTGAGCAGCTCCTTCGCTCGCTCGAAGAACGACGGTGTTTCCGGCAACCCCTTCTTCGCCCTTCGCTTCATTGAGCCGGACATCGATCTCACCCGTCCGAATCCCGATGGACAGCCCTGGATCAAGGTGCTGGAGAACCAGGTCGAGGAAAGCCCGCTCTACAATCTGGCCAACGTCGAGAACTTCAACTACCGCTCTCGCACGCAGGCCTCGGCCACGCTCCGGTACAACCCGCGCAGCTGGGTGAACTTCGAGGCCCTCGCGGGTCTCGATCGCTCCGATCGCGAGGCGTACACCTACCGGCACTCGGACTTCATTGATCCGGGCCTGGGTACCCTCTCCGACGGGAACTACCAGCGGAGCCACAACTTCACGCAGGGTGTGAACGCCAGCTTCACCACCACCCTGATCCGCTCCTTCGGCGACATGACGGTCCGTCCGCGTGTCCGCTACAACATGGAGCGCGAGGACAACGAGGGCATGAGCGCCAACGCGCGTCAGCTCCGTGCCCGGAATGTCCGGAGCCTCTCCAACGGAATCGAGGAGTTCATCAGCGGCTCCCGGAGCGAGACCCGCTCCGAGTCGGTGCTCGGTTCGGTCGCCTTCGACTACGCCGGCAAGTGGAACCTCGACGCCCTCGTGCGTCACGACGGTTCTTCCCGCTTCGGCCCCGACGCCCGGTGGAACACCTACTACCGGATGGCGACGTCCTACAACCTGAACGAGGAGCTCTGGTTCCCCTTCGAGGACCTGACCCTCTTCAAGCCGCGCTTCTCCATCGGAACCGCCGGACAGCACCCCGGCTTCGCCGCGCAGTACGAGACCTTCAGCGTGGGCACGGCTGGAATCAGCAAGGGGAACCTGG
>SLSF01000232.1 GCA_007130605.1 Gemmatimonadota bacterium | reverse complement strand
TGCTTCTTGCCCTTTTCCTTTCTGCTCCCCCGGCCCTCGAGGCCCAGGAACGGTGGAGTTCCTCCGGGCCCGCCGGCCACGCCCCCATCGGGGTGATGGGAGACCATACCCACTCGGCAGGGGAGTGGATGGCCTCCTGGATGTTCACCCGCACCACCATGTCGGAGCTGCGGGACGGGTCCCGCACGGTCTCGGTGGACGAGGCGTGGATGGAGTGGCCCATGGTCCCCCTCGAGATGGAGATGGACATGCACATGCCCCATCTCATGTATGCCCCGACCGATCGGGTGACCCTCATGGTCATGGCCATGTGGATGGAGCACCGGATGGATGTCCGGATGGCGAATGACCTCATGGCCGGCCACGGGGGCCATGGGAATGGGCATGGCGACCACGGGAACGGCCATGGCGACCCCGGCGATGGGAATGGCCATGGCGACCACGGTGCCTTCCACAACCACCTCCACTCCCTCTCGGGATGGGCCGACACCGAGGTGAGCGCCCTCGTCACCCTGCTGGACCGGGACCGGCGGCGCCTCCACCTGAACCTGGGGGTGGGGATTCCCACCGGGAGCGTCACGGCCACCGACAGCCGGATGGTGCCGGAGCATTCGCGGCTCGGCTACCCCATGCAGTTGGGTTCGGGAAGCTGGGAGGCCCGGCCCGGTGCGACCTTCCTCCACCAGACGGATCGGCTCTCCTGGGGGCTCCAGGGGATCACCACCCTCCGCCTGAACGAGAACTCCGAGGGGTGGCGCCGGGGCCATGGCGTCATGGGGAATGCCTGGGCCATGCTCCGGGGTCATCGGTGGGCGGCGCCCGGGCTCCGTCTCGAGACGACCCACCAGGGGGCGGTGCGTGGAGCCGATGCGCACCTGGACCCGTCGGTGAGTCCCGAGAATGATCCGGCCCTCCAGGGAGGCACCCGGGTGAATGGCTATCTCGCCCTGAACCTCCAGGTGCCGTCGGGCTTCTTCCAGGGCCATCGGGTGGCACTGGAGTGGGGGGGTGGCCTCGCCGAGTCGCTCAACGGTCCCCAGATGGGGGGTGGCTGGACGATGAATGTGGGGTGGGAATACGCCTTCTGACGGCGAGGTGTGTGGGCCGGGGCCGGGTGCGGGCGGGTGCCCCCCACCCGAACCTCGGTGAACCGCCGGTGAAAACGAATGAGCGGCAGGTGCGGGGCGGAGAACACCCCGTCCCACACCTGCCGCGCCATTCTTCAAGAACCTTCCCGAGCGAGCTTTCGGCTTCGGGTCAGTTCGGCATCTGCGCCCCGTTCCGGTAGTAATCCCCGAGGAGGCTCTCTGCGAAGAACTCGAACATCATGCGCTGCCAGTAGCTCGAGTAGCCGCCAAAGCCGTGGGCCATGCCCGGGAACATCATGAAGTCGAAGCGCTTGTCGGCATCGATGAGCGCCTTGGCGAGGCGCATGGTCCCGGCGTGGTGGACATTGTTGTCCATGTCGCCATGGACCAGGAGGAGCCGACCCTCGAGGTTCTCTGCGAGCTCATGGTTCGTGGGGACCTCGATTTCGAAGCAGTCCTCCTCTTCGCCATTCTCGTTCTCGCACGTTTCAACCCTCAGTCCGTGGTGCTGCTCCGACCAGTTCTGGTTGTAGACATTGTTGTCATGGTTTCCGGCCGATGAGGCGCCGGCGGTGAAGAACTGGTTGTAGGGGGGCAGGAGAAGGGCCGCCGCCGTCATGAATCCGCCCCCGGAGTGGCCGTAGATCCCCACATTGTCCAGGTCGATCCACGAATTCATCGCCGCGAGCTGCTCGATCCCCGCCTTCTTGTCGGCCAGCCCGTAGTCCCGCAGGTCGAAGTAACCGAAGGAGTGGTAGGCGGCGGAGCGCTGCGGGCTCCCACCACGGTTTCCGATCTGGATCACGATGAAGCCCAGCTGCGCCAGCTCCTGCCGCTGGTTCGCCGCCGAGAATCCGAAGCTGACACTCTCGGTCTGGGGCCCCGGGTAGACGTGGGCGATGATGGGGTAGGTGGAGTCGGGATCGAAGTCGAAGGGCTTCCACATGTTTCCATAGATGTCGGTGACCCCGTCAGCGGCCTTCACCACGAAGGTCTCGGGCATCTCCCACCCCATCGCCTCGATCCGCGACAGGTCCATCTCCTCGAGCTCGAGGATCTCGTCTCCATTCCGGTTCCGGAGGACCGAGCGGGGGGCCATGTCCACCCGCGAATGGTTGTCCACCGCGAAACGGAAGCGGGGGGTGACCTGCGAGTTGTGGTTGGCGTCGCCCGGGTCCATCAGGGTCATGCCGGAGCCATTGAGCCCCACCCGGTAGAGATGGGAGTAGTACGGGTTCTCTCCCTCCTCGCGTCCGACGCCCCGGATGAAGACCTCGCCGCCGATGGAGTCGAGGGCGACAATGGCCTCGGCATTCCATTCCCCTTCGGTGACCGAGTTCCGGAGGTTCCCCTCGTGGTCGTACCGGTAGTAGTGGGACCACCCGGTGCGCCGGGACTGCCAGAGGAAGTCGCCGCCGTCGTCGATGTACCGGACATTCTGGCGGCGGAGGTGGGCGTTCTCGGTGGACTCGGTCAGAAGGACGCGGATGGCGTCGCCCTCGTCGAGCCGAACCTCGATGAGCTCGAGGGTCCGCTGGGGCCGATCGCGGCGCACCAGACGGAGGGACTCCGAGGTCTCCTCCCTGGGCCAGTGGATGTTGAAGAGGCGCTGGTCCTTCCACTGCGAGACATCGAGCTCCCGCAGCTCGACCGTCGGCCGATCGAAGAGGTGGAGCTCCTGCTGCACCACATTCTCTTCGCCGGGCATGGCGTAGCGATAGCTCATGAGTTCGGGGCGGGGCTCGGTGAGGGAGTTCACCAGGTGGAGCTCCTCGACCTCGCGGCTGTCGTTTCGGGTGACGTAGAAGCGCTGGGAATCCTCGGACCAGGTCACATTCGGGCGTGCCCGGTGGGGATAGGGGTCCTCGACCTCCTCCTCCATGTCATCTTCGTCCTGTTCCTCGTCTCGGTCCCGCCGTTCCTCTTCCTCTTCCTCCTCCTCGTCGTCCACTTCGCGGAAGCCGAAGGAGTAGTACTCCTCGCCGTCGTCCGAGAGCTGGATGATGTTCTGCTCGTCGTCCATCTCGACGAAATAGAGGTTGTGTTCGCGGGCGAAGACATAGGCGGTGGAGTCGGGCGAGAAGACCCTCCACTCCCGGGGCTCGTCCTCTTCCTCTTCGGGTTCGTACTCCACGAGGGTCTCGTTGGAGAGGTGAAACTCCAGGTGGGTGTCGTCGACCTCGAAGCGGATGGACTGGAGGTCGTCGGTGAACTCGACGTTTTCCAGGTCGAGGTTCTGGCGGTCCGTCGGCGTGCCCAGGGTCTCGGTGAGGAGCCGCGCCATGAGGGCGTGGTCGAAGAGGGGCTGCCGGGAGGGCGCCTCCGGATTTACCCGCATCCACCGGGTGCCCTCGGAGTCCTGGAAGCGGTACCAGAACTCGTCGCTCTCGTCTTCGTCGATGAACTGCGGGTTCACCGACGAGGAGTGGAGGTAGGTGTTGAGGTTGGAACTGGAGAAGCGTTCCGCCTGCGCCCAGTTCGCCCGGGGGCCGTCGGTGCCTCGCTCCTGGGCCTCGAGGGCTCCGAAGGGAACAAAAAGGATGAGCAGCAGGGTGAGAATGCCGGCGGCCGGGGCCGGATGCGGTCGAGCCATGGATCGAATGCTCCCGCGGAGCTGATTGCCGAAACGGACCGGAAGGCTCCGCTGCCTCCCCCGAACCGTACGGGGAGCGCTCGTGCCCTGACTCAGGACCGTGCGAGACCCCCTCACTATTTTGGAATGAGGGTCAACCTATCGGGTGCGGGCCCGAAGCGCACGGCCGGGATCAAGACTACTGGAGTCGCACCGCCCACATCTGGATGAAGGATGGCAGCGCGTCTCCGGTGACGGGCCGGAGCTGAAGGGTGAAGTCGGGGCGGGCCCCTCCCTCGATCAGGTAGTACGCCGAGGCTCCCGCCGCCACCCGGCGTTCATCACTGAAGGTGAGGAAGCTGCGGGAGATGGGCTGGAGCCGGGCCGGACTCACCAGTCCCTGGTCGATGCTGCGGAGGTCCCAGGTGGGAAAGGTGAGCCGCGGATCGGCCTCGCTCGAGACCCGCCCGTCGGTGTAGAGCGAGGCCGCCCACCAGGCCAGGAGGGGGGCGATGGGCTGGTCCAGGACATCTTCCAGGGTGTCGAAGCCGGCATTCAGGTTGTCGATCATCTGCCGCTGGATCGCCTGCTCACCCCCGGGGAAGTCGGGGCCCAGGTGGTCCGAGATCCACCGGAGGAAGGACCAGGCCACCCCGTAGGGGAGGCGGTTGTAGTCGCAGGGGCC
>SLSF01000239.1 GCA_007130605.1 Gemmatimonadota bacterium | reverse complement strand
CGGGGAGTTCACTCTCGATCCGGTCAAGGGCGGCGCGGAAGGCGACCCGACCGTGGTTGATGAGGCGCCCGTCCTCGGTATCGATGAGGCGCTTCAACAGGGGCACGTACTTCGGCTCCCCGTGGGCCGCCAGACCGGTGATCTTCCCCTCGTGTTTCTGGGCCTTGTACCCGCAGAGGTGCGTGACGTACGCGTAGTAATTTCCGAGCGAGTTGAAGGCCGAGGTGTCCGAGAGCTCTTCCCACTGGCCGCCCCGGACCGCATAGATCCGGCTGCTCTTCGCGTCGCCCCCGCCGTCGATGGAGATCACCAGGGCGTCGTCGAAGCCGCTCGTGTAGTAGGCGGAGGTGAGGTGGGCAAAGTGGTGGTCCACGAAGTGGACCGGGGCGTGGATGGAGAACTCCTCGTTCAGGATCCGCCTGAGCCCGGTGCGCCGAGCCCGAAATCCCGGGGCCTGCACCAGGTAATAGGCCTTCTCCACGAGGGAGATTCCGGCCAGGTACGGAGCGAGGCGGCCCGCGAGCCGCTTGCGAAGCCCCGCCCGATTCCCCTCCATGCCCTCGAACCAGCCGTCGAAGCCCCGGAGCTCGGTGACGAGGTGGTCGTCGGTGGCGGCGATGAGAACCGCGTCGAGTTCCTCAGGGGCCGTTCCCGTCAGCTCGAGGACCGAGGGGATCGACCGCCACGGAAATCCGTGGACCAGCTTGATGCGCTGGAGGCGTTCCTCGTTGACCGCAGCCAGGAGGCGTCCGTCCTCGGCGATGACGGCGCCGCTGTCGCCTTCCGTTCCGAGTCCAAGCACCTTCATGCCCACCTTCCTGTCCTGGGGATCGAGGCTGAGTGACGACACTACCCAACAACGCAGAAAAACGCCTACCACTCCAAGAAGCAAGTTCGGTGCCCGGGTCGACCTCGCGTCGGGCGGGCGGCTCACCCACAGTTCGTTGCAGTGCTCCTACAGATCCCCGCTCCGTTCGCGAAGCCCTTTGGACACCGACCGGATCACTCCGGCGTCGGCCGCCAGAAGCCCGTACCAGTTGAAGGCGCTGAAATAGTGCGACGAGTGTGGAAGCGTCCACCGCTCCTTTGCGCCCGGGATGGCCTGAAACGCCGGATCCCGGGAATTGCGCAGGTTTTCCCACTCCCAGCCGAATTCCACGAAGACGATGCGGGGATGGTCCGACGGCAGCCCCTCGATGGCGCTGTAGAAGTTGTAGTACCGCTCCTGGATCGCCCGCCACTGAGCTTCGGAGAGGCGGTCCGAAAGTCGCCGGTCCGTGTGGAAACGCTCGAGCCAGTAGTCGTCCCGTTCGGCACCGTCCCCCAGCCCCAGACCGAAAAGGAAGGTCACCGCCGGGTCTGGCATGGCTCCGAGCAGCCGAAGGGCGTCGATCGTCCCCATGGAGTGGCCCGCCAGCACCTGGACCGAGGTCACTTCGCTCCTCCGTTCGAGCCAGTCCAGTCCGGCCAACTGGTGGGCCAGGGGGTCCCAGGCCTCGATTTCGGCCTCCACCGGCGGGGCCGGTGAGGCGCCGTACCCCGGATGATCCACGGACAGGACCCCGAACCCGGCATCCAGGAGCGCCCGCCTGAGGCTGCAGGCCGCGGGCTGCCGGCCGCCCCTGGAATCCGCGCCGTGAAAGAGAAGCGCGCCCGGGCGGAGGCCGTCCCCTCGAGGCGGATCGTACCAGGCCACGCTCCCGGTCTCGAGCTGGACCCTCTCGCCTTCGCACGAGGGGACTACGCTGATCTGGGGCAGCATGCGAGCCACGGGACGCAGGGGATCCGACGCCGTGCCGAGGCGGGCTGCCAACACTCCCACGATCAAGAGGGCTGCGGCCGCCGAGGCGACCCGCAGGGGCACCGGGGTCAGCCGAGCCCAGCCCTCCAGGACGGTCCAGGCCACTGAGAGCCCGCCGATCAGGAGGAGCATCTCGAGCCATCCGGGGGAGGGGAGGGCCCACACCGCCATGGCCAGGAGGAGGATGAGGTCTCCGGCGGCGATCCAGCTGGGATCCTCGCTCCGCCACTCCACCATGGCCCCGGCGAACCCGATGAGCAGCGCGGGCCACAGGGGGAAGGCGAACCCCATCATCCCCGCCACCATCCAGGTGGCGGTCATGCACGCCAGCCACCCCGGCACCAGGAGCTCGATCCGGTCCCAGGACCGGGCGACGGCTCCCGCACAGCGCAGCGCCGCGGCCATGATCAGGAGGGTCAGCATGGGCAGCCTCCGCACCGGGCTCTTCCGTGGCGGACCCCCTCCACCCGGCTATCCACGACCCACTCGCAGTCTCACCTGGGTCCATGCGCTCCGGAGCGGCCCCACCTGTCGACCGAAGGATCGCACCTCGGGACCCAGGTCCAGCAGCTGTCGGCGCAGGCTCTCGGCCGGCCGGGAGGGATCGAACTCCCTTCCGGAGAGGATGGCGCCGTAGGAGCCCACCTGTCGGAGCTGGGTCGGGAAGGGAAGGGGGTCGCTGCCCGGCAGCACCGGGATGCCTCGAGCCCGCGCCGCCTCGAAGAGCTTCGGCTCGGGCGTGCCCCGGGGTCGTACCGCGTTGTCTCCCAGGAGGACCTCCCCGGCCGAAAGGGAGCCCACGACCTCGGCCAGGAGCCGGCCTCTCGATCCCCACCACTTCCCGAATCCCCAGGGAAGCACGGGCACGGCCCCGGCCTCTCGCACCCCGTGGATTGTATCCCGGAGTGGCCCCCCGTCCTCGAACCGGGCCGTGGTACAGAGCGCCAGCACCTCGAGGCGGGCGTCGGTGACGACCTGGCGGCCCGCCACGACCACGAGCTCCGCTCCCTCACGAGATCTAAGCCGGAGGGAGCCGCTCTCCTCGGTGGCCTCCACCGCCCAGCCATCCGAGCTCTGGGAGGCTCCCACCATTCCCCGAAGCTCCTCGAACCGGTTCACCCCCTGTCCCTCGGAGAAGAGGAGTACGCCGGTCCACCTGTGACCCCGGCCACCGCCCGGTCCGGCGTGCAGGCCGGCGGCCCGATGCCCTCGTTCCAGGTTCCGGGCCGCCTGATCCAGGAACGCCCCGATGGGAAAGCAGGGGTGCAGGTGGACGTGCCCGTCGGTGAGAAGCAGCGATGCATCGCCTTCATCCACCGAGGGAGAGTCATCTCTCGTTCCCATGCGCGATTCCTCCGTCATCAGATCAGCTCCTCCTCTCGATACCATTGGGCGGTGCGTCGCAGCCCCTCCTCGAGGTCCACCCGGGGCTCGTACCCCAGGAGCTTCCGGGCCTTCGAGATGTCGAAGGCCCGGTCCTTCGAGAAGAACTCGACCCGGCGAGGATAGAGCGGAGGCGACAGTCCGACGCTGCGGAACACCCGGTCGCAGACCACCGAGGCCAGGTGGACCGGGGCGTAGGGAATGCGGACGCGAGGAGGCGGCACCTCGAGGGCATCTGCGATGAGCCGTGTGAGCTCGTTCAGGGTGGTGTAGCGTGCACCCCCCAGGGTGAACACCTCGCCGGGTGCGGCCGCGTGTTCCCCGGCCAGCAGGATGCCCTCCACCAGATCCTCTACGTAGGTGAGGTGATACAGGACCTCTCCCGAGCCGATCATGACGAAGCGTCGCCGGGAGATGGGCCGGAAGAGCTTGAGGAAGCGTCGGTCGCCGGGTCCGTAGATGCCCACGGGCCGAACAACCGTCACCTCCATGGAGCCGGCGTCCATGGCCTCTCGTGCCAGCATCTCGCCCTCGAGCTTGGTGGTCTGGTAGGGATCCCCGGGCCGGAAGGGATGCTCCTCCGTAGCCGGAGGGTTCTCGATCTCTCCCTGCACCCCAACGGTGGAACAGTGGACGAAGCGGCGGACTCCCTGGTCCCGGGCCGCCTCGAGGAGGTGCCCGGTGGCATCGACGTTCACCCGCCGGAACTCCTTCATGTCGGCGTGCTGGGTCCGGAAGGCGGCGGCGATATGGTAGACCCGGTCAAAGGTCTCCATGTGTCGGGCCACATCGGCCCGGTCCCGGATGTCCACGGTGCGAACCTCCACCCCCAGGTCGGCCAGCTCCTGGGTGTGGGAGCTGGCCCGGGCGAAGGCGGTCACCCGGGCTCCCCGAGCCACCAGCTTCCGGGCCAGGTGCGATCCGGTGAAGCCGGTGGCCCCGGTCACCAGGACCCGTTCATCGTGTTTCTGACTCAAGGGTTCGCCTGGTCGGAGCGTTGGATGAGGACCGCCCAGGGACCGGATCCGGGAGGCGAGAGAGACACCCGCTCTCCGCCCTGGAGTGTGGACCCCGGGCTCCATTCCCCAGACATGATCTCGAGCCAGCGGGGCACCATGGGGCCCGACGCCTCCGACAGATCCAGGGTCACGGATCCGCCGT
>SLSF01000038.1 GCA_007130605.1 Gemmatimonadota bacterium | reverse complement strand
CGCCTCGGCGAGCCCCGGCTCGTTGAAGGGGACCCTGCCCTCGCGGACACCGGCGATGAGCGACTCGTCCACATCGATGGCGAGAATGGAGAAGCCCCGGTCCGCGAGGACGGCGCCCAGGCACGACCCCACGTAGCCGAAGCCGACGATCCCTACCCTCAGGGAACGATCCCGGACTCGCTCCCTGAAGGAATCCAGGGTGGGTCCGGTGGGGGGTGGCGGGGTCACCGGGATGCCTCGGACGGCTCCCGGTGTCCCCGGCTCACCCCGGGGTTCGAGTCAGCCCTCACCCGCCCCCGCTCGTGCAACCTCGGACTCGGTGTCTCGGGCCTCGATGCCCACGGCTTCTGCCGGGGCGGCCATGACCTCGCCATCACGCACCCAGAAGAGGTGGGAGCCCGCCGCGGTCATGTAGGGGGCCCGATCATTGGCGCTCTCGTCGCTGGCGGCGTCGAGGAGCTGGGGCTCACCCCATCCTTCGCCCTCGGCATGGACCAGGTAGAGGTTCCAGAGCCCCTCCCGGTTCGATGCGAAGACCATGAAGCTCTGGTCGGGCGAGATGTAGGGATCCGAGTCGTCCACGGAAGAGTTCACCGGCTCGGGGAGCTTCTGCGGCGCCATCCACATTCCATCTTCGAAGGGCGCCACATGGAGATTCAGGCCCTCGGTCGGTCCCTCCCGCATGGAGGAGAAGTAGAGGGAGCCGTCACCCGCCAGCGACGGTGCCCCGTCCCAGGCGGGGGAGAAGACCGCGGGCACCAGCCATGGATCGGTCCACTGGATCTCTCCATCGCTCTCCCCCTCCCGCTGGGCGATCCAGATATTCACATCCCCGGCCGCCGGATTGTCCCCGGGGCGCGCCGAAGCGAAGAGGAGATAGGAGCCGTCTGGTGCCAGTGCCGGCGAGGAGTCCCCGAAGCCGGCCTCACTGAAGTGAAGCTGGCGAGGCTCGCCCCACCGCTCCTCTTCTTCGTTCCAGTAGTGCATCGAGAGCACCGACTCGATGGGGTCGGCGTCGAGGGCCGCCGTCACGACGAAGGATCCCAGTGGCTCCACTGCGATTCCGTCGGTCAGCTCACCGGCCGGGGGCAGGAGCTGGATGGGAAAGGGTCCCGGGGCGTCGATGGCCTGGGCGATGGGCCCCGGGAGGTCCGGTGGGCCATCGTCACGGGCGTCATCCATCTCGCATCCCGCAAAGGTGGCGGGGATCAGGATCGCCGCCAGGGCGAGGATCGGTCGGCCGGAAGTTCTCCACTCCATTCGCTTTGTCTCCATCTGGGTCTGCGTTCGTAACCGTCCGGTCTTATTGCACTTGAACCGGTCCCAGGTTCCAAATTATCCCGGGAACCCCGGAAGTCCGGGCTCCGGGTCAGGGGGATCGTTCGATCCAGGCACGCTCCACCCGGTCCCCCTCCTGGATACGGTCGAGGGCCGACTCGCCTTCCTCGAGCCAGCCGAAGGCGGTATACGCCATCCAGTCTCCGCTCTGCCCGAAGGAGCCGTCCAGGTGGGGCTGCGCCGAATGGGTGATGAAGAACTGGCTCCCCTCGGTATCCCACCCGGACGAAGCCATTCCCACCACTCCCCGCTGGAAGGGGATCTGGGTCACTTCGGTCCGAAGGGCCTGCCCGGGTCCGCCCGTCCCGTCGCCGGCGGCGAAGTCCCCGGTCTGGATCACGAAGTTGGAGACGACCCTGTGGAAGTGCACCTCGTCGTAGAGGCCCTCTTCGGCGTAGCGGGCGATGGTCTGGACGGTGACGGGTGCCTGCTCCGGAGCCAGCCGAATCCGGATCGTCCCGCGGGTGGTCTCGAGAACGAGGAGGGGGGCGGGTCCCAGCTCCCTCAGGTACTCGACGTCGAGGGGGATCTCGGGGTCCGGAATCTCGAGTCCCCGCACCTCCTGTCCGGTGAGCTCCTCGTACGCCGCCGCCGCCGCCTTCCGGATCCGGAAGTCCTCGTGGCCGAGCTGCTCCTCGATGAGGGGAACGGCGTCCGGGTCCCCGATGGTTGCAAGGGAGGCGAGAATCGCGCGGAGAACCGGGACCTCCTCCTCGGTCGACCTCTCGACGCGCCCCCGGTACGCCTCCTCGAGAAGGACGCGGCTTCCGAAGGGCTGGAAAAGGAGGTCTCCCAGCGCGATGGCGGCGTGCCTCGCCGGGCGGGGATCTCCCTCCAGGACCTTCTCCTCGAAGAGGTCGTAGAAGACCGCAATGGCGTCGGGCTCCCAGACCCAGACTTCCCACCGGGTCGAGAGGAAGGACATGACCGCCCGTTCGGCGAGGGGGTCGTCGCCCCGGGCCAGGTCGAAGATGCGCTGTCCGGCGTCGGGCGTCGGATTGGCCGCCAGGAGCTCCGGTGCACGGTGCGCGATCTCGGGGAACCGGGGTAGGTGGAAGTCGACCCAGGCGTTCACGATCTCCGGATCACCCATCATGCCGAAGTGCTCCACGAAGGGGAGGTGGGTTCGCCATGCCTCGGGGTCCACCTCGAGCCAGGCCCGTGCCCGCGAGGTCACCTGGTCGGGGACCCGGAAGCCGGCGAGGAGCGCGTTGGCTGCGAGCACCGCGACATGGGTGGACGGGTCGCTCTCCACCCGCTCCCAGAGGGCGTCCCTCACCCCTGCGGTCTCGAGGAGCGCGCTGGTGCCCACCGACTGCACGGCATTCGCCCGGATCCGCCAGTCATCGGACTCGGCCATCCATTCGAGAAAGCGCGGGGCGTCGCTCCGGTCCCGGAGGCGACCGAGGGCCGGAAGGAGGTGCATGGCGGTGCGCTCATCGGAATCCAGGCGGTCGAGGGCCTCCCGCACCTGCTCCACGTGGACCTCCCAGGCCTCGGGGTCGGACATGCGGCCGAAGAAATAAGCCGCCCGTTCCCGCACGGCCGGGTCCTCGGAGCGGAGCCCCTCCACCAGGCGCTCCACGACCCCCGCGCCCTCCAGGCCCACCTCCCGGAGTCCGATCCGGGACAGTGCCAGCCAGTACTCCCGCGCCTCCTCCTCACCGGGATCCCATCCGGCGAGTTCACCGGCCACGGCCTCGCCGGCCCGGCCCCCCAGCGCTCCCAGGATGCGACGCCGGACGACGGCGGCCCCTTCTCCTTCGAGAGCGTCCAGAAGGGCCCGTCCCTCGTCGGGAAGCTCGATGTGGCCCAGGGCGAAGGCCGCATCGCGCCGCACCTCCACCGAGGGGTCTGCCAGGAGGTCCACCAGGGGCTCGAAGGCCTCCGGGTCGCGGACCGAGGCCAGTGCGAAGGCGGCACGAGACCGGACCTCGGCATCGTCATGTGCGAGGCGCTCCACGAGGGCCTCGCCGTCGCGCAGGTTCTGGAGTTCCAGGACCTCCACCAGCCCGGGGACCTCGAAGAGCCCGGCCGATTCCAGGGCTTCGGGTGGCTCCACCGGGATTCCAGGTGCGTCGTCGGTGTCGCCGGCGTCGCAACCCAGGAGGGTGAAGACCGCAAGAAGGACGAGGGAGGCCGTGGGAAGCCGCCCGGAAGATGCGCTGGCGCTTCGCTTCGTACGAATGCTTCGAATCATGGCGTTTCGGGTCTGTCGGTTCGGGGACAAGTCGGGTGCGGGCGCACTTCGGGAACCAGGGAGGACCTTGACGGAAGAACATGCCCTCCCGACACACGCACCCGAGACTGCGATCAACCGGGGCGAAAGATCGCCTTCCATGGCGGAGGGAACAAGCCACTCCAGGTCGGAGGCGCGCTGGTCCCCGCGCATGTGCCGATATAGCTTGGCCTCATGACCTTTCGCTTTCCAGCACCCTCCCGGATTCTCCGGAGGTCCGGATCGACGCAGCGGGCCCCCGCCGCAGGCGTGCCTTCGCCATGGCGCGGTGGCGCCCCGGCCACCATCCTCGGCCTGATCCTCCTGGCGCTCCTGGGAGGACCCCAGGCGGTCGCCGGGACCCAGGTGCCCGCCGACACCCTGGACCCGGTCGTGACCGTGGACCCGGCCCCCGAGGTGGAGCTGCTGGCAGACGGCCTCGGTGAACTCCTGGCGATCTACCGGAGGATCGACGGGCTTCGGGAGATCCGGATCGGGGTGGAGGGTCGGATCCTGGAGCTCTCGGGCACGGCCATGAGTGCCGAGGATCGGGAGCGCGCCGGCACCCTCGCCGCCGAGGTTCCGGGGATCGTCTGGGTGGACAACCGGATCGAGGTGGAGACCGACTTCCGGAAACGTCTCACTCCGGCGATGGAACGACTCCGGGAAAAAACCGACCGGGCCATCCGCTTCATCCCCTCCTTCCTTCTCGGCCTCTTCATCATCGGTGCCTTCCTCGGGCTGGCATGGCTGGCCGGACGATGGTTCTTCCGGCCCCGGAAGGGAGATCCCAACCCCTTCACCCGGAACCTCCTCCGCCAGAGTCTTCGGGTGGTCATCGGGCTGGTGGGCATCGTCCTGGCGCTGGAGCTCATGGCGGCCACAGCGCTGGTGGGCGCGGTCCTGGGCGCGGCAGGTGTCGCGGGGATCGCCATCGGCTTCGCCTTCCGGGACATCGTCGAGAACTACCTGGCGGGGGTGCTCCTCTCGCTGCGCCAGCCCTTCTCCCACAACGACCATGTGGAGGTCGGCGGACACGAAGGACGGGTCGTCCGGCTCACCGGGCGCGAGACCATCCTCATGACCCTCGACGGGAACCATGTCCGGATCCCGAACGCAATGGTCTTCAAGAGTGTCATGACCAACTTCACACGAAATCCCCGGCGGCGCTTCGTGGTCATGGTAGGGGTGGCCCCCTCGGAGCCCCTGGGCCGCGCCCTCGAGGCGGGCCGTACCACCCTGGCGGAGCTGGCCGGGGTGCTCGAAACCCCCGCCGTTTCGGCCCGGGTCCAGGGCTTCGGGGACTCCACGGTGGAACTCCGCTTCTCCGGATGGATCGATCAGACGGTGGCCGACTTCTCGAAGGTGCGATCGGAGGCCACCCGGGCCATCAAGGAACGCTTCGAGGCCCTGGGCATCGAGACCCCTGCTCCGGAGTACGGGGTCCGGATCCTGGAAGATGGACGGCCGGAGGGAGGCGATGCGGAGAAGGGCCTCCCCGGTTCCCCCTCCTCCGAAAGCCCTCCGAAGCCGTCCACGCCTCGAGAGAAGGCCGGGACCGCGGATCCCCAGGGCGCCGAGACCCCGTCGGAGGCCCCCCTCGCGGCCCCCGACGTGTCACCGGATCGAACCATCGAAGACGAGATCTCCCGGGAACTCGAGGAATCGGACGAACCCGACCTCCTCCAGCGTCCGTCTGGCGAGAAGGGGGAGCGCAGGAAGTAGGTGGACGAGAGTCCCGGAGCCGGAGGCGGCGACGTTCCCGCGGAACCTCCGCCGTCCCGTTGAATCTCGTTCGTGGCGCTGAATCTCGTCCGTCCCGTCGAATCTCGTCCGTCCCGGCCGGTCCCCGCTCCCCTCAGCGCGCCCGAAGCGCGATGGCCACACCGACCAGGATCAGCCCACCTCCCACCACGGTGGTCATGTCGGGACGCTCGGCGATGGCCGGGAGGAGCCAGGCGATGAGGGTCGCGCCGATGGGTTCACCCAGGACCGCCAGATTCGCCAGGTAGGCGCGGGTGTAGCGGAGGGCGTAATTGACCCCCGTGTGTCCCAGCATCATGGGGCCTGCCGCCAGGGCCAGGAAGACCCACCAGTCGGTGGCCCCGTATCCCCGCACCAGGGGGACCCCGGGGTGGCCTCCCGCCAGGAGGAGGAGGGTGAGGGCCGCGGCGCCATACACCACCGTCACATAGCTCCAGAGGTCCACCCGTCTCCGGAGCGCCCGTCCCACGATGTAGTATGCGGCAGCCAGGACGGCGGCGCCCACCGCCATGGCATCCCCCAGGAGGGCCCGGGAACCGTGCCCCGCGTCACCCCATCCGATCCACGCCGCTCCTGCCACCGCCACCCCCATCCCCACCCACTCCCCGCGCACCGGGTGCTCCTTGAGGAGGAGGGCCGAAAGGAGGGCGACGAAGAGGGGCTGCGTCGATACCAGGATCACCGACGATGCCACCGAGGTGAACTGGATCGAAGCGATCCAGCTCCAGAAGTGGAAGGCGAGAAGGATGCCCGCACCGGCGGCCAGGAACCAGTCCCGGCCCGAGAGGCGGGCGAGGGGACGCCAACCCTCGCGGCGGAGGGTGACGACCAGTGCCAGGAAGGCCACCGAGAAGAGGAGGCGCCAGAGGGCGACGGCGAGTGCCGGCGCATCGGTGAAGCGGACCAGGGGACCCGCCCACGAGAATGCCACGATGGCCACGCCGAGGGCGAGGGCCGGGGGGATGGGGGGCGATTCCGAGGGTGGGGGCGTGGGGGTCATGGTCTCCCAATCTGACGGTCTCGACGCTGAAGGGAATCCCCGGGGCCACCCTGGCTGTAGCGTTTACGCCACGATCACCTTCATCCCTCCCTCCGAGTGTAGCGCTTGCGCGCTTTCTTCCCGTTCGATGTGGATGCGGCGTTCACGTCGGGGCTCCAACCGCGGAAGCTCGATCCCGGAGTGGGACCGGGACAGGGCCGGTTCCCTCCCAGTCCTTCTCGTTTCGAGTGACGGTTCCGGGCCGAGTGGGAAGGGCAGGGGCGTCGGGTTCGCAGGACGAAAATCCTGAAAACGCCGCGCCTTCGAAGGCGTTTGCAGGATTTTCGTCGATATTCGCATAGAATCCGGATCGGGCGATGGCGGGCGGAAGGCTTCCTCCCGAGGACAGGGTTCCATCCCACCCGGCCCGGACCCCTCATGGCGGGCGGGATGGACCCGGCGGGGGCCAAAGCCCGACATCCGAACCAGGACTCCACACTCGTGGGGGACTCGCACGACGTGGGCACCGAAACGCTCCATATAGGAACAAGGTCCACAACCGTCGCTTGCGAGAATCGTCGGTTGTGGACTTTGCGGTCTATGCGATGACGCTGAGCGCAAGCGTTGAGAAACGAGTCGACCTGTGTGGAGACAGGGTTCGCTTCGTCCCTCCAGGCGCCGACCCCATGAACGGAAAGTCCTGGAACGGGGCCCGGATCCGCCACACGGTGGGCCGGAAGTCCGGAAAGGACTATATTTCACCCATGCCTGCAGCGCTCGACCCCTCCGGAATGGGACCGGACCGTACACGGATCCACCGGGGCCACACCCCCCGCCCGTTCCGCCCCGCCTCCTGGCTACCCGGGGCGCACCTGCAGACTCTTGCGGGCAAGTTCCTCCGCCCCACCCCCGATCCGGGGCTTCGACGGGAGCGGTGGGAGACCCCCGACGGCGACTTCCTCGACCTGGACTTCGCCCCCCCTCCGCGACCCGATGCCCCCCCCGTGCTCATCCTCCATGGGCTCGAGGGATCGACGGGACGAGGCTACGTGCGGGTGCTCATGCGGGAGCTCCATCACCAGGGCCTTCTCCCCATCGGGCTCAACTTCCGATCGTGTTCCGGCGAACCGAACCGGGTGGCGCGCTTCTACCATTCGGGTGAGACCGGGGACCTGATCTGGGCCCTGGGGCGCCTTCGCGAACGCTTCCCCCACCGTCCCCTGGGGGCAGTCGGCTTCTCACTGGGGGGGAATGTCCTCCTCCGGCACCTGGGGATCTCCGGGATCCGGGCCATCGACGAGGGCACCCCGGTATCCCTCGTCGATGCCGCCGTCGCCATCTCCGTTCCCTTCGACCTGGTGGCCGGAACCCGGGCGCTGGAGGCGGGACCGATGGGGCGCCTCTACACCCGCTACTTCCTTCGTTCACTCCTGGAGAAGTCCAAGGCCAAGGAGGCCCTCCTCCGTCCCCTCCTGGACTGGGATGCGCTCCACCGCGCCCGGACTCTTCGTGAGTTCGACGAGGTCGCAACGGCGCCCCTCCATGGCTTCGACGATGCGTGGAACTACTACCGGCAGTCGTCGTCCGGGCCACACCTCCGGTCCATCCGGATCCCGACCCTGCTTCTTCACTCCGACGACGACCCCTTCCTGCCGCCCCGTTCGGCGCCTCGCGACGCCGTCCGGGAGAATCCCTGGCTCCTGGCCGGATTTCCCCGACGCGGAGGCCATGTGGGCTTCGTCGAGGGCCCCGGCCCCTGGGCGCCGCGCTTCTGGGCCGAGGCCGAGGCCGCCCGCTACCTGGCCCACCGACTGCCCGGATCCGGGAAACCGAACGCTTTGGAGCCCTGAGCCCCCGGACGGTGGGTAGCCGTGACCCCGCGAGTGATGCCGGGGACTTCGAAGATGGAACGATGACCCCGGGGTTTCGTGTCTGAACGAGGGAGCCCCGAACGCTCGATTGGCGGATCCCTGCGCCCCTTTACGCATAACCGTGCGAGGGCACTACGGCCCTCCGCACGAACCCCGCTTTACCCGACGGAGCATGACCATGACATCCCGAGTTTTCGTCCAGGCGGGCATCGCCGCCCTCGTCCTTCTTGCCATCACCGCCATTCCGGACCCGGCAGAGGCCCAGGTCCGCTCCGTCTCCTGGGAGGAGACCACCGACTTCGAGATTCCCGGAACCATGGGCGCACTCCTCCGGGCCCTCCCCGGATCTCCCATGAGTGGGATGGAGAGCCGGCACGCCCTCTTCATCGAGGAATCTGTGCTCCGCCAGGATGACGGACACACCAGCACCGTTCTCGACCTGGACCAGCAGGTCATGCTCCACATCGACCACGAGTCCCGCACCTACATGCGCTTCACCTTCGCGCAGGCGGTGGACATGGCGGGCCAGATGGAGGAGATGATGGCGCAGGCGATGCTCGAGATGGAGGAGGACGAGGAACTCCAGGAAGCCATGCGCCAGCAGGAAGAGGCGATGGAGGAGGTCCGCCGCGCCCAGGAGGAATCGGCCATCGAGTGGGACTTCCGGATCTCCACCGAGGCCACCGGTGAGACCGAACAGGTCGCCGACGGGATCCAGGCACGCCGGTACTTCGTCACCGCCGAGCTCGAGGGCACCGAGGAAATCGAGGGCGCCGAGACCCAGGAGGGGGGAATCCTCCTCATCCTGGTGGAGCTCTGGCAGAGCGATGACTTCCCCGACACCGAGGCCCTCTACGAGGAGTGGGCCCAGCGGATGGCCGAAGACCCCGAGCTCAGGGCGCTCGCCGAGGAGATGGCGGAGATCTACGATACCAGTGGACAGGAGTCGGGTGCGGAAGCCCTCGCCATGTGGGATCCGCGCATCTCGGCAGGAATGATGGAGATCGCCGAGGCCATCTCCGAGCTCGAGGGCACCACGGTGCGCTCTTCCACCACCGTCGCCCTCCTGCCCAGCGAGGTGGAGTACTCCCGCGACGACCTCCTCGCCTGGGAGCCCGAGTCCATGGGAAGCGAACTTGCCGGACAGGCCGGCCAGGCCATGCGCGATGCGGCCGCCGGAGCCATCCGCGGAATGTTCGGAGGCCGCGGTGGGGGCGATGCCGAGCCCGAGGAGGAGCCGGCCCGGATCCAGCCGCTCCTCCGGATGAACTCCATCAAGTCCAACATGGTCTACGATCCCGCCGCTCCCTCGTTCGTGGCCGCCATGTACGAGGAGCTCGCCGGCTACGAGGAGATCGACTTCGGGGAGATGATCCAGCGGATGATGGACGAGGCGCAGACCGGAGGCTGATATCCCCTCCGCATGCGCTCGAAGCGCCGTTGAAGAGGGCGCGGGCCGGACGTTTTCTCTCCGGTCCGCGCCTTCGTGTATCGGGGATTGGGTGCGAGCGGTTGGAGGATGCGCGCGGCTGGCCCTCAGTCCAGGTAGCGCCGGTGCCAGCTCTCGGCTGCGCGGGTCTCCCACTTGCCGGCGCGGAGGGCGTCCAGGCGGGTGAGACTCAGGTCGAAGACCACCGTCTCGGCGTCGACCTCGCCGTCGCGGGCCAGGGCCTTGAAGTCGGGGCGGCTGACCCGTCGGATCTCGTCGCCATCGCGGAACCAGATGGGCGCACTCCCCACCAGATCGACATCGAACTCTTCCTCGAGCCCCTTCAACCGTCGCACCAGGGCGTCGATGGAGCACCCCGAGGGCGGGGTGACCCGGTCGTCGACCGCCACCAGGAGGAAGCGCCCGTAGCGCCAGTCCCTCGCTGCGGCCAGGGGGTGACCATGGGCCTTCCATCCTTCCAGGAAGCCATCGACCTCGGCGAGCAGCCGGGCCTCTTCACCGGGGGCGAGGGGTCGGCTCGCTCCGAAGACCCAGAGGCGGGCGGAGTTGGGAAGGGCACCGAGAGGGGCATCCGTATCAGGCATGGAGTCAGACTCCTTCGTCGTGATCGATGGAAGCGGGTCCGCTGCGATCCGGTGGCTCGGTGGCCGGCTCCTTGTCCAGGAGGAGGGCGATCCACTTCAGGTCCTGGGTGTTCTCGAGACCGATCTTGAGCACCATGGTGAGGGGAACCGCCAGGAGTGCACCCACCGGTCCCCAGACCCATGCCCAGAAGATGAGGGAGAGGATCACCACCAGGGTCGAGAGACCGAGCCGTCTCCCCAGGAGCTGGGGCTCGATGAGGTTCCCGAACACGAGATTGATCCCCACATAGCCCAGCGCCACGAAGGCCATGAGACCGATGCTCCCGGTCTGGACCAGGGCGAGGAGGATCGCCGGGATCGCCGCCAGGATCGAACCGATGGTGGGCACATAGTTCAGGACGAAGCCGATGAGGCCCAGGAGCACGGGAAAATCGAGTCCCATGATCCACGCCCAGAAACCGATGGTGAGCCCGGTGGCCAGGCTCACCAGGGTCTTGATGAAGAGGTACTCCTGGACCTCCCCCGTGATCTTGGCGAAGCGGCTCAGGTCCCCTCCATTCCGACCCAGGACCGCCCGGAACTTCTCGGGAAAGATCGAGGCCTCGGCCAGCATGAAGACCATGATCAGGCCGACGATGAAGGCGTTCGAGAGGATCGAGGCGATCCGGGTGAGGGTGCCCCCGGCCAGATCGAGGATCGCCGAAACCGAGATGATCTCGGCGGAGAGGAGTTCCCCGGCGGGAATTCCCATGTCCTGCACACTCTCGATCCAGGAGGAGTAGAGATTCTGGAACCGTCGAGCGTACTGGGGAAGCCGTTCCTGGAAGTCGGCCACCGACTGCATGGCCAGGAGGATGATCACCCCGAAGATGGCCAGGTCCACCAGTACCGCCAGGAGGATCGCCAGGGGCGTGGGCACCCGACGCCGCTGGAGCCAGTACATGATGGGAAGGGAGAGGATCGCCAGGAACAGGGCGAGAAAGAAGGGCAGGAGGATCGGCGCCGCGGCGCGGAGCCCTGCGACCACCACCACCGCGCTCGCCGCAATGAAGAGAAAGCGGGCCCCCGGCCCCCACATGGTGTTTTCCGACATTCCGTGAACGACCTCAACTTATCCGAGGGTTGGGAGCCCTCCATCCAGGGCAGCCGGGGCGCCCGATCGACAACAAAGCCCCGGAAGTACTGGAAATGGAACCCCTCCGCCGGCTGGAGGATCCTCCCCCATCCGACCTTGAACCGTGCATGAACCGGGCCAGCGAACGGCTCCGGCAATCCAGGGTGGAAAGGGGAGGCCCGAGGTGCGCGGATGGCGGACTACAGGGCTCCACCCGGGCCCTCCTTTCCCGACCCCCTCCCCCCGCACTACGTTGGGGGGACGGCGTGGCGGTCGGGGACCCAGTGGCGCTCCGGCCGACCCGGCACCCAACCGGCTCCAACGCGAGAGTTCATGGCTACCTCGATCCTCCGGGTCCTCATCATCGACGACGAGGAATCCGACGCACTCATCACCCGTTCGCTCCTGGAGACGATTCCGGGGGCGAAGGTCGACACCGAATGGGTCTCGACCTTCCACGACGGCCTCAGCCGACTGCAGGAGCACCGGCACGACGTCTGTCTCATGGACTACATGATGGGGGCCGAGACCGGAGTCGACCTCCTCAGGAAGGCCCGCTCCCTCGCCGTGCGGACCCCGGTGATCCTCCTCACGGGAAAGGGATCCCGCGAGGTCGACCTGGAAGCCATGCGGTCGGGGGCGGTGGACTACCTGGTGAAGGGCGAGATGGAGCCCGAGGTCCTGGAGCGGGCCGTCCGCTACGCGGTGGAGCGTCACCGAACCCAGGAGGAGCTCCGTCGGAGCGAGGAGCGGAACCGGGGGATGTTCGACCACCTGCCCCTGGGCCTCTTCCGGGTCGGTCCGGGAGGCGAGTACCTGGAGGCGAATCCGGCCCTCATCCGAACCCTCGACTTTCCCGACCGCCACACCCTCCGCGAGGTACTGGCCAAGAACTTCTTCGTCTCGCCCCGGGACCGGGAGCGCTTCCTCCAGACCCTCGAGGACCAGGGGCTGGTGAATGGTTTCGAGACCCGGGTCCAGTCGGGGAGTGGGCGGGTGATCCGGCTTCGGATCACTGCCCGGGTGCATCGGGGCCCCGGCGGAAAGCCCGAGTACGTGGAGGGGTCGGTGGAGGACCTCACCGGCCTTCGTTCCACCGGTGAGGTGGAGGAGGAAGCGGCGTGCTTCCGGGTCCTGTCCGAGGTCACCCGGTGCGGGGTCGCTGTCGCCGATCCCGATGGCCACCTCCGCTCCGTGAACCCGGCACTGGCGAGCTTCGTGGGCGAGGAGCCCACGGCCCTCGAGGGTCGGGGTATCTGGACCCTCTTCCACCCTGCCGACCAGGACCAGCTCGCCCGCGCCTTCGAGGAAGTGGCCGCCGGAGGCCGTGACCGGGCCGTCCGGGCCGTCCGCCTCGTTTCCCGGGAAGGACACGAGGAGGAGCGGGAGGCGGTCCTTGCCGCCCTCACCGGACGCGGAGGCAGCCTGCAGGGCCTTCTCCTCTCCCTCGACGCCCTTCCCGTGGGGGTGCCGGACGGTTGAGTCGCCCCCGCATCCCCACCGGTGACCGGGAGCTCCTGGGCCAGTGCCGGGTCGAGACCTTTCGTGCCGGCGGCAAGGGCGGACAGCACCAGAACACCACCGACTCGGCGGTCCGCCTCACCCACCTGCCCACCGGAGAAGTGGTGGTGGCCCGCGATGAACGAAGCCAGCACCGGAACCGGAAGATCGCCCTGGAGCGCCTCCGCAGGAAGCTCCGAAAGCGCTACCGGAAGAAGAAGAAGCGGATCCCCACCCGGGTCCCCCGGAGGGAGAAGAAGAAGCGGCTCGAGAAGAAGCGGAAGCGCTCCCGGAAGAAGAAGCTCCGCCGTCCTCCCACACGAGACGACTGACCGTGCGTGCACACTCCCCCACCCAGGGTGTCCCGGCCCTCCTCTCCGTTGCCCTCCACCCCATCGCCCTCCTGGCCCTGGCACTCCTGTTCCCCCTTTCTGCCTGCGACCTGGCGGAGGCCCCCGCCGAGCCGGGCCCACCCGACCTCGAAACCGCCACTGACACCGCGGCTTCGGAGGCGGCGGCCCCCTGGCGGGGCGAGCTCCTGGCCGTGGAGCGCTTCGAGGACGCCCGCTTCGAGAACCGGGGGTGGTACGACGGTCCGTCGGGTCGGATCGTCGAGGGCGGGCCCGCCGGGTACGCCGGGGAGCGCGCCTTCCTCTGCCGCTTCGCCCCGGGAGGCACCGGGTGTGCCGACGGCCACCCCGGCCGGCTGGAGTTCGAGGAATCGGAAGGGGTCCACCTCGCCTACCGGGTGCGCTACGACCCGGGGTGGGAGGGCTCCGGGCGTCCCTATCATCCCCACGAGTTCTACCTCATGACGAATCTGGACGACCGCTTCGTGGGTCCGGCGCGCACCCATCTCACCGTCTATGTGGAGCAGATCGGGGGCACCCCCCTTGTGGCCCTGCAGGACAGCCGGAATGTGGACCCGGCGTGCGTGCTTCGCGATGACGATTCGGTGGTGGGGTGCGACGGGGGGCGGGTGGAGGACCATCCCTTCGGGGAGGACCGCTCCGTCGCCGCATGCAACGGTCTCGTGGGCGAGGTGCAGGGGCGGTCGTGCTACCCCACGGGGGAGGACCGCTGGTACAGCAGCCGCTCCTGGCACGCCGACGAACCGGTCCTGGCCGAGGAGGGTCCCGAGGACGCCGGCGGATGGCGGCTGGTGGAGGCCGTCGTGGTCATGAATTCCATCATCGATGGCGTGGGGGTACCCGATGGACGCATCCGCCTCTGGGTCGATGGCGAGGTGGTGGTCTCGTCGGACGAGACCCTCTTCCGCACCGGGCGCCACCCGGAGATGCGCTTCAACCAGCTCCTCCTGGCCCCCTACATCGGCGACGGCTCCCCCGTCGAGCAGTCCTTCCGCATCGGCTCCATCGTGTTGGCCCGCGCCGTCGTTCCCTGAAGGGCCGCCGGAGGCGGGTGGGCGCGTCCCGTGCGCCCGGGCCCGCCACCCGAGGCACCACCGGCGTCCCGCGACCTACTCCGAGACCCGCTCCATGAAGGCACGCTCGGCCGTGGAGAGGGTGCTCACCCCTTCCAGCTCGGCTTTCCGGAGGATCCGCTCGAACTCCTCCCGGTTCAGGGGGTGGAGGCGGTCGGTGGCCACCGACCGCCAGTGCCCGAGAAGCTGGCTCGTGGGCTTCGGAGGTGCCTGCGCCCGCTCCACCTGGCGACGGAATCGTTCGGCGGGCGAGTTGCGATCCATGAACCAGAGGTAGACCCACGCCCCGGCAAAGCCTCCCAGGTGGGCGAAGTGCGCAATCCCCCCGACCCCCATGAAGCCGGCGCCGATGGAAAGGACGGCGAAGACGATGACGAGAACCCGGGCCTCCATGGGGAGGATCGCCATGATGTAGATCCGCTCCTTCGGCCAGTAGCGTGCGAAGCCCAGGAGGACCCCGAGCACCGCCCCGGAGGCGCCCACGATGAGGGAGAAGGGGGTGAGCACCGAGAAGGCCGCCCCTGCGAGCCCCGCCACGAAGTAGAGGGCGATGAAGTGGCGGGAGCCGATCCGTGCCTCGAGCCTGGGCCCGAAGAAGTAGAGCCCGATCATGTTGAAGGCCAGGTGCCAGAGGCCTCCATGGAGGAACATGTAGGTGATGGGGCTCCACGGCCTCTGCACGATGTCGACGACCCGGAAGCCGAAGAGCATCGCCCATTGGTTGAGCTGCGGGAGGGTGACCAGGAAGACGATGGCGTTGAGGATGATCAGCCGGAGGACCCAGGGCGTCATCCGTCCGTCCTCGCGGATCGTCTACAGGGGGGATTCGGGGCGTGGTCCACGTGCGATGGGGTCCGGGTGTCGTGGGTGTGGCGAAGTGGGCCCGGCAGGACTCGAACCTGCGACCCTTCGATTATGAGTCGAGTGCTCTAACCACCTGAGCTACGGGCCCGGGGGCATCGGCTCCCGGGGGAGGCACGATGCAACGGTCCACGAAGGTAGAAGGGGGAGGCGACTCGATCCAGAGCCCCTCCCCCATCCACTCGTGTGCGGCCTTCACCGACAGGCCGTCGAAGAACGGGCGTACTACAGCGTGTAACGGAGCCGTGCCGCGATCCCCTCACCCTCGGTATCGAGTCGGCTCGCGCCGTTGAGCGAAAGCTCCTCCACCTCGGCGTGCTGCTCGAAGGCGGCACCCACCAGGTGGTCAGCGTAGTCGGGGTTCGCATGGATGAATCCCCGCGAGAGGAGGAGGGTGTCGACCCGGGCCTCCCGGAGGGCCTTCTCGACCCCCTCGGCGCCGAGGGCACCGCGCCCTCCGCTCTTCGCCTGGTTCTCCACCTCTTCCAGGAGCTTCTCCTGGTTGCGCTGGTTCAGCTCCGACGCCGCCTTCTCCAGCGCGTCACGCGCCTCGGAGTCGGTCATCTCCACCCGGAGAGAGGTCTGCTCGATCATCCGGCCATTCATGTTCCCGGGGAGGGCGCCCCGAATGTGTGCCACCGCCTCGGAGGTTCCCCCGAGAACCAGGTGGCCGGACTTGCCCATCCGGTCCCGGACCTGTTCGGCGAGCTGCTTCATCATCCGGTCCGACCCGGTCCCCAGCGCCTTCTGGGCCGCATCGGTTCCGGTCTTGCCGCGCACCCCGGAGTGGGCGGTGGGGCGCTTCGAGACATTGATGTCACTGAGGTCCCCCAGGAAGGTCTCGGCATTCAGGCTCACCGGCTCGGTGAGCTCGCCCGACTTGTACTCGAAGATCCGCGCACGGCGGGAGTCGACGAGGGCCATCACCACCGGACGCTCCTGCTTCAGCGCGCGAACGTAGGGGGCGACCCGGATGCCATCCTCCCACCGGACCAGATCGGGCATGGGAACCCGGATGGCGCTGGCATGCACCAGACCCTCGGGGGTGGCGAAGGCGACGAATCCATTGCCCGGCAGAAACTGGTCGAAACCGGAGATGGCGCCCTTCACATGCTCCAGCGCCTTGTTGAACGTCGCTTCCTCCTCTCCGCCTGCGCCCTGGAGCCGCTTCCGGGTCTCGCCAACGCCCTGTTCGAAACGCCGGCGCCAGGCGCTTCGCTCTGCGAAGTCGGTGGCCCTGCCATTGAGGTATACGGTGAGAACCCGGTCTTTCCGATGGGTCCGATAGAGATCCACGAGCTCATCATGGGTCAGCATGGCGCTCCTTCATCTTGTGGTTCGTCGGCAGCCGAGGGACCACCGGTGAATGGACAGTGAGATCGGCGGACGGCGCACTTCCCGGTGAAGGTGCGTCTCCCCACGATCCGATCGCCTGTTTCATAGTTCCCCCGGGCGGCCCGGGGGTTCCCATCGGGGTCCGGATCAAGGCCGGGGAGTGAGCATCCGCCATCAACGCTTGATCCGCTCGCCACGGTCCTCGTAGCGGAAGATCCACGCCCCCATCCGGCCCGGCCGGATCGCGCCGGCGGCATCGCCGTACTCGTGGTCACCGCGGGAACCGGACTCGAGGCCGACCCGGCTCGCCACATCATCGCGAAACCCACGGAAGCGATCCCGCCACCGGAGCCAGTTGTCTGCCCCCAGGTCGACCCAGCCCCGGTCGACCAGGACCTGCAGGTCCACCGACTCGCCCTCCTCGGGAAGCACCTTCACCCGGGGACCCCGAAGGAGGGTCTCGCCATCGGGCAGGAGGATGGGCAGGCCGATGGAGAGGATCCGCTGGCGGAGGTCGTCGTCTTCCTCGATGAGGGCACGGGCACGCTGGGAGAGCGCCGCCGGATCGAGTTCGCACCCCCGCGCCACCGTCTCCAGGAGGCGTCGGAGGATGGCGGCCTCGAAGAGGAGCTTCGAGAGCCGGGGCGGGCCGAGCATCTCGTACGAGACCCCATGGACCCCCGCCTCCGCCTCCATCTCCTCCATCCGCTCGATGGCCTGGCTCCGGAGGATGCCCGCCCGGTAGGTGGGCCCCATGGTGCTCCCGTCCAGCGCCGCCACCACATCCTTCCCCGAGGGAATCCCACGGATCTCCCGGATCACATTCTCGGCGATCTCCTCGGGGGTCACATACTCCATGAGCCCCAGCGCCGTGAGGGTCTCGAACTCCGAGGCGGCGAAGTAGCCATTCTCGCCCGAGTCCACGTAGACCCCCTCCAGGGGCTCCTCCAGGGTAGTCCATGCGTCCGCCTCCACCTCGGCACCGAAGGCCTCCGAGAGAGGGAGGGGGCGGAGGGCATCGGAGCGGGGCACCGGAAGTCCGGCGCGCCGGATGGGCCCCTGGGCGATGGCCTTCCACGAGATCGCCGCCGTCGGCTTGATCTCCTTGACCGCGGGGGCTTCGGGCGTCCGGGCCATGAGGAAGAGGAGGAGGGACTGGGCGCCGGCGAGACCACTCTTGGCCAGGAGGACCCTGGAGGGGCGCTCCTCGGCGTGGGTGAAGGGAACGTTCAACCCCATCCCCCCCGTGCCCGCCGTCCCGATCTTCACATACATCCGGGTGCCCGCCCGCTTCATCCCCTCCAGCGAGATCTGGGTGTGCCGGATGAGCTGCGGAAGGTAGAGGGTCGAGAGGTGCCGCTCCACGGAAGCGAGGGAGACCGTTCCGTCGCGGGCCTCCTGGCGCAGCCCGGCGGCCGAGCGGAAGGCATCCTGGTAGGCGAGGGCTCCCGCGGTGTTGATGGAGTCCACCACCACGTCGGGGGCCACATCCACCAGGAGGGTGCCCAGCGCCGAACGGCGGAAGACCTCGTCGGTGAGCTCGGCGTAGAGGTCATCCACATAGAGCGCACGGGCGGTGTCATCGGCAAGGATGTCCCCCCGGGGTGCCTTCGAGTACGCCTCCGGAACGAAGAGATCCCCCCAGAAGGGCTCGATCCGGGTCTCCCCGGCATCGGGGTCCTGACGGAGCGCCTCCACCGCCTCTTCGGCCTCCTCCCGCCGGAGACCGCACACCACCAGGCGGGCCGGTGAGAAATCGAGCATCCGGCGAGCCACCGCCAGGCCCACGAGGCCGGCGCCACCGAGGAGGAGAATCGTCTGGTCCTTCAGTTCCATGATGCGTCCAGGGGGTTCGGAGGATCGGGTGAAAAATCGTCCACAAGGTAAGGTTCGCACCGTGCGGGCGCGATCCCTTCCGGGAAATCAATCGAACGTCCGTTCGGTTGGACCGAACTACTGGCTCGCCGCCTCTCGGAGGGCCCGAACCTCCTCGGGTTGGAGTTCCCGCCACTTCCCCCGGGGAAGATCTCCCAGGCGCTGGGGCCCGAAGGCGACCCGCCGGAGGGTGATCACCGGATGGCCGATGGCCTCGAAGATCCGTCGCACCTCCCGCTTTCGTCCCTCCCTCAGTACGAGGGAGATCTCGGCCTCGTCGCCGGGGAAGGTCCGGAGGAGACGCACCGACTCAGGACGCGCGGGCCCGTCCTCCAGCTGGATTCCCCCCTCCATGGAGCGGAGACGTGCCGGCGGCGGTACCCCCTTCACCCGCGCCCGGTACTCCCGGGGGATCTCCGACGAGGGGTGGAGGAGCCCGTGGAGGGCATCCCCGTCATTGGTGAGGATGAGGAGCCCCTCGGTCTCCATGTCGAGGCGCCCCACATAGTTCAGGGAGCGGGCGCCCTCGGGGAGGAGCGAGTAGACGGTGGGGCGGCCCCCGGGATCGCTGGCGGTGGTGACGGTGCCCGGCGGCTTGTTCAGGAGGATCCATCGGAAGGGCTCGAGCGAGACCACCTCGCCATCCACCTCCACCCGATCCACGCCGGGGGTCACGCTCATCCCCGGACTCGTCACCCGACGGCCGTTCACCTTCACCCGGCCCTGGGCCATGAGTCCCTCCGAGGCGCGGCGCGAGGCGATGCCGGCGCGGGAGAGGAACTTCTGGAGGCGCATGGACTCACCCTCGGGTGTCCCGGCCCTATCCTTCGCCATCGGCGTCCTCCAGCTCGAGTTCCTCCTGGTCCGGGGCGTTCCCGTTCCCGTCTTCTTCGTCCTCCGGAAGGATGGGGGAGTTCCGGTCGCGGAGGACGATGGGAAGCTCCTCCGGCCGCGGGAGGTCCTCCATGGACCGGAAGCCGAAGTGCTCCAGGAAGCGGAGGGTTGTGCCGTAAAGGAGGGGGCGCCCGAGTCCCTCGCCCCGCCCCACCACCTCGATGAGTCCCCGATCCACCAGGGTCCGGATGACCCCCGACGATCCCACCCCCCGGATGTACTCCACCTCGAGGCGCCCCAGGGGCTGTCGGTAGGCGATGATGGCCAGGGTCTCCAGCGCGGGGCCCGAGAGGCGCGACGGCTTCGGCACGGTGTCGAAGCGCTCCAGGTAGGGGGCATACTCCGGGCGGGTCTGGAGCTGGTACCCCTCGGCGATCTCCACCAGGTCGAAGGCCCGGTCCGACTCCAGGTAGTGCCGCCGCAGCCACTCGAGGGCCACCTCCACCCGGTCCTCGTCGAGGGACTCGTCGGCGCGGGCGATCTCGTCGGGGCGGAGGGGGGCGTCGCTGGCGAAGAGGACCGCTTCCACGATCTGCTCGGCGTTCATGGCTCTCCCGGGGGGTCGTTGCGGGAACGGATGGGGGGGTCGGGGATGGTCTTGTCGGGCTCGGAGTCGTCCCACGCGGGCTTGGCGGGGATGGGGTCGCTGGGCTCGAGATCGTCGGCAGTGGCGTCGGCTGGGAGGCCGTGGTCGGGTCCGAGGGTGTCGGGGAGGGCGCCCTCGGCCATGCCGTCGTCGGGCTCGGGCCCCTCCCACCGGTAGATCCAGAGCTCATGGAAGGGCGCCGACTGCCGGAGGTGGATCCGGCGCCTGCGGGTGAGCTCGAGCCCGGCCAGAAGGGTCATGACCCCATGCATCCGGAACTCGGGGTCCCCATGGGCGAAGGGGGCCAGGAGGGTCCGGAACTCCAGGCCATGCTCCGTCTCGAGGCGGTCCAGGATCAGCGCGGCCTTGTCATCCATCGAGACGGTGCGGGGCGTCACCCGGTGGGTGTCGTCGACCACCACGGGAAGGGTGACGTCGAGGGCGGCGCCGAAGACCTCGTCCCAGGTGGTCTCCAGGGGAACGTCGTCGACGGCGGGGCGAGGACGGGGCTCGACGAAGCCCCGGGTGAAGCGACGGGATCGCTCCGCCTCGGCCCGCTCCATCCGCTGGGTGATCTCCCGGACCTGCTCGTACTCCAGGAGTCGGCGCACCAGCTCGGCCCGGGGATCCTCGTCGTCGTCGCTCTCTGGACGGGGGAGGAGCATCTGGGCCTTGATCCGGATGAGGGTGGCCGCCATCTCCAGGAACTCTCCCGCCGAATCCAGGTCGGCGGCTCGGATCCCCTCCACGGCCCCCAGGAACTGATCGGTGATGCGCCGGATGGGGATGTCGAAGATGTCGATGTCCTGCTGGCGGATCAGGTGCAGGAGGAGGTCGAGGGGTCCCCGGAAGCGATCGATCTCCACCAGGAAGCCGCCTCCTCTCTCCCCCTCCACGGTACCGGAGCGCGCCATCGTCAGACCAGGAGTTCGACGAGGGATATGAGGACCCCCGCCAGGAAGAGGACCGGCGCCATGATGATCTGGAATCCCTGCGGCACCAGGAAGAGGAAGCCCAGGAGGACGAGGATCCCGATGCGGCCCACCGAGTCGTACGCCTTCCGGATCCCCTGGGGGAGGAGGTGCCGGAGGACATGCGATCCGTCGAGGGGAGGGACCGGGATCATGTTGAAGATGGCCAGGATCAGATTGATGAGGATGCCATAGAAGCACGCCGTCACGAAGAGGCTTCCCCGCTCCGGATCCATGGCGGCCTCGACCCCTCCGGCCATGGCTGCCGCCGGCACCATGAGGAGGGTGAAGGCGAGGGCCAGGACCAGGTTCGAGGCGGGGCCGGCCAGGGTGACCCGGATGTCGCCACCCACCGGGTCGCGGAAGTTGGCCGGGTTCACCGGGACCGGACGGGCCCATCCGAAGATGAAGCTCCCCGGGAGCGCAATGAGGATGGCGGGCACCAGAAGCGATCCCACCGGATCCAGGTGGGGGATGGGGTTCAGGGTGATCCGCCCGAGGCGGTCCGCCGTGTCGTCCCCCTCTCTCCGCGCCACCCAGGCGTGGGCCACCTCGTGAACCACGATGGAGAGGAGGAGGATGGGTATCAGGAGTATCCAGATCATGGTCGATGAAGCTACCCGATGGCGCCGGGGTGGACCACCCCGAGGGGCGAGGGGCGACCCTCCTGCTTCGATGGCCTGCCGGTGCCTTGGCCGCGGGGGTCGGCCTCCGGGCGTGCACGATGTAGCGAAAACGCTACAACCTCACATCGCGCGTCCCCACCTCCGGCTCATGGGCACGGGATCCTGCGGACCCTGGTAGCGTAAACGCTACAGTCCCCGGTCGCTCACCCCAGCCTCCGACCTATCGGAATCGACGTTCAGCGATGGTTGTAGCGTATACGCTACCGTTTCGGCAACGGAGAGAGGCTTGATCTGCAACCTCCACCCACCCGAATCGCGAGAGCCCAACCCCCGTCCATTGATCCGCCCCCCCACTGCCCCTATATTCCCTTGCTACACATTGGTCGTGATGGGTTCGAACACGAATACGGAAGGAACGAGAGAATGCCGAATATCAAGAGGGCGCAGAAGCGGATGGAGCTGGGCCGGAAGTGGCAGGCGAAGAACCGGGTGGCCCGTTCGCGGATCCGCACGGGAATGAAGCGGGTGCGGGCCGCCGACGACTTCGAGACGGCGGAGGCACGGCTGCGCGAGGTCTCCTCGCTCCTGGACCGGGCGGCGCGGAAGAACCTCTTCCATCCCAACAAGGTCGCCCGCCTGAAGGCGCAGCTCCACAAGCGGGTGAACGACCTCAAGCAGGACTGATCACTACCGGCCGGAAGTCACTTCCGGATCCGCGGGCTTCGGCCACCGGATCCGTGCATGGGGTCCGGCTGGAGTGATGAACGAAGGCGCGACCTCCCGGGTGCGGGGGTCGCGCCTTTCGTGTGCCCGCAACCGAAGGGCCTCGGGAGGCCGTGAAGGAGGCGGCGACCGATGGAGGGGGAGAAGCCCGGGGACAACGTGCCGTGGCCCTCCGCACTCCCCTGCGACGTCCCCCCCCTCAGACGATCCCCTCGGCCAGGGTCCAGATCGTCCGCCCCCCCACGATGGTGCGGACCGGACCGCCCCGGAGCTCCCACCCGGCAAACGGGGTGTTCCGGCTCCGCGAGAGGAAGCGCTCCGGATCCACCGTCCACGTCCGCTCCAGGTCGAGCACGGTCACATCGGCGGCTCCCCCCTCCTTCAGGTGCCCCCCCTCCAGGCCGAAGACCCGGGCGGGCTGAGCGCTGGCCCGCTCCACGAAGGTGGCCAGGTCGAGCGCCTCGGTGTGCACGAAGTGGGTCAGGATGAGCCCCACCGCCGTCTCGAGTCCCACGATGCCGAAGGGGGCGCCGTCGAAGGCCTGCTCCTTCTCTTCGTAGTGATGGGGCGCGTGGTCGGTGGCCAGGTGGTCGAGGGTGCCATCGAGAAAGCCCTCCCGGACCGCCTCCCGATCTTCCTCCGAACGAAGCGGCGGATTCATCTTGGCGTCGGTCCGGTACCCATCCACCGCCTCGTCGGTGAGAAGGAGGTGATGGGGACACGCCTCGGCTGTCACCTTCACCCCGCGGGCCTTCGCCTGCCGGATCGCCTCGACTCCGTGACGGGTGGAGACATGCTGCAGGTGGATGTGCCCCCCGGTGAGTTCGGCCAGGAGGACTTCGCGCACGATGTGGACATCTTCGGCGGCGTTGGGCTTCCCCTTGAGGCCCAGGCGCGCCGAGACGACCCCCTCGTTCATGACGCCCCCCCTCGAGAGCCCCACATCTTCGGCATGGTCGGCCACCGGGATCCCGAAGGCCTGCGCGTACTCCAGGGCCAGGCGCATGAGGCCGGAATCCATTACCGGGAGGCCGTCATCGGTGATGGCCACCGCCCCGGCCTCCACCAACTCGCCGATCTCGGTGAGCTGCTCGCCCTTCTGCCCCACCGAGAGGGCACCCACCGGGTAGACCCGCGACGCCTTCGCATCGCGGCCCGCCGCCGCCACGAAGCCCACGGTGGCCGGCGAATCGATGACCGGATCGGTGTTGGGCATGGCGCAGACCGCGGTGAACCCCCCGGCCGCGGCGGCGCGGGCTCCGCTGGCGATGGTCTCCTTGTGCTCGCCGCCCGGCTCCCGGAGGTGCACATGGACATCGATGAGCCCCGGAAGGATCACCGTCCCGGAGCAGTCCACCACTTCGGTGCCCTCCGGGACGTCGAGGTCGGTGCCGATCCGGGCCACCGTCCCGTCGGCCAGGAGGAGGTCGACGGTTTCGTCGAGGGACTGGGCGGGATCGACTACCCGTCCCCCCTTCAGAAGAATGGGGCGCTGGCTCATGGGAGATCCCTGTTCAGTGATTCGGTGTCGGGGTCGGGGGCACCATCAGCGGTCCACCCCGCGCTGCTTCGCCGCCTCGGCCCGCTCGGGCGAGCCCCCCGCCAGGAGGTAGAGGACCGCCATCCGGATGGCGACCCCATTGGTCACCTGCTCCAGGATCACCGACTGGGGGCCGTCGGCCACATCGGAGTCGATCTCGACGCCCCGGTTCATGGGCCCGGGATGAAGGATCAGGACGTCGCGGGGTGCCGCCTCGAGGCGGGCGGTGGAGACCCCGTAGACCCGGTTGTACTCACGGAGGGAGGGGACATAGCCCCCCTGCATCCGTTCGAGCTGGAGCCGGAGGATGTTGAGGGCGTCGGCCCACTCGATGGCCTCCTCCACTCGCGAGAAGACCTCCACCCCCAGCTCCTCGATGCCCCGGGGGAGGAGGGTCCGGGGGCCACAGACCGCCACCTCGGCGCCGAGCTTCAGGAGTCCCCAGATGTTGGAGCGGGCCACCCGCGAATGGAGGATGTCGCCCACGATGCAGATGCGTCGGCCCGCCAGTTCCCCCAGGTGGTCCCGGAGGGTGAGCATGTCGAGGAGCCCCTGGGTGGGGTGCTCGTGGGAGCCATCCCCGGCATTGATGACATTGGAGGGAATCCGCTCTGCCAGGAAGCGCGCCGCGCCCGACGCCCAGTGACGAATCACCACCATGTCGATGCGCATGGCCTCGAGGTTTCGGGCGGTGTCCACCAGGGTCTCCCCCTTCTGCACCGACGACCCGGTGGACGAGATGTTCACCGTGTCGGCCGAGAGGCGCTTCTCGGCGAACTCGAAGGAGATCCGGGTCCGGGTGGAGGGCTCCAGGAAGAGGTTCACGATGGTCTGCCCCCGGAGCACCGGCACCTTCTTGATCCGCCGCTCCGAGATCTCCTTGAAGGGCTCGGCGGTGTCGAGAATCGTCCGGATCTGGTCCGCGTCCAGCTCCTCGAGCCCGATGAGGTCCTTGCCCAGGGGACGGGCCGGTTCCTCCTCCCGCTGTGCGCGGTCGCTCACCTCGCCTCCGGTGCGCGGGTGATGAGCTCCACCGCCAGGCGGCCGTCCTCTTCGGGCACCAGGACCTCGACGATCTGGTTCGGGAGGGCGCCGACCTGGCGACCGACGATGTCGGGCTGGATGGGCAGCTCCCGTCCCCCCCGGTCCACCAGGACACAGAGAAGGATGCGGCGGGGCCGCCCCCAGTCCATGAGCTCGTTCATGGCCGCCCGGGAGGTCCGACCGGTGAAGAGGACATCGTCGATAATGACCACCGTGCGGTCGTCGACCCCCTCGAGTGGGAGGTCCGACTCCCCGATGATCGGGCGCGGCCCCACCGTCCCCAGGTCGTCGCGGTAGAGGGTGATGTCGAGGGCGCCGGCCGGGATGGCACGCCCCTCCTCGGCCTCCATGGAGCTCCGGATCCGTTCGGCGAGTTCCACCCCCCGGCGGCGGATCCCCAGGAGCACGAGCCCCTCCGTCCCCTCGTTTCGTTCGACGATCTCGCGCGCCATTCGGGCGAGGACCCGATCTACAGCATCGGCATCCAGGAGGGTGACCCGCGAGTCGTCGGGAGGCGTGGGTTGGGGCATGGCTCGGGGAGCGGGAGGAAGGGAATTCGGACAACCGTCCGGAGGCCGGCACATTGTATCCCGGCCCGGTGGGGAGGTCAATGTCGCGCCGTCGCCAGGGGCACCCGTCCCGAGGCCCGCTGGACCCTGCCCGGGGGACCTCACCCCTCGTCCACGCCCTCCGCACCCAACCTTCATTTGCCCTGCGGAGCCCGAAGGGTGAAGTTCTCCACGTTCCGCACTCCACATTCCTCAATGAACCCAACGGATCGCGCCCTCCATGGACCTTCCCATCGAGCCGGGCTGGCTCAGCCTGATCCCCCCCCTCGTCGCCATCGCCCTCGCCCTCATCACCCGCGAAGTCGTCCTCTCGCTCTTCGCGGGCGTCTGGATCGGGGCGCTGGCCCTCATGGGCTTCAACCCGCTCACGGGGACGGCGGCGTCCCTCGACTTTCTCGTCGACGCCCTCATCGACCCCGACCACATGGCCATCGTCGTCTTCAGCCTCCTCCTTGGAGGGATGGTGGGGGTCATGGCGCGAAGTGGCGGAACGCAGGGCATCGTGGCCGAGCTCGAGAAGCTGGCCACCAACCGGACCCGGGGGCAGTTCCTCACATGGGCGTCGGCGGTCTTCATCTTCTTCGACGACTACGCCAACACCCTGATCCGGGGGAACGCCCTTCGGCCCATGACCGACCGGCTCTTCATCTCGCGGGAGAAGCTGGCGTACATCGTCGACTCCACCGCCGCACCCCTGGCGGTGAGCGCGGTGGTCACCACCTGGATCGGCTTCCAGATCACCCAGGTGCGGGACTCCATGCAGACCCTGGCCGACGGCACGACGGACCCGGCGCTCCAGGCGCAGCTCCAGGCGGGCGCCGACAACGCCTTCCTGATGGTCCTCCACTCGATCCCCTACCTCTTCTACCCGATCCTCGCCCTCTTCTTCGTCCTCATGATCGTGGTGATGAAGAAGGATTTCGGGCCCATGTACCGGGCCGAGCGGCGGGCGCACACCGGGGGAGGACTGGTCCGGCCGGGCTCCATGCCGGCCTCCGATCCGAGTGACCCGGCGCTCCAGCCCCCCGAGGGCGCCCCCCACCGCTGGTACAATGCCGCGGTGCCGGTCCTGGTGGTGATCCTGGTGGCGCTCGCCTCTCTCTGGGGCACGGGCGCACAGGGACTCGCGGCGGGAGAGCGCTCCATCGTGGCGGTCATCGGGAATGCCGACCCCTTCGCGTCGCTCCTCTGGGCGTCGTTCGCCGGGTGCGGCGTCGCCATCGCCCTGGTGGTCTCCCAGGGCATCCTCTCCATCAAGGGAGCCCTGGAGGCGTGGGTGGGGGGGATCCAGTCCATGCTCCTGGCGGTCATCATCCTGGTGCTCGCCTGGGGACTGGGCGGGGTCACCGGAGATCTCGGCACCGGCCCCTACCTCGCCTCGCTCCTGCAGGACACCCTGCCCCTCACCATCCTCCCGGGGCTCGTCTTCATCATCGCCGCCCTCACCGCCTTCTCCACCGGCACCTCGTGGGGGACGATGGCGATCCTCTTCCCCGTGGTGATCCCCCTGGCGGTGGCCATGGGGGCCGGGGTGGGATTCGCCGGAGGAGAGCACTACGCCATCCTCCTGGGCACCATCAGTTCGGTGATGGCCGGCGCGGTCTTCGGTGACCACAGTTCGCCGATCTCCGACACCACCGTGCTCTCGTCGATGGCGTCGGCGTGCGATCTGGTGGATCATGTGCGCACCCAGCTCCCCTACGCACTGGTGGTGGCGGTGGTGGCGCTCCTTGTGGGCGAGATCCCGGCGGCGGCCGAGTGGATCCACCCGATCTTCTCCATCCTCATCGGACTGGTCCTCCTCTACCTGGTGCTCCGCTTCTTCGGGAAGGACCCGGCGGGAGACCACCCGGCGGGGATGCCGATCCAGGAGTAGGGGCGCCCGGCGGCCTCGACGTGCGGTTCGGGGCTCCGGCAGAGCGATCGAAGTGGCCGAGGCCGGAGCAGTCCAGCCCGGCGCGCCGCGGTGGGACGGGAGTGGCCGGGGCCGGCGGACCTCAGCGTACGCCCCAGAGTTCGCTGGAGAAGCGATCCAGGTAGGCCCCGACGGCCCCTGCGCCGCCGTCGGGGTCCACCGCCCAGTCGTAGGAGAAGAGGGTGACCCCTCCGACCCCCAGGGAGCGGGCGAGCCTCGCCTTCCGGACCGCCCCCTCGAAGGTGTCCTGGTAGATCCCCAGGCCGGCCCAGACCCGTCGTCCTCCTGCCGCGGTGGAGGCCCGGGCGATCTGTTCGGCGAAGCGCTCCTCCGATGTGGTGTACGCCATGGGAGCCACCGCGTCGACGATTCCGGTGCGAAGCCACCCCTCCCACGCCTGGTAGCGGGCATTCCGGGCGTCGGCGGCGGAGGCGAAGACGGCGGCGGACACCACCAGCTCCGGCTGGAGGGCCCGGGCGGTGAGGTAGATGGTGCGGACCAGTTCGGTCACCCGCTCCTGCCGGTACCGGTCCCAGAGGGCGGGAAAGTGGTCGACGTAGGCGAAGGGATCCTCCCCCACCCGGGACTCGGCCCACCGGACATCGACGCCCTGCACCCGAACCCATCCCCGGAAATCCTCCAGGACCGAGCGGGAGTAGTCGAAGTCCGGCGAGGGATAGCGGATGTAGTCCAGGTGGAGTCCGTCGAGGGGGTAGGCCCGAAGGAGGTCCGAGACGACCCCCACCAGGTGCTCATGGGCCTCGGGATGGGACGGACTGGAATAGATCCCCTCCACCCGCTCGGCATTCCGGACGGTCCACTCCGCAAGGGCATCGAAGTAGCGGGGATCCCACGGGTTCATCCGGTGGAGCCCGGGCGCGAGTTCCCTGGGGACCGCCAGGAGATCCGGTCTGGAGCGGGCCAGATGGTCCGGCGCGGTGGGCGGGAGAAGGGCGCTGGCCACCAGGTTCATGTTTACCCAGGCATGCACCGCGATCCCTCGCGCATGGGCCTCGTCGAGGACCACCTGGAGGGGGTCGTAGTGGTCGGGAAGCCCCAGGAGGGGCGCCGCCCTCGGCTCCCGGGGGGAGCGGTAGTAGGCGTCACCCCGACCCCGCACCTGGACGAAGAGGGTGTTGAAGCCGGCATCGGCCGCCCGCTGCACCGCAATGCGGGCGGAGTCGGGGTGGGTGAGGGCGGTCCGAACCACCCAGAGCCCGCGCACCTCCTCCACCGGGGGAAGGCGGAGGGGAGGAAGTGCCGGGTCCCGCGCCTCGGCCCCTCCGACACCCTCGGCCCCCTCGACGGCGTCCGGCGGGAAGATGGCGTCGTCCGGTGGCATGATGGCACGGTCCGGCGGGGTCCCGGCATCATCCCCCGGCGGCGGCACCTCGGCCGGCTCCCGCTCCGGCTCCCCCGCCGGGGGGAGGGGACGCTCGCCGGAAGGGGGAGGAAGGTCGGCAGGAGCCGGTGGCGGCGACGCCGGGTCCACCCGCACGCACCCGGATGCCACCAGGAGGAGGGCCACCAGGGCGTGACGGACCATTCGGGAGCTTCCCGTCGTCATCGTCGCTCTCTGAAGAAGTCCCGGAGGAGGAGGGCGGCGGGCTCGGCGAGGACTCCGGCCGTGACCCGGACCCGGTGGTTCAGTCGGCGGTCCTGCACCAGGTTCCCGAGGCTCCCCACCATTCCGGCCTTGGGGTCGGGTGCCGCGAAGACGAGCCTTGGGATTCGGGCGAGAACGATGCTCCCTGCGCACTGGCTGCACGGCTCCAGGGTCACATAGAGGGTGCACCCCAGGAGGCGCCAGTCCCCCAGGATCCGTGCACCCTTCCGAATCACCTCCACCTCGGCGTGGGCGGTGGGATCCGGGTGGGTTCGGGTCCGGTTCCCTCCCTCGGCGATGATCCGGCCCTGGCGGACGAGGAGGGCGCCCACGGGCACCTCGCCGCGGAGGGCCGCCTCCCGAGCCCGCTCCAGCGCCCGAGCCATCCAGCGCACGTCACCTGGAGTGGGAGCCTCCACCGAGAGTGCCCCGGGATGGCCGGGACGGGCCAGGGGCCGGCCTTCGCCGGGGAGGGTGGGATCGAGGGTGTCCTCGGACATGTCCGGTCCCGGATTCGAAGCGGGTCACCGGGCCCGGAGGGGTCCGGAGCCGGATCAGTGGGCGGTGGCCGGGGGAGTGACGGGCGCCCCGTCGAGTCGGCGGTAGGTGGCGGTCACCCGGCCGGTGACCCCGGACTCCTCCACCTCGATGGACCCATCACCGGAGCGGGCGGGCCGGAATCGCAGCCGCGCCCCATTGCTCTCCACCCTGGCGAGATCGAGCTCTCCCTGCCCTCGGATCACCACCAGGTCGCCGTCGGAGAGGTCCTCCGCCGAAGCGGAAGGCTCGATGAGAAGGAGGGTGCCCTCCTCGATCCCCAGAGGAGCGAAGCGCTCTTCCCGGGCCCGCACGAAGTAGCATCCCTTGGCGCCACCCAGGCGGCGGTCCACAGAGAGGTACGCCTCGACCCCGTCGGAGACGAAGCCTCCGGAGTCGTCGGGAAGCTCCTGGTAGCAGGGAACGCTCAGCGTCTGGGGGCTCAGGTCGAGCCCCAGGATCCGGATCCCGCGGGACCGCGACGGGTCCCGCTGCAGGTAGCCCTTCTCGTCGAGGGAGCGAAGGTGCTCCGAAACCGTCTTCGTACTCCGGATCCCGAACTCCTCGCCGATCTCCCGGATCGAGGGTTGGTAGGTGTGCGTGCGCAGGTACCGAACCATGTAGTCCAGGATCTGCTGTTCCAGGCTGTTCAAGGCCTCGGGCATCCGGGATCTCCAGAAAGGGCTCCCCGGGGAGGGGCCGAGTGCACCGCACCCCGGGCTCGAACGTCTGAGGTTAACCCCTCCCGAAAGGGAACGTCAAGATTCCGGAATCGTTTGTTTCCCTTTTCGGATGCGCTCCATCGCCCCATCGAGCCGCTGGAGGGCCCGCTCCCGGCCGAGAATCACGAGAACCTCGAAGATCCCGGGGCTCGCCATCTGGCCGGTGAGGGCCACGCGGAGGGGATGGATGACCTTGCCGGCACCGACCCCTCGGGCGTCGGCAATGGCCCGCACCCGTGCCTCCAGCGCCTCTTCGGTCCAGTCGACCTCGGCAAGCCCGTTGTGGAGGGCCTGGAGGTGCCCCAGCGCCATCTCCGGATCCCGGAACCAGTGCTTCCCCGTCGCCTTCTCGTCGTACTCGAAGGTGTCGAGAAGGTAGATCCGCGACTGGGTCGCCAGGTCGTTGAGGGTCCGGGCACGGTCCCTGAGGAGGGTGATGAGAAGCCGAGCTCCCTCGGGGTCCTGGTCGAGCCGGGCCTCGGCCACCTCCCGTTCGGGCCCGAAGCGGGCCAGGAGCTCCGGCCGGAGCGACTCGGGGGAGCGCGCCGTCAGGTGGCGAC
The DNA here is from genome assembly GCA_007130605.1 of Gemmatimonadota bacterium. Classification (GTDB taxonomy): domain Bacteria; phylum Gemmatimonadota; class Gemmatimonadetes; order Longimicrobiales; family Gaopeijiaceae; genus SLBA01. Next base: position 10,618 of record SLSF01000038.1, on the reverse strand, counting down.
CATTCAGCCACTCGAGCTTCGTCTGGTCGAAGACCGCACTCTTCTTCAGCACCCGGTCGAGGGAGAAGGCCCGGACCAGCTCCTCGCGGGTGAAGATCTGCTCGTCGTCGCCGGCGGACCACCCCAGGAGGGCCAGGAAATTCACCATGGCCTCGGGGAGGATCCCCTCTCCCTCGTACGATTCCACCGAAGTGGCCCCGTGGCGCTTGGAGAGACGTTTCCCGTCGGGCCCCAGGATCATGGGGAGGTGGGCGAACTCCGGCACGGGCTGTCCCAGCGCCCGGTGGAGGAGGATCTGCTTCGGTGTGTTGGAGATGTGGTCATCGCCCCGCATGACCAGGGTCACCCGCATGGCGCCGTCGTCGGAGACCACCGCCATGTTGTAGGTGGGGGTGCTGTCGGCGCGGAGGATCACCAGGTCCTCGATCTCGCGGGTGTCGAAGCGGGTCTCGCCGTGCACCCGATCGTTCCACTCCACCACTCCGTCGGGCACACGGAAGCGGATGGCGAAGGGCTCTCCTGCCTCTGCGCGGGCCCGGCTCTCCTCCTCGCCCAGGGCCTCGGCCTGGCGGCGCGGATGCCGGAGGGCCCGGTCGGGGTCCTCTTCGCGGATGGCGGCCAGCGCCTCGGGGGAGACGAAGTCGCGGTAGGCGAGCCCCTTCTCCAGGAGTTCCAGCGCCTGGGAGCGGTGGCGGTCGATCCCCTCGCTCTGGAAGTAGGGCCCCTCGTCCCAGTCGAGCCCGAGCCAGCGCATCCCGTCGAGGATCGCCCGGGTCATCTCCGGCGACGAACGCGCCTGGTCGGTGTCCTCGACACGGAGAATGAAGGTGCCCCCCTCTCGGCGAGCCTCGAGCCAGTTGAAGAGAGCGGTCCGGGCTCCACCCACATGGAGGAAGCCGGTGGGAGAGGGTGCGAAGCGTACGCGAAGGGTCATGTCGGAGGGGGTGGCGGCCGTGAAAAGGGCGGGCGGGGCCCGGCGGACGCGGCCATGCGCCGCGCGGGGTCCCATTTACGGAGGTGCCCGGCCTGAAGAGGACTCCCGGGAGTCGTCCACGGGCACCGCTGAAGGTCGCCAGGATCGAGCGGGGGCCGCAACCCCCGGCCCCTCCTCCGGAAGCCCGTCGCCCGGGTGGGGAGTGGATCCCCGCCCGGGGCGTCCGTCGCCCGACCCTCCCCTGCCCCTTCCTCGCCGTCGGCCCCGGGTCCGTGCCCGGGGCCGGGATCGCGGATCAGATCCGGGAAGGGGGGTTCAGTTCCCGGGCAGGGGCGGGGGGTCGCCCTGGAGCGCCGGACCCGACGGTGCCGGCGACGGTGCCCGCGCCAGTACGGCCGCAGGCCCATGGAGCGCCTCCTCGGAGCGACCGATCCGCTCGAAGAGGTAGTAGAGGGCCGGGGTCGTGGTGAGGACGAAGATGGTGGACGAGAGGAGCCCGCCGATGAGGGAATAGGTCAGTGCATTCCAGATGGTGGCGTCGGCCGAGGGCATGAAGAGGACCAGAGGGAGGAGCCCCAGCACCGTCGTCGTCGTCGTCATCAGGATCGGGCGCACCCGTTCCAGGGTGCCCCGGGTGATGGCATCGAAAATGGGCAGACTCGTCTCCGATCGGACCCGATTGATATGGTCCACGAGCAAGATGGCATTGTTGACTACGATCCCCCCCATCATGATGACCCCGATGTACGCCTCGCGGGTGAAGGTGGCATCGACGAAGAAGAAGGTCAGGAAGACCCCGATGAGCGCCATGGGAACCGCCAGGAGGACGCAGAGGGGCTGACGGACCGACTCGAAGAGCCCGGCCGTCACCATGAAGACGAGGCCGATGGAGACGAGGAGCACAAGAAGGAACTGCTGCTCGTCGGCACTGGAGATCTGCCACGGCGTCCGCTCCCGGATGGAGTACCCGGCGGGGAGCACCGTCGCTTCCACCACCTCGTCGCGCACCATGTTCCCCAGGCGAGTGGGTCCACGGAACTCGTACGCCACCGTCCGCTCGTACTGCTGGTCCTCGCGGTTGATGATGCTGAGTACCTCCCGCTCCCGCACATTCACAAGGTCGCCGATGGTGATCCGCGAACCCCGCGACGTGGTCACGATGGTCTCCAGGAGCCGCCGCACGTCGGCCTCGCGGTACCCTGCCAGCTTCACCTCGTACTGGACCTCCTCACCTCCGAGCTTCACCAGTCCCGAGCGCCCGGCGCCCCGGAGCGAGGCCTGGATGAGCTGCGACGCCTCGGCCACCGAGATGTCGTGGCGGACCGTCGCCTCCCGGTCGATCTCGGTGACGAACTCTGTGGCCCGCGTACGCGAGAAACCGGCGGTGGCGTTGGTGTTCACCTCGTGGATCCGGGTGTGGGCCGAGAAGCGCTCCCCCATGTCTTCGGCGAGATCGGCGAGCCGGTTGTAGTTGTAGCCCAGGAGAGTGATCCGGTAGTTCGGTGCCGATCCCCCTCCCCCTCCACCGAAGGAGGGCCCCTGCCCGAAGACCCGGACATTGGCGCCACTGAAGTTCAGCGAGAAGGCCCGCAATCGCTCCTCGATCACCAGGGGGATGGCGGTGAATTCGAGCTCCTCGGGAAACTCCACCACGATCCGGCCCGTCTCCTGGCTCACATTGGCCTCGAAACGGGACACTTCGGGCATGGTGCGAAGCCGGTCCTCGAAGAAGCCGGTGAGCTGGTTCACCCGCTCCAGGTCGGTACCCCGGGGGAGCTGGAGGGTGATGGTGACGGTGGAACGCTGCTGGCCGAAACCCCCGCCCCAGACCACCCCGCGATTCACATAGTTGTCGAAGAGGTAGAAGGTGCCGGCGAACGCCATGATCGCCACCGCCACCGTGACCCAGGGGAAGCGGAGGGTGTAGCCCAGGAGCCCCGAGTAGAAGCGGATGTAGATGGGGGATTTCCCCTCGCGGGCATAGAGGGGGACATTCCGATCCGGGTCGTCCGGATCGAGGGGCGCTTCGGGGCCCGCCGATCCACCCGGGGGGTGGGAAGAAAGCGGGTTCGGGGCCATCGACATGGGCGTGGCGTCACCGCTCCCGGTCCCCGCCACCGCATAGGTGGCCGCCTCGGGGGCCTTCCGCCGTCCCAGGACCCGGGCGGTGAGTGCCGGAATGAAGGTGAAGGCCACGAAGATCGACGCCACCAGGGTGAGCGCCACCACCACCGCCAGGGGAAGGTAGTAGACCCGGAGCTCCCCCTGCAGGTAGAGGAAGGGGAGGAAGACGATGAGGGTGGTGGCGGTGGAGGCGACGATGGGAAGCACCACGTCGCGGGCCCCCTTCTCCGACGCCGCCGGTGGGTCCGCTCCCTCCTGCCATTTCCGGAAGATGTTCTCCAGCACCACGATGGAGTTGTCGACGATGAGCCCGAAGCCCAGGGCGAGCCCCATGAGAGTGAGGAGGTTGAGGGTCAGCCCCCCGAAGTAGATGAGGTTCAGGGCAATCAGGATGGAGAAGGCGATGGTGCTGAAGACCACCGCCGCCGTGCGGAACGCCCTGAGGAAGCCCAGGAGCACCAGGAAGATGACCCCGGCGGCGATGAGCGCCCGGGTCCTGAGATCGGTGAGCTGGCTGTGGATCTCCTCGGCCTGGTCGTCGATGAGGAGGAGTTCGGTCCCCGGGGGGTTCAGCGCCTCGAGCTCCCGGATCCGCTCCCGCACCTGCTCCGAGAGGCGGACGGTGTTGGTCCCGTACTGCTTGTAGATCCGGAATCCCACCGCCGGGCTCCCATTGATCCGGTAGTGGGAGCGCGCCTCCTCGAAGGTGTCGCGCACCACCGCAACGTCGTCGAGGCGAAGGGGCGTCTGTCGGAGCTGCTCCGAGGGGAGGGGGAGGAGCGCCTGGCGCAAGTCCGCGGCCGTGGCGGGCCGCGACCGGATGGTGAGGGACCACTCCCGGGTGCCGTCGCGGATGGCACCGGCCTCGCGCACCAGGTCGAGCTGGTTGATGGCGGCGGACACCTGGTCGGGGGAGAGCCCCAGCGCCGCGATCTGGTCCTCGTCGAGCTCGATTTCGAGGAGGCGGGCCCGTCCCCCCTGCACCTCCACGTCGGAGACCCCGCGAACCTGAAGGATCTCGGGGACCAGGACCTGCTCGATGTGGAGCCGGAGCGCCTCCAGGAGGAGGGGGCCGGTGAAGGTGTACGAGAGGAGGGGTCGCGTCGCCTGGTCCTGGAAGTCGCGGGGCACGTACGGCTGCACATTGATCTGGCTGACCCCGTCGGGAAGGTCCTCCTCGAGGGTCGCCACCCGCTCCATGAGGTCCAGGCGAGTGAAGTCCATGTCGACATCGCGCTGGAATTCGACCCGGATGGTGCCACTCCCCTCCCGGGTCGTCGAGGCGATCGACTCGACACCGCGAACCTGCTGAACCACCGCCTCGATGGGGGCTGTGGCGAAGGCCTCCGCCGTCTCGGGCGAGGCCCCCGGCCACTGGTAGGAGAGGGTGAGCTGGGGGAACGAAGCGTCGGGAAGGAGCTCGATGGGAATATTGTTCCACGCGGCGACCCCCAGGAGGCCCACCGAGATGTAGACCATTGCGATGGCCACCGGACGGCGGATGGAGAGGCCGATCATTTCGGGCTCCCGGGCTGGGGGGTCACCGGGCCCACCGTGCCTCCCCCCGCGCCATCGCCGGGAATGGGCGACGTCCGGAGGGCCCGGCGGCGCGCGCCCTCCTCACCCAGGAGGGCCACCCGCGCACTCTCCACCACCGAGAAGAGCACCGGCACGATGATGAGGGTCAGAAGCGTGGCCAGGAGGAGCCCCCCGATGACCGCGATGGCCAGGGGAGCCCGCAGGTCGGCGCCCCGACCGATCCCCAGCGCCATGGGTGTGAGCCCCAGCACCGTGGTGACCGTGGTCATGATGATGGGCCGGAGTCGGACCCTTCCGGCTTCCAGGATGGCGTTTCGAAGGTCCACTCCCCGCTCGCGGGCCTGCACGATGAAGTCCACCTTCACGATGGAGTCGTTCACCACGATCCCCACCAGGATCACGATCCCGATGAGCGACATGGTGTTGAGGCCCTGCCCGGTCACAAGGAGGGCAAGGATCGCCCCCACCAGGGCCAGGGGGACGGCGGCCAGGATGGTGCCCGGATGGAAGAAGGACTCGAACTGGGCCGCCAGGATCATGAAGACCAGGATCAGCGCGAGCCCGAAGGCGAAGGCCAGGTCCCGGAAGGAGCGGGCCATCTCCTCGTTCTCCCCTCCCACCTCCACCCGGAGGTCGCCGGAGAGGGGGAGCCCCGCCAGTGCCCGGTCCACCTCGTCGATGGCCCCGTCGAGCCCGCCACCTCGCACATCGGCCAGGACGGTGACCACCCGCCCCTGGTTCTCCCGCCGGATCTCCGACGGTCCCATGACCAGCTCCACATCGATGAGCTCCCGAAGGGGAATGCCCTGCACCTGGAGCGCCTGGAGGGTCGACACATTGAAGCGGAGTTCGTCGGGGATCCGCACCATCACCGGGATGCGTCGATCGAACTCGACGAACTCGGTGGCGCGCACCCCCCGCATCCCCTGCTCCACCGCGTTGGCGACGGCGTTGGCGGTGATTCCAAAGCGGGCCGCGTCCTCCCGGCGCACCTCGACCTCGTACTGGGGCTGGCCCCGGTCGGCGCCCACCCGGACATTCTCCAGAAGATCGACGTCGCGGAGGAGTCCCACCACCTGGTCGGCGTAGCCAAAGGCCTGGCTCAGGTCCTGGCTCCGGACCCGCACTGCGATGTCGGCATCGGACCCGCCGAGGATCTGGCCCAGGGCGGTGGCCTGTCCGGTGAGGATGGTGACCACGCCCTCCCGTCCGGCGAGCGCCAGCGCCTCGCGCACGTCGTCCACCACCGGCGCCGTCGATGCCCCCGAGGCCAGGCGGACCTGGAAACGGGCGGTGTGGAGCCCGGTCCCGTCGTCGGACTGGGTGAACTGCCGGGGGTCACGCCCCACGGTACCGAAGACCGCATCCACATCGGGGTGGTCCAGGAGGATCCGTTCCATCGCCTGGGCGATCTCGTCGGTGTGATCGAGGGCCGTCCCCTCGGAAAGCTCGAGCCCCACCTCGAAGGACCCCTGGTCCACCCGGGGGAGGAGGTCCCGGTCGAGGGTGAAGCCGGCGAGGGCGGTGAGGCCCAGGGCCAGAGCCGCCATGCCGAGGACCCCTGCACGATGGTCCAGGGACCAGTCGAGGGCCCGGTGGTACTGTGCGGCGAAGGCATCGAAGCCCCGGTCGAAACCCCTCAGGAGGGGCCCGAAGAGGGTGGACATCCCCTTGCCCACCGTGCCGGCCCAGAAGCGGAGGAGCTCGATGACGACCCCCTTGACGAGGCGGAGGACCCAGAAGGGGAAGCGCCAGAGGGTGCGGAGGATCCATCCCGCGGTCCGGAAAATCCCCTTCGGTCGGGGCCCCGGAGTGATCCGGCCCGGTCCCGTCGTCTCGGTCGGGGGCTCCCCGATGCGGAAGCGTGCCGCCATGGTGGGCAGGAGGGTCAGTGCCACCAGGAGAGAGGCCAGAAGCGAGAAGGCGACCGAGAGGGAGAGGTCCCGGAAGAGCTCCCCGGCCACCCCTTCCACATAGATGATGGGAAGGAAGACCGCGATGGTGGTAAGCGTTGCGGCGGTGATCGCACCGGCCACCTCGCGAGCGCCCTCGGCGGAGCCCTCGACGGCATCGGCACCCCCTTCCCGATGCCGGAAGATGTTCTCGAGGACGATGATGGAGTTGTCCACCAGCATCCCCACCCCGAGGGCGAGTCCACCCAGGCTCATGATGTTGAGCGACACCCCGAAGGCATCCATGAGTGCGAAGGTCCCCACCACCGAAATGGGGATGGCCAGAGCCACCGCCACAGGGTACCGGGGCTCCCTCAGGAAGAAGAAGAGGACAAGGAAGGCCAGGACTCCTCCCATGATGAGGGCGGAGACCACATTGTCGATGGAGTCGCTGATGAAGCCGGCCTGCGAGGTCGCCACATCGAGGGCCACCTCGGGGAATTCGTCCTGGAGGAGGGTGAGCACCTCCTCCACCATCTCGGCCACACGAACGGTGTTCGCCCCCGACTCCTTGAAGACGAGGAGTCCCACCGCCTCCTGGCCATTGTACCGCGCCAGGGCGTCGCGTTCGGCAAAGCCGTCATGGACGACCCCGATGTCCCTGACATGCACACGTCCCCCGGCACCGCCGGTCTGTCCTCCCGACACCACCACGTCGCGGATCTGGTCCACATGGGTGAACTCACCCAGGGTCCGGAGGGGGAAGCGGGCCCGCCCCTCGCGGATGGTCCCTCCACTGCTCTGGAAGTTGGCCGCGTCGAGGGCATTGGCCACATCCTGCATGGAGAGCCCGTACGCCTGGAGCCGTTCCGGAACGACCTCCACGACGATCTCCCGATCGAGCCCCCCGGTGACCTGGGCCTGCGCCACCCCGTCGAGCTGTTCGAGGCGCCTTCGGAAGACGTTCTCGGCCAGCTCCTTTGTCTCCCAGAGGTCGGATCCGGCCACCGAGAGCACCATGATGGGCTCGGACTCGGGGTCGACCCTGAGGATCTGCGGACGCGACGCCTGGTCCGGTAGGCTTCCCCGCACATTGTCCAGCCGCTCCCGGACATTGAGCATGGCGAAGTCCATGTCGGTGCCCCACCCGAAGCGGAGGGTCACCAGGCTGACGCCCTCGCGGGAGACCGACGACGTCCGCTCCACCCCGGGTGTGGCCGCCACCACCGCCTCGACCCGCTCGGTAATGAGACGCTCGATCTCCGAAGGTCCCACATCGGAGTAGGTGGTATAGATGACCAGCCGCGGATAGCTCACATCCGGGAGGAGGTCGATGGGCAGGCGGGCAAAGGAGATGAGGCCGAGGAGGATCACGGCCAGGAAGAACATGGAGACCGCCACGGGGCGGCGGACCGCAAGGCGGGAGAGCGACACGGTCAGTTCCCTCCCGGAAGGTCGGTGGTCTCCATGAAGGCCCCTTCGGGCACTTCGAGGGGGACCCCCAGGGCGCGCTCGAGGGAGATGCGGGCGCTCTCGAAGCTGTACCGGGCCTGGAGCGCCTGCCGGCGCGCCTGGGCCGCGGACTCGGTGGCGCCCTGGAGCTGGAGGAAGTCCACCCGTCCGAGCCGGTACGACTCGAACTGGAGCTCAAGCTGTTCCTGGGCGAGGGCCACACGGCGGTCCTGGAGCTCGACCGAGCGGTACGCCGAGCGAAGGTTTACCAGGAGGGTCCGGATGTTCTGGTCCAGCTCCATCCGGACCTGTCGGAGCTGCTCCTGGGCGTTCTCCACCGAGATGGCCCGGGAGCGCTGGTTGTTCTGGCGGTTGAAGTACTGCCCCAGATCCGGAAAATTGAGCTGGAAACCCACATTCCGGTCCCAACCCGCGTCGGGCAGGGGCTGGAGGAAGGCGCCTCCGCTGTCCCGCACGAACTCCTGCCGCGAGGTATTCAGGCTGACACTGAGGGTGGGAAGCCACTCCGCGCGCCCCTGGGTCAACTGCCGCCGAGCCGACTCGATGGACGCCTCCTGCTGCAGGACCGGGGGCGCCTGGGCGAGGGCGAAGGAGACCAGCTCTTCCTCGTCCAGGACCGACGGATCGAAGACCCGCACCGGCACCTCGGCGATCCGGAAGGTCCCCAGGTCGGGGTCGCCGATGAGGTTCCGGAGCGAGAGGAAGGCGTTCTCGTACTCGAAGCGGGCCTCCTCGAGGGCACTCTCCTGTTCGGCCAGGTCGAGCTCCGCCTGCACCAGGTCGATCCGATCCCGGCGGGCGAGCCGGTAGAGTCGCTCCGCCGCCTCCTTGTTCTGGAGGTCGGTTTCCAGGAGCTCCTCTTCGAGCTCGACGGTGACCGCCCGCTCCTGAACCTCGAAGAAGGCCTGGGTCACATCGGCTTCCAGTTCCTGGTACTCCCGCACCACATTCGTCCGGCGAAGTTCGGCCTGGGTCTCCTGCTCCCGCAGGTTCAGGAAGTTCTGGAAGTTCACCGTGAAGCCGAGGGTCGCCCCCTGGTTGCTCCGCGAGGTCTGTACCATGGCGGTCTCGGGATTCGGGAGGGGCGTCCCGTCCAGGTCCTCGAGGACGGTCTGGCGCTGCCAGTTCATCGAGGTGTTGAGGAAGGTGATGCTGGGCTGGGGGAGGATGCTGAGCCAGGCGTCCCGGCGATCGATCCGGTTCAACTCCAGGTCGTTGGAGGTCTGGATGTACGCGGGGTTCGAGGCGAGGGCCCGTCGGAAGGCCTCCTCGAGGGTGAGGGGATCGGCCTCCTGTCCCGTGGCCCAGCCGGGGAGGAAGAGGAGGAGTGCGATGGGCGAGAGGATCCCTGCGCCCCACCAGGGCCTGGAGGAGGAGAGGAGTCGGGAAGTCATCGTCCGGGAATCCCCCCCTCGGCCACCACGTCGTCGGTGAGCCGGATCCGCGTGTCGTGAGCGATGTAGTGATGGCCCTGGACCAGGACGATCTCGCCGGGCTCCACCATGAAGGTCCCCTCGCCGGGAATGATCTCGATGTGGGTCTGGTTGCTGTGACCGGTGGTCACGTATCGCCACTCGGTGATCCCCTCGCCCTGTTCGTTCAGGTTGCCGGCGACGAAGACCACCTGTCGCCGCTCCTCGCCCCGCTCGGTGATGGCCTCCCGGGGGACCAGGATCCGGTCCGGGTACGCCTGTCCATCCACCGTGACCGAGGCGTACATCCCGGGACGGATCATCCCGTCGGGGTTCGGCAGAGTCAGGGTGACGCGTCCGGCCCGGCTCTCCGGATCGACCACAGGGTTCACCGATTCGACCCGGGCCTCGAAGGTCTCGCCGGGGAGCGAGGTGAAGCGCACCGTGGCCCGGCGGCCGGTGTCGAGGTAGAGGATGTCGGACTCGAGGACCTGGGCCTGCACCCGGATGGGATCGATCTGTACCAGGGTCAGGAGGTCGGAGCCCGACCCCACGAAGGCGCCTTCCACCGCCTCCAGGTCGGCGATCCGTCCGGAAAAGGGCGCCCGCACCCGGGTGAGCTCCATCTCGAGCTCGGCCCGCTGCAGGTCGAACTCCCGTCCCTCGAGGCCCGATTCGATGCGGATCAGCCGCTCCCGTTCCGCCGCCTCCTCGGGCGTCAGACCCTGGATCAGGCCCCCGGCGTCTCCCCCGAAGAGCTGGCGTTCCTGGTACTCGGCCTGCGCGGTGGCCAGCGCAGCCCGGGCCTCCGCCAGGGCGATGGCGGCCTCGATGGTGTCGAGCTGAACCAGGAGGTTGCCGGCTTCCACGTAGTCGTTCTCGCGGACGAAGACCTCCTCGATGACCCCGGAGGAACGCGAAGCCAGGACACTCCGCCGATTGGCATCGGCCTCGCCACTCGCGGTCACATGGATCCAGAGGGTGTCCTGAAGGACCTCCGCGCCCGCGACCGGGGAAGCCCCTGCGAAGAGGTCGGCCGACGCCACCTCCACCCCTTCGGTGTCGGGCAGCTCGGATTGGTTGCCGCCATTGTCGGAATCATCGGTCATGATCCTCCACGCGACTCCGCCACCCACGACGGCGAAGATGAGGGCCACGGTGAGGAGGCTCAGGACACCACGGGAAAGTTGCATCGAACGGGTCCGTTGGGATGGGGGTTGGATTCCGGCAGGGATTCACATCGT
>SLSF01000110.1 GCA_007130605.1 Gemmatimonadota bacterium | reverse complement strand
GCTGGGCGAAGCAGAACGCCGCCGACGCCGTCACCGCAGTGAGCCCGGACAGGGATGCCGTGATCCAGCTTCGAGGCGCCCGGGGGAGCGCGGCGGAGGCCGCCCGAGGCTTCCTCGCACAGGATGGAGTGCAGGCAGGGACTTCATCCACCCGAACGATCCACGGAAACCGGGCGGTGACCGCCGAGTTCGCCGCCCAGGGCGGCCAGGATGAGCGGGTGCGCGGGATCGTGACCTTCATTGAATATGGTGGAGCCACCTGGGGGATTCTCTCCTATACCGTGGCCGACCGATTTGCGTCGTATGGTCCGGCCTTCTCCCGGTCGCGTGACAGCTTCCAGCGCCTTTCGGATCCCACTGCACTGGCCGTACAGCCGCTGCGCATGCGGATCGATGGCGCCCCGCGAGCCATGTCGCTGGAGCAGTTCAACTCGGAAATGCCCTCGAGCATCCCGCTGACGGAGCTTGCACTCATCAATGGAATGGGAGAGAACGCTCCATTGCGAGCCGGCCAGCTCGTGAAGCGGGTCACCGGTACGGTGGTGCCCCGTGCGAACTGAGTCGAGGGCCGGGGGGGACCCTCGCGGGGCGGAGGCCGGGAGCGAGACCGGTGCACCGTCGCACAGCCGACAGTGGGGACCGGTCAGTGACCGAAACGTCCGGCGCCTGAATGTTCTCGTGGCCGCTGTCGGGGTCGTGATCCTCCTGCCCCTGATGGGCTTGATCGCACTTGCCGTGAAGCTGACCTCAGCCGGCCCCATCCTCTACACCCAGGAGCGGGTGGGGCGTGACCGTCGCCGGGGTCGGAGACAGGAGAGTCGCCACGGGCCTCGGGATCCGAACAATGTGCTGCGAGCGCACGATGCAGGCGGCCAGCTCTTTACCATGTACAAGTTCCGAACCATGGCCACCGCATCGGACGGGAGCGCGTCACCCGAGGTTTGGGCCACTCCCGGCGATGACCGGATCACAGCCGTGGGATCGGTACTTCGCGCCTACCGCCTGGACGAGTTGCCCCAACTGTTCAATGTCCTCATGGGGGACATGAATGTGGTGGGCCCCCGTCCCGAACAGCCGCAAATCTTTCAGGATCTCAGGGGAAAGGTGGATCGGTACCCCGAGCGCCAGACCGTCCTTCCGGGGATCACCGGCTGGGCTCAGATCAATCAGCACTATGACCAGTCGCTCGATGATGTGCGGGCGAAGGTCGAGTTCGACCTGGAGTACATCCGCCGGCGATCCCCGGCGGAGGATCTCAGGATCATGGCCCGGACCCTTCCCGTGATGGTCGGTCGGCAGGGATCTCTCTGACATTCGACACACGGAACCAACCTATTTCTCGATGCCTGGAAACGAACATGCGAAGCCTTTCCCAAGCCATACGTTCCAAGATGAGTAGTCACCCCTTCTCCGGCGCCCGGTCGTCACTGCGGCACGCCGGATTCCTGATCGTCCTCCTCGTGATCGGGTTTGCCACGGCCTCGTGCAGCTCCTGGGGCCACCGGGAGACGGGTGCGGTGGTGGGCACCGCGGCAGGGGGAGCCGTGGGAGGTGTGATCGGAACCCAGACCGGATCGACTGCGCGGGGTGCCATCATCGGTGCCGTCGTGGGTGGGGCCGCAGGCGCCGTCATCGGACACCAGATGGATCGACAGGCGGCGGAGCTGGAGGCCGAGGTCCCGGGCGCAATCGTCGAGCGGGTCGGGGAGGGCATCCAGGTCACCTTCCCCTCGGGCCTCCTCTACGAGTTCGATTCGCATGCCGTCCGTCCGGACGCAGCGGCGCACCTGCGCCAGCTCGCCGTCAGCCTCGGAGACTACCCGAACACGCAGGTCCTCATTGTGGGTCACACCGATTCGGTGGGGAGTGATACGTACAACCACGGTCTCTCCGTTCGGCGTTCTGAAGCGGCGCGAGACTACCTGGTGGGCCAGGGCATTGCGACGCAGCGAATCCGGGTCGCCGGCCGTGGAGAGTGGGAGCCGCTGGCAACCAATGAGACCGCGGCGGGGCGTCAGGCGAACCGGCGGGTCGAGGTGGCGATCTTCTCCGACGATGCGGAATCCGCTTCCAGGTGAGGTCGCTTCGGAGCCCACCATGACTGAAATCATGCTTCGTATGGACGGCTGGATCACCCGCCTGATGGTGACTGCCGGAGGGATGAGGTGGTAACGGGACCGCACACGAACCACCGCTGTCTTGGGGGAGCCCGTTCGTGGGCTGCCGGGGTGGCCACATTGCTCCTCCTGGGAGGATGGGCGTCCCCGGCACAAGCCGTGGCTCAGGACCCGGCGATGATCATCTCTGCGTCGTGCGATGGGCGAACGGTCCACAGGGTCGTCATCAACCCACGCGACCCGTCCTTCCTCTCGGTCCCACGGGGTCTGCGACCCCTTGCCCGTGGGGTGGGTCTCCACCACACGACCTCCAGGATGGAAACGATCGCCAGCTTCCTTCTGCTCGAGGCAGGGGACGTGTGCACCGAACGGAAGCGGGCCGAATCGGAACGAATTCTGCGGCAGCAACCCTTCCTGGCCGATGCGAGCGTCCGGGCGGTGGCGGAGTCGAAGGAGGGGGTCCGTATCGAGGTCGAGACCGTCGACGAGATTCCAACGGTGTTCGGGATCCGGGTCCGAGGAGCCGTGCCGTCGGCACTTCGCTTCGGCAACGGGAATGTGGATGGGCGGGGCCTGCACCTGGCCGGAAGTGTGGAACGGGGTTTCGCGTACCGGACAGGAGTGGGGGTGAACGCGACGGCCTACCAACTGCGCGGCGAACCCTACAGGCTCTCGTTGACCGCCGAGCGCGCACCGGTCGAAAGCACGCTCTCGGTGTCGCTGGGTGTCCCGTTCGTCACCGACCTGCAGCGGACCGCGTGGCATGTGGGGTTCAGCGACGTGAACCGATCTCTGGACTTCGTGCTCCCCGAGGGTGACGGGCTTTCACTCAAGGTGGAACGGCGGCTCTGGGACCTGGGAGGGGTGCGCCGCCTGGGCCTCGGACGGTACAGCGCATTCGCAGGAGTCCTGGTGACGGCGGAGTCCGTCACCCCGGCGAGACGCGCCGTGATCGTCTCTGACTCGGGACTCGTCGCGGACACGACCGACGGGATCGGGCCTCCCGCCCCCGCCTACCGTAACCTCAGGACCAGCGCTGTCCTTGGGGTGCGCGCACTCTCCTTCATGACGGTGCGGGGCTTCGACGCACTCACCGGGGCTCAGGATGTGGCAACGGGGGTCCAGCTCGGCACGGTCGTGGGTCGAGGCACCTCTCGCCTCGGGAACCATGACAACGACGTGTTCATTGCCGCCGATCTCTACGCAGGGGTGGGTTCGGCCGCGTCATTCGGCGCGCTACGAGTCCAGGGTGAAGCGCGCCGGGACCCGGAGACGGACCGATGGGACTCTCTGGTGGGGAGTGGTCGACTGGCATGGTACTTCAAGCCGGCCGATGCCCATCTGGTGATCGGGAGCGTGGAACTCAGTGGTGCATGGCGCCCGCGGGTACCCTTTCAGCTCCTGCTCGGTGACCGTCAGGGCGGAGTGCGCGGCTACTCCGCTTCACGAAGCGTCGGCGCCAGGCGAGCGGTCGTGCGACTCGAAGAGAGATGGGCCATCGGTCGTCTGACCCGGCACGGATCGGTGGGCGTTGCAGGCTTCGCAGATGCGGGGTGGATCCGGGCGGGCGAAGCACCGTTCGGGGCCGACGGCGGGATGAAGGTGGGGGTGGGGATCGGACTGCTGGCGGCCTTTCCCCCCGAATCCCAGCGGCTCTGGCGAATCGATGTCGCCCTTCCAGTGGGTTCGGACCCGCACGCGGGATGGGAGATTCGGCTCACCACCACCGCCGCACGGCACTTCTGGACGGAGCCCGATGACCTGGCTCGCGGACGAGCCGGTGCAGCCCCCTCGGCGATTTTTGGTTGGCCGTGAAGGACCGAGGCGTCGGAGGTCGGCAACTTCTCTCGGCCGGTGGGGTTCTGAAATCGGCTCTCGACACGGCTTCGTCGCCGTCCGTACTCCTCTCGCTTCAGTGGGACGGGGTGTCGGGGGGATTGGGCTGTTTCGCCCCTTCGAGGATGGGCGAACCCAGACGTGAAGATGGCGATCCAGTGCCGTTTGTCCTGATACGACGGGGACCGACACTGCGGAGCGTCGGTGGTCCGACCCTTGCGATTTTCAGGACGCAGTGGGAGGCGAGGCTCGGGATCCCGAGCCACCTCCCGACAGTCACCCAGTCACGGGGAGCCACATCATGATCCGTCGCATTCTCGTTCCCCTCGACGGCTCCGTGCGCGCCGAATCGGTGCTCCCTCACGTGATGGCGGTGGCGAAGGCCTTCCACTCGCGAGTCGACCTCCTCCATGTACTTCCCGGTGCGGCCGCAGGCGACCGACACCGTCCTTCCGATCCGATGGCGTGTCGTCTCGCGCGAGCGAACCGGGCACGATACCTTGCGAGTCAGGCTGAACTCGTCCGTGAAGCCGGGCTGGATGTTCAGACGCACATCGTCGAGGGTGGCCCCGCCGAGGTCATCGTCGATCTGGCCGAGCGTGGGGAATACGATCTGGTGGCGCTCACTCCCCACGGAGTGGGCCAGAGCAGTCAGCTCGAGATCGGGTGCACGGCGGTCGCGGTCCTCCTGAATGCACGGTGCTCGATCCTTCTGGTTGCGGGGTACACTCCTGAAAGCGAAGAGGCGAAAGCGGCTCCGATCAACTTCCGGAGGATCCTGTCCCCCGTCGACTGTTCGCCTCGGAGTGACTGGTCGCTGAAGGTGGCGGGTGATCTGGCCCGCAGTTCCGAGGCGCGGCTCCATGTGGTCCATGTCCTCGACCTTCCCGAGGTGGTGAGCCGGATGCCCCGAGCCGGTACCACGCGAAAGCTCGTGGACCGGATCGTTCAGGCGAATCGAGCCGAGGCCGATGCGTACCTTGGAGCGTCTGCGCGGCGCCTGGCGGACGCGGGCGTCGACATCGAGGTCGAGGTCGTGTCCGGGTCGACAGGTGGGACGGCGCAGTCGATCTGCCGGAGAGCGGTGGCCGAAGGGGGAGAGGCGGATCTCGTGGTCCTGAGCGCGCATGGCCGAGGCGGTGGACTCGGCTGGCGGCTCGGTGGGACCGCCATGAAGGTGTTGATGGGGCTGGATCGGCCGGTCCTGGTGCTTCAGGACCTGACGGCGGCGCGCACCGCCTGGCCACACAGCGTTCCCGAGTCCAACCGGATCCGCACCCGGGATCCTTCATTCCCAGGGCCCTATCGGGCCATGAGGTGACTGGTTTGCGATGTCTCCGTTCCTGACCCATGCGTCCCGTCAGGACGGGCATCGGCTCGCCGCCGGCCATGTGCCGGGCGCCACTTCCATCCGGGAGCGGTCGATTCGGCGCCGGCTTCGGCAGGTGGATCGAGGCTTCGGTGGCTTCCTGAAGCGATGCCGTGAAGAACCTCCCTCCGAGGGATTCGCTTCCCTTTCGGGGGGCGGTCGCGACTGGCTCCTCGAGAACGACTTCATCGTGGCCGAGGCGCTGCAGACCCTCGATGGCGCGATCACCTCCCAGTTCCTGAAGCGCCTGCCGGGCCTGGATGGGCCTCAGGACGGCTCGGAGGGGCATCCCCGCATCGAGATCATTGCGGGTGCGCTGGTCCGCCGGGATCGCGGGCGACTCGACATCGACGAGATCTCTCTCTTCGTGGAGGGCTATCAGGAAGTCCACCCGCTCCGGCTGGCCGAACTCTGGGCACTCCCTTCTTTTCTGCGACTCATCCTTCTCGAGGAGCTTCTGGAGGGGCTGACGGGAGGGGAAAAGTCCTTCGAGGTGGGACCCTACATTCTGGCGCTCCGGACGTTGGCAGCCCAGGACTGGCGCGATGTCGTCGAGGCACTCAGCGGGGTGGAGCGGATCCTCCGACAGGATCCGTCCGGTGTCTACTCCCGAATGGACTTCCGAACGCGCGATCGCTACCGCAACCAGGTGGAGAGGCTCTCCCGCAAAGTCGACGACGATGAAGAGCAGGTGGCTCGCGTGGCCCTCGACCAGGCTCGGTCGCACGCCGGACGGGCCCGGGAGGGTCACGTGGGCTACTACCTCCTGGACGAGGGGCAGGCCGCGGTCCATGAGGCATTGGGGAACCGGGTGCCTCCGGGTGGCACCCCTGCTCGGCGCAGGCGGTGGGCGGGGGTGGTCTACTTCGGAGGGATCGGGGTGCTCGCGGTCCTCCTGGTGGCAGGGTTCGCCTGGCTGGCGGGGGGAGGCGCCTTCTCGGGTCTGACGGGCTCCTCGATGGTCCCGGTTCTTCTGGCCCTGGTTCCGGCCGTCGGTGTGGCAGTGGCTCTCGCCAATCGGATGGCGGGCCAGTTCTTCGTCCCCCACGCCCTTCCTCGTCTGGATATGCGAGAGGGGATTCCCGATGGGTTCCACACGGTCGTCTCGGTGCCCGTGCTCCTCTCCTCCCGCAGCGATGTCCGTGAATTTCTCCGGACCCTCGAGTCGAACCACCGGGCCAATCCCGATCCGAATCTCACCTTCGCGCTGGTCTCCGATTTTCCCGATTCCGACCAGGAGCGGACCGAAGAGGACGAGGAGGTGCTCACCGTTGCGATCCGGGGGGTCCAGAGCCTGAATCGGCGCTACGGGCGGGATGGACACTCCCCCTTCCTCCTCCTGCACCGCGGTCGCCGCTGGAACCGGATCGAGCGCCGCTGGATGGGATGGGAGCGCAAGCGGGGAAAGCTGGTCGAACTCGGCCAACTTCTTCTCGGTCGGCCCTCCAGCCTCTGGGTGGCCGAGGGAGACCCGCGCCGGCTCGAGCGGACCCCCTTCGTCCTCACCCTCGATGCCGACACCCGCCTCCCGCAGGACGCGGCGGCCCGACTGGTGGGCACCCTGGCCCATCCGCTCAATCGGGCGGAAGTGGGGAAGCAGGGACGGATCATACGGGGCTACTCGGTGCTTCAGCCCCGACTGGAACCCCTTCCGGAACCTGACGGGGGGTCGATCTTCAGTCGGATCTATGGAGGGGTGCAGGGGCTCGACCTGTATTCACGCGCCGCCTTCGATGTCTACCAGGACCTCTTCGACGTGGGGATCTTCGCAGGCAAGGGGATCTTCGATGTGAAGGCGTTCGATGCGAGTCTCGCCGGGCGAACCCCCGACAATGCGATCCTCAGCCATGACCTCTTCGAGGGGGCCCACGGGCGAGCGGGTCTCGTCTCGGACCTGACCCTTCTCGAGGAGTTCCCGGGTCATCCATTGGCCTACGCCAGGCGGGCACATCGATGGATCCGCGGGGACTGGCAACTCCTCCCCTGGCTCTTTCCACGAGTTCCGGGGGCGGACGGTACCCGTCTCGAGAACCGGATTTCTCCGCTGGGTCGCTGGATGATCCTGGACAATCTCCGGCGATCGCTTCAGCCCCCGACCCTTCTCCTCTCGCTCCTGGCAGGCTGGGTTCTCCTTACATCCGCCTACGGCACCCTCTGGACCCTCCTGGTGGTCCTCGTGTTGGGACTCCCATTCCTGACCGGAACGGTCGATGCCGCCCTTCGCACACTTCGGGCGATACCGCGGAAGGCCGATCTCGAGGTCGAGCTTCGTGCCCTGGGGCGGGCCCTCGGTCGCTGGGGCATGGAGCTCGCGTTCCTCCCCTTCGAGGCCTGGAATGCCGGCGACGCCGTCGTCCGCACCGTGTATCGGGTATACGTGAGTCGTGAGGGGCTCCTGGAGTGGACGTCGTCGGCACTCATGGCACGGAGGATTCGTCGCCGTGACGGCTTCTGGTGGCTCTCTCGCAGCATGTGGCAGGGCCCCGCCCTCGCCCTGGCTATATTCGTCAGCCTCCTGGTGGTGCCCTCCCTCATCCCCATGGCGGCCCTTCCCCTTCTGGCGCTCTGGTTCCTCTCTCCCCTTGTCGGTGAGATCGTTCGTCGGAGCCGCCGGCCGATCCGGGAGCCCCGCGGCATCTTTCCCAGGGAGGTCGCCCGGTCGCTGGCCCGGCGCACCTGGGGCTACTACGAGGCCTTCCAGGGTCCCGAGGGGAACTGGATGGCTCCGGACCACTTCCAGGAGTCCCCGGGACGTGAGGTCGCCCGGAGGACCTCCCCGACCAATCTCGGCATGGGGCTCGTGGCCACGGTCACCGCGTGGGACCTGGGGTTCGTGGGCACGAGCCGTTTCATCACCCGGGTGCGGAGCACCGTCGACGGGATGCATCGCCTCGCCCGCTACCGCGGTCATTTCTACAACTGGTACGATACGGTGAGCTGCGAGCCCCTCGACCCGCAGTACGTGTCGACGGTGGACAGCGGGAACCTCGCGGCGGGATTCCTGTCGACGAGGGAAGCCCTTTTTGATGCCCGGACCCGGCCTCTCTGGACCCACGATCAGGTCGAAGGAATCCTCGACACCGTAAGGGTGGTGCGCGAGACCCTGGAATTCATCCGCGGGAGTGGGACTGCCCAATCTCTCCTCCACGAGATCCAGGATCTGGAGGCGTGGGTCGAGACCGAGCTCCTCGAAGCCTGGGAGTCGGGCCTTCCCCGGTTCGTGCGGGCCATGGAGGAGCTCCGGGACCGGCGGATCGCGACCTTCGACGAGGCCTTCCTGCGGCTGCAGGTTCCCCGCTCCGATCCGGAGGATGTGGAGCGGTGGGATGCGGTGCATGCATGGGTGAGCCATCTCAGGGGGGATGTGGAGCGAGCCTTGGACGAACTCCTGGTCCTCCTTCCCTGGCTACGTTCGGAGTTCGTCGACGGTGATGCGGCGCAGGCGCTGAATGCCCGGGTCCTGCCGGAGGGATCGGGGATTCCCTCGCTCCGACGACTGAATGTGATCCTGTCCCGTGAACTCCAGGGGGAGGCCCCGGACGCCGAGCCCTCCGACCCACTCCAACGGGGACTGGAGGAGGCCCGTGGTACAGTCCGCTTCCTCCTGCGTGACCTGTCCAACCTCATGTCCGAACTCGACCGCTGGTACAGGGAGATGGACTTCACCTTCCTCTATGACAACCAGCGGGAGCTCTTCCGGATCGGGCTCTCGGTGACCGAGGGCGAACTCGACGCCAATCACTACGACCTCCTGGCCTCCGAGGCCCGGCTCGCCAGCGCCATCACCATGTCGGTGGGCGATGCACCGCCCACCCACTGGCTGCATCTGGGTCGACCCTTCAAGTGGACTCGTCGGGGGACGGTGCTCCTCTCCTGGGCCGGAACGATGTTTGAGTACCTGATGCCGATGATCTTCATGCGCTGTCCACCCGAAAGTGTGCTGGAGGACGCATGTCGCCGGGCGGTGGGGGTGCAGCGCGACCATGGGAAGAAGCTGGGAATCCCATGGGGGGTCTCCGAGTCGGGATACCATGTGCTGAGCCCCGAGGGTCACTACCAGTATCGCGCCTTCGGGGT
Organism: Gemmatimonadota bacterium; assembly: GCA_007130605.1. Taxonomy (GTDB): domain Bacteria; phylum Gemmatimonadota; class Gemmatimonadetes; order Longimicrobiales; family Gaopeijiaceae; genus SLBA01. The sequence continues at coordinate 6,422 of SLSF01000110.1, read as the reverse complement.
GCCTCTGCTGGGCCTGCGCCGCACCGGGGGGAGTCGCCAGGTGGTGGCCCCCTACGCATCCCTCATGGCGATCTCGCTGGCTCCCGGTGCAGCGTTCCGGAACTTGAAGGCCATCACTGCGCTCGGAGGGATGGGACCCTGGGGCCCCTACGAGGCCCTGGACTTCGGGCGCGATGCCGAGTGGCGGGAAAAGCCCCGTGTCGTCCGCAGCTACATGAGCCACCATCATGGAATGCTCCTGGCCGCGCTGGGGAATCATCTCACCGGAAACCGGCTGGTGGAGCGCTTCCACCGGGACCCCGGCATCCGTGCCATCGAGCCCTATCTCTTCGAGCGGATTCCATGGCGACGGCCGGTGGAGCGGGAGTGGGTGGATCGTTCGGTTCCGGTGAAGCTCAGCGGGACCGGACCGGGAATTCGCCGCTGGTCCCCGCCAGTGGAACGGATGCCTCCACCGAGCCACCACCTGGCCAGTGGCAATCTCGTGGTGGCCATGGGGCCGGACGGCCGGGGAGGGAGTCGCTGGGGCGACTGGTCCATCATGCGCGGCTGGGTCGGGGCGGGTGCGCCTGCGGGAGGACCGCAGCTCGTCCTCCTCGATCTCGACACCCACGAGAGCTGGTGCCCCCTCCCGGGACCGGACACTCCGGCCTCCGAGGAGCCCAAGCTCATCTTCGAGGCCCACAGGGCGGAGTTCATCCGGAAGGCGAAGGGGCTTCGTGTCCGCATGGATGTCTTCCTCCCGCCCGACGGGGGATCCGAAGTCCGCCACTTCCTCCTGGCCAACGAGTCTCCCCATTCCCGGCGACTGCGCCTCGCAGTCGCGGCCGATATCGCCCTCGCCCCCACCCAGGGCGACCTCAGGCATCCGGCCTTTCACAAGCTCTTCGTGCGGGCCGAGGCGCTTCCCGAAGGGGAGGGGATTCTCTTCGAACGGAGGGGCCGGGAGCCCGAAGGCACCGCTCCGGTCCTCCTGACCACGATCCTGGGGAGCGATGGAACACTTCCCCCCCTGCGGTGGGGCACGAGCCGAGAGGCCTACCTGGGCCGGAGGGGCTCACCCGACCGTCCGGCCGCCCTGGACAGGCCCGAACGACTGGACTGTCCCCGGACCCCGCACCACCCACTGGATCCGGTGGCGGCCGGAGTCCTCGACCTGGAGCTCGGACCCTGGGAGGACATCCACCTGACCTTCCTCCTGGTGGTCGGGAAGGATCGCGATGCCGTTCTGCGGCGGGCGGCCGATCTCCGTTCGCCGAACCGACGGGAGTGGTCCCTGGTGCAGGCACGAGCCCGGGCCGAGGGGGAGATGCTGCGGCTGAACGCCGAGGTCGACGACCCCGTGGTCTGGGAAGAGCTGCTGGCCCATGTGCTCCACCCCGCGGGGCCGGGATCGGTGGGGACCGAGGTCGATCTTCGGCAGTCTTCGCTCTGGCGGTGGGGGATCTCGGGCGACATCCCCTTCATTCTCATGGAGGGTGCGCAGGAGGATGGGGAGGGAGGAGGGAGCGGGATTCTCTCTCCCCTGGTCCGGGCGCAGCGGTGGTGGGCGCACCGGGGGCAGGAGGTCGACCTGGTGATCGTGGACCAGGCGGCGGCGGGCGAGTACCAGGACCAGCTCCGGAACCGGGTTCGTGACCGGCTGGCGGACGCCGGGGCCGACGACCTGCTGGGGAAGCGGGGCGGGATCCATATCGTGCGGGGACAGGATCTGGATACCGAGGAGCGGGTCCGCCTCCGGGCCCTCGCCGCCTTCCGACTCCGGACCTGGGGGCCTTCCCTGGAAGCCCAGCTTCGGGATGCGCGTCCGGTGCCGTCCCCCGGCTCGAGAACGAAGGGGATCCCGCCGAGGCCTCCTCCCACCACGCCGGCGCCCGAGCCGATCCCCACCGAGGCCTCCCACGAGGGCTCCCGAGAACTCGGGCGCTTCGACCAGGAGTCGGGAGAGTTCGTCATCGAGCTGGGGGCGGGCGAGGTGACACCGGCACCCTGGGTCAATGTCATCGCCCGGGACGACATCGGCTTCCTGGTCACCGAATCGGGCGGAAGCTTCACCTGGATCGAAGATGCCGGAGAGTTCCGGCTGACCCCCTGGCACAACGATCCCGTGCTCGGCCTGCGGGGCGAGGTCCTCTACCTGCGCGACGAAGAGAGCGCGCGGAGCTGGACGCCTACCCCGGGTCCCCTGGGGATGCAGCGGGAGCATGGGATTCGACACGGGTGGGGCCGGACCCGCATGGCCACCTCCAGCGATGGACTCGATGAGGAGATCACCTGGTCGCTCCACCCCACGCTCCCGGCCAAGATGGTGCGGGTCCGCCTCCGCAATCGCGGAGAGGCCCTTCGCCGGATCTCGGTGACCTTCTTCGCCGACTGGGTTCTGGGTTCGCATCCCCTGCATACCACGGGCCGCCTCCATGTGCGGTTCGACCCCGAACGCTCAGTGGTCCTGGCACGAAACCGGTACTCCCTCGCCTTTTCCGGGAAGCTGGCCTTCCTGGCCGCAGATGCCGCCGCCCACGGGATGGCCACGGACCGGATGGAGTTCCTGGGATCCGACTCGGACCCCACCGTGCGGGCGCCCGCCGGAATGGCCCGAAATCAGCCCGGTGAACGGGGAGTGCCCAGGGGGGCCTCCTGCGGGGTGATCCGGCGGGAGCTCCTCCTGGAGCCCGGCGAGTGGTCCGAAGTCACCTTCTTCCTGGGAGCCGTCGACCACTCCGACGGCGACCAGGCCCTCGATGCAGTGCTGGGCGACCTGAGATCCAAGCCACCGGAGACCGATCTGGACGAGACGACGAGCGCAGAGTGGGCGGACTACCTGGGACGGATCCGGGTGCGCACGCCCGATCCGGCCCTGGACCAGGTGATGAACGGATGGCTCACCTACCAGACGATCAACTCGCGTCTGCGGGGTCGCACCGGGTTCTATCAGTCGGGGGGCGCATTCGGCTTCCGCGATCAGCTCCAGGATGTCTACACCCTCCTTCCCCTGGACCCCGGGCTCGCCGAGGCTCACCTGGAGGAGGCGGCCCGGCGGCAGTTTCGTGCCGGCGACGTGCTCCACTGGTGGCACCCGGGCACCACCCGCGGCGTCCAGACCCGCTGTTCCGATGATCTCCTCTGGCTCCCCTGGGTGCTCGCGCAGACCGTGAACTGGACCGGGGATCCCTCGGTGCTCGACCGGAGGGTCCCCTGGCTGGAGGGCGACCTTCTCCCGGAGGGGACCCACGAACGGTACGACGCTTTTGCGGTCTCCGACGAGACCGGGACCCTCTGGGAGCATGCGCTCAGGGCCGTGGGGCGGACCGCGGAGCTCCTCTCCCCCAGGGGACTCCCCCTCATCGGCACCATGGACTGGAACGACGGAATGGACCGGGTGGGCCACGAGGGTCGGGGCGAGAGCATCTGGCTCGGCTGGTTCTTCATCGATGTCTGCCGACTCCTGATCCCGCTTGCCCGCGCCCGCTCCGACGAGGAACAGGCCCGAAGGCTGGAGGGCTGGAGCCAGACTGTGCTGGACGCAATCGAGCGGCACGGGTGGGACGGGGAGTGGTATCGTCGGGCTTTCTTCGACGATGGTACCCCCCTGGGATCCCGCGACTCCACCGAGGCGCGCATCGACTCCATCGCCCAGTCCTGGAGCGTGATTTCGGGTGCGGCGGATCCCGACCGGGCAGCGGTGGCGCTCGACTCCGCCTGGAGAGAGCTGGTCCGCACCGAGGATGGGATCGCGCTCCTCCTGACACCACCCTTCACCGGGATCGGTCCGGACCCGGGGTACATCGCGGCATATCCTCCGGGGGTGCGTGAGAATGGTGGCCAGTACACCCACGCGGCCACCTGGCTGGTACGGGCCCTCGCCCGGAGCGGGGACGGGGACCGGGCGGGTGAACTCCTCCACCTGCTGCTTCCCAACCGTCGCCCTCCCGGATCGGACGAGGCCCTTCGCTACCGGGTCGAGCCCTACGTGGTGGCGGCCGATGTCTATGGAACGGAGCCCTACGTGGGTCGGGGAGGGTGGAGCTGGTACACCGGGGCGGCCGGATGGCTCTGGCGGGTCGCCCTCGAAGACGTGCTGGGGGTGTCTCGGCAGGGTTCGGAGCTCCGGGTGAACCCCTGCATACCCCGGGGGTGGGACGGATTCGAGGTGGAGATCCAGGTCGGAGAGCTCCGGGTCGAACTCCGGGTCCGGAATCCTGAGGGTGTGAGCCGAGGGGTGGCCTCCTGCCGGGTCGACGGTGTGGAGACGGACCCGTCGGCGATCCCCCTGGCCGGCGCCGGGATCCTCCGGGTCGAGGTGACCCTGGGGTAGACGTGGACCACCCCGGGTCCCCCGTCCGCCTTGCACCCCGGATCGCAGACAGGCGATCTTAAGGGCACTCCTCTCCGCAATCCACCGGCTTGGGGCCTGACCCGTCGCGGACGGCGCCTTCTTCCTTCAGACCCGGGGCCCGGTTGACCATGTCGCTCCCCCTCCATGCATCGGATCTCGTGGTCGAGATCCTCCCGCAGCCCGACGACAGCACGTGCGGGCCGACCTGTCTTCATGCCATATACGGGTACTACGGACTCGAGGTCTCGCTCCCGGCCCTCATCGACGAGGTGCCGGCGCTCGATTCGGCCGGTACCCTCGCGGTCTACCTGGCGCAGGACGCGCTTCGGAGGGGCTTCGACGCGACGATCTACACCTACAATCTCACGGTCTTCGATCCGTCCTGGTTCGACCCGCCGGTGGAGGATCTCTCGGCCCAGCTCCGGGCCCAGGCCAACGAGAAGAAGGACCCGAAACTCCAGGTGGCGACCCGGGCGTACCTGGAGTTCCTCCGGCTCGGGGGAAAGATCGTTCACAAGGAGCTGACCCCCGAGCTGCTCCGCGGCTATCTGCGCAAGGGGCGACCCATCCTGACCGGCTTGTCGGCCACCTATCTCTACGGGTGCGCACGGGAAACGGGAACCGATCGCCTCCACTACGATGACCTCCGCGGGGAACCCACCGGTCATTTCGTGGTGCTCGCCGGCTATGATCCCGACGAGAGAGAGGTGCTCCTGGCGGATCCACTTCGAGACAATCCCCTGACGGGGTCCCAGCGCTACCGGCTCCCGATCCAGCGGGTGCTGGGGGCGATCCTCCTGGGGGTGCTCACCTACGACGCCAACTTCCTGGTGATCGAGCCTCCATCATGACCGGGCATCGGTCGTGATTCCCATCGTGGTGGTCGAGGCGCCCGAGCGGTGGCCCTTCGAGGTCGAGGGCGTGGAGGTGGTCACCGCCCGCGAGTACCTCACCGATCCGAAGTACCAGGAGCTTCGCGGGGCCGCGGTCTACAACCTCTGTCGCCGATACGGCTACCAGACCCTCGGATACTACGTGTCACTTCTCGCCCAGGCGCGGGGGCACCGTCCGCTCCCCTCGGTGGCCACACTGCAGGCCCTCCATCTCTCTCCGGTCATGCGGAGCGTGTCGAACGAGGTGGACGACCTGGTCCAGCGGGCGCTGCGTCCCCTTCGTTCCGCCGATTTCGATCTCTCCATCTACTTCGGCCGAAACCTGGCCCGCCGATACGATCCGCTGGCCCGGGCGCTCTTCAACGAGTTCCCGGCTCCAATGCTTCGCGCACGGTTCCGGCGGGATCCGGACCCCGAGGCGGAGAAGGGATTCGGACCCTGGCGCATCCACGCGATCCGGCTCGTCGCCGGCACCGATGTGCCCGACGACCATGTGCCCTTCGTGCTGGAGCAGGCCGCCCGGTTCTTCCGACGCCGTGCTCCGGTGGTTCCCCGCGAGGCGAAATGGAGTCTGGCGATCCTATGGGATCCGGAGGACCCCTCGCCGCCCTCCAACGAGCGGGCGATCCGGAAGTTCATCCGCGCGGCGGCGGAGCTCGGAATCCACGCCGAGGTCCTGTCCCCCGACGATACGGGACGGATCGTGGAGTACGACGCCCTCTTCCTTCGGGAGACCACGGGAGTGGATCACCGCACGTACCGGCTGGCGCGTCGTGCCGAGCACGAGGGGCTCGTCGTGGTGGACGACCCCGAGTCCATCATCCGCTGCTCCAACAAGGTCTTCCAGGCGGAGGCCTTCCAACGCCACCGGATTCCGGCGCCGCGCACCCTCGTGGTTCATCGCGGGAATGTGGATGAGATCGAGGGAGAGGTGGGGCTCCCGTGTGTTCTCAAGCGCCCCGACGGGGCGTTCTCGCAGGGGGTGGTGAAGGCGAAGGACGCGGCCGGACTCGAGGAGGAACTGCCGGCGCTCTTCGCCCAGTCCGACCTGTTGGTGGCCCAGGCGTGGACCCCATCGACCTTCGACTGGCGCATCGGGGTCCTCGGAGGAGAGCCGCTCTACGCGTGCCGGTACCACATGGCGAAGGGACACTGGCAGATCATACGGGCGCCGGTGGACCGGACACCGGAAG
>SLSF01000035.1 GCA_007130605.1 Gemmatimonadota bacterium | reverse complement strand
TCCGTCGCCGATCTCGAAGTCGGGGGGGATCCGGGTGGGAGTGGACCCGCCCACCGGCACATCGCCGAAGAGGGCTCCGGCAGCCGCGCGCTGGCTCGCCTCCGATCCGCTCCACGCCAGGAGGTAGGCCCGGGCCCGGGGGAATTCCCTGAGGAGGTAGGGGTTGCCGAAGGAGACCACGACGTGGGGGATCCCCTCCCGGGCCAGCGACTCCACCAGCTCCGCCAGTGCCTCGGGCACCGCCACGTCGCCGGCGTACGCCACCGCGGTCACATGGAGGGAGAGGACCACCAGGTCACTCCGCCGGGCCCGCTCCAGGATGCGATCGTACTCCCGCGCCTCGGTGGCCTGGCCGATGGTGCGGGTCTCGAGCCCCGGATAGGTCTGCCGGAGCCGCTGGTCGAAGGCCCGGCCCCCCATGAGGTCATTCTGGCGGCGGTAGGTCACCGAGACCACGTCGGCGCTGCGGGTGCCCAGGAGGGGGAGAAGGCCCCCGTCATTCTTCAGGAGGGTCAGGGAGCGCTCCGCCACATCGCGGGCGCGCTCCAGGTGGGCGGGAATGCCCACCGTCCGGTGGACCGCCTCGAGTTCGACGGTGCGCTCCCGGTGGAGTCCGAGCGCCTCCTTCTGCCGGAGGATGCGGCGCACCGAATCGTCGATGCGCGCCTCGGAGATCCTCCCTGAAAGGACCGCCTCCACCACCCCGCGGATGGCGGCCCCCGGATCGGGGGGCATGAGGAGGATGTCGGCCCCTGCCAGCACCGCCTGCGCCGCCGCCTCTTCGCGGGAGTAGAGGCGATCGATGGCATTCATGTCGAGGGCATCGGTGACCACCAGGCCGTCGAAGCCCATCTCCTGGCGGAGGAGGCCGGTGAGGACATTTCGGGAGAGGGTGGCCGGGAGGCGGTCGTCTTCGGTCACCCCGGGCATGGCGATGTGCGCGGTCATGATGGCGCCGATCCCGGCCTCGATGGCGTCGCGGAATGGCCGGAGCTCCACCGACTCGAGGCGGTCCCGCTCGACCTGGATCACCGGGAGGGCCAGGTGGGAGTCGGTCTCGGTGTCGCCATGACCGGGAAAGTGCTTGCCGGTGGCGATGGCGCCATGGGCCTGGACCCCGCGGACGAAGCACGCCCCCAGCGCCCCCACCTGCGCCGGGTCCTCGCCGAAGGAGCGGGTGTTGATGATGGGATTGTCGGGGTTGTTGTTCACATCGAGGACCGGCGCGAAGGGGAGGTGCACCCCCACCGCCCGGGCCTCGAGCGCGGTGATCCGCCCCATCTCGTAGGCGAGGAAATGCTCTCCCGTGGCCCCCACCGCCATGAGGGAGGGGAAGTTGGTCGCCCCACCCAGGTCGTGGGCGCCGGGGAGGTGGACGGCGCCCCGCATGCGGAAGCCGGCGCCGGTCTCCAGGTCGGCGCTCACCAGGAGGGGGAGGTTGGAGCGGCGCTGGAAGAGGTTTGTCTTCGTCGCCACATCCATGGGGGTCCCCACCGACATGATGACCCCGCCGATCTCGTGGCGGTCGATCATCTCGGCCATCCGCTGGAAGGAGGCGCTTCCCTCGGGGGAGAAGTCGCCCAGGACCCAGGGCATGATCATCTGCCCCACCTTCTGCGGGAGGGTCAGCTCGGCGAGGACGGCCTCGGTCCAGGCGCCGGGGGTCTCATGGGTGGCCGCCTCTTCGAGCATCCGCTCCAGGGCGTCGGGGTCGGGGTGGGCCGCGGGCTCCGGCTCGGGTTCGGGCTCGGGCGCCGGTTCGGGCAGTGCCGCAGGCTCGGGCGCCGGGGGCTCGGGCGCCGGTTCGGGGCCGCAGCCCACCCCCACCAGGAAGACCAGTCCCAGGACGACGACTGGGCGCGAACGCCGGAAGGGGAGCGAGGCCCGAAGGATGGAGAGACAGGGTCGAAGCATGGCGGAGGACGTCACCGATGGCCGGTTCGAAAGGAGTGCAGGTGGGGGTCCCCTGAAGGTAGGATCCCGCGGTTCGGGGGACAATCGGCATGGGCATTCCACAGTTGCCCCTCGCGCGCCGTGCGCCGAGCTTTGAGGAGACGAATCCCATCCGGGCCGGAGGCGTCCTCCCCGGCCCCCCGCCCCACCCTTCCGGACCGTGCCATGCGCCCCCATCCCCTCCTCCTCGTCGCCCTCCTCCTGGCCGGACCCGCCGCGGCGGCGTGCGCCGGCCCCGATCCCGTGGAGGACGCCCCGGAAATCCGCCCCGGCATCGAGGTCCTCCTCTCCGACTCCCTCCACCTGGTGGCCGATCGGAGGGTGGGGCTGGTGACGAACCACTCGGCCATCGATCGGGAGGGGGTCCTGGCCATCGATCGCCTCCATGGGGCCCGGGGGGTGGAGCTGGTGGCCCTCTACTCACCGGAGCACGGGATCCGGGGGACCGCCGAGGCGGGGGAACGGGTGGAGAGCGAGGTCGACTCCCGCACCGGCCTCCCCATCCACTCCCTCTATGGAGACACCCGGAAGCCCACCCCCGAAATGCTCGAGGGCGTCGACATCCTCCTCTTCGACATCCTCGATATCGGGACCCGCTACTACACCTACATCTACACCATGGCCCTCGCCATGGAGGCAGCCGGGGAGGCGGGGATCCCCTTCGTCGTCCTCGACCGCCCCAATGTCATCGGAGGGGGACCGGCGCAGGGGAATCTCCTGGATCCGGACTTCGCCTCCTTCGTGGGGATGTATCCACTCCCCATGCGCCACGGCCTCACCCCGGGGGAGCTGGCACGCCTCTACCGGGGGGAGTTCGGGATCGAGGCGGAGCTCCACGTGGTGCCGGTGGAGGGGCTCCGGCGGGAGATGGACTTCGACGACACGGGACTCCCCTGGATTGCCCCCTCGCCCAACATGCCCTCGGTGGAGAGCGCCTATCACTACCCCGGCACCTGTCTCTTCGAGGGGACGAACCTCTCGGTGGGGCGCGGGACGCCTGCCGCCTTCCAGCAGGTGGGCGCCCCCTGGCTCGATGGTGAAGCGGTGGTGGAGCGGCTCCGGGAGCACGGCCTGCCCGGAGTCACCTTCGAGGCGGTCCGCTTCACCCCCGATGCGCCGGGAGACGGAAAGTTCGGAGGCGAGGAGGTCTCGGGGGTCCGGCTCCACCTCACCCATCGGGAGGCGTACGACCCCACCCGGACCGGGGTGGCGCTCCTGGTGGTGCTCCGGGAGCTCTCGGGGGCCCGGTGGGAGTGGCGCGAGAGTCACTTCGATCGGCTCGCCGGCACCGATGCGCTCCGGCTGGGAATCGAGGCCGGGGCATCGGTGGAGGCGCTCACCGAGGGGTGGGAGGCGGCCTCGGCCGACTTTGACGCCCGCGTGGAGGGGTACCGGATCTACCCGTGATCAGTGCCCCAGGTCGCCCGCCCAGATCACCGTGCGCTTCCCCTCGGCTGCGATCCATCCCATGACCGAGCCCTGACCCTCTCCCATGGGCAGGATCGCCGGCATCACCACGCCATTCGCCACCATCGACTCCAGGGCATGATCGCCCCGGAGCCACGCCCTCAGCTCCCACTGGAGCGACTCGACGGCGCGCACCGGGGCCATCTCCACCACGGTGGCCCCGACCCCGATGGTGCCCCGGACGGTGGCGCTCGATCCCGCTTCCTGGGCGGAAAGTGCGAGGGGTAGTGCAAAATGAATCACCCCCCCTGCCAGGAGCCCCAGAAGAAGGCTCTTCACACTTCGCTGGATCGATTTCATGACGGGCGCCTCGGTACGGGAGCGATGGAGGTATACTCTAATGCATCGACCATGCCCGCGGCACACTTGAGCCGCAAGGCCTTGTGATGACTTGCCTTACACCACCCACCGCCCCTCCTCCGGCGAATTCGTAAACGTCCGTTTATTGAACACCTTCCCGCCGCGGACCTCTCCGGGGCCACCCCACCCACCACCCCTGTCCCACTGTCCACTTTTTGGACAATCCGCACTTTTTGGACACTCTGGCAGGAGCATTGCGCCAGGGCCCGGCAGGTCCATGCGGCAGCTCGACGCCCCGCTCCGGCGGATCCGACGGCTGTCACCACACAACTCGATCGGAGGACAGATGAAGAAAGTGACGACGATTCTCGCGCTGGGGCTCCTCGCCCTGGCACCCCAGGTGGTGGAAGCCCAGGTCGGACAGGGCGACAACGCCTCGATCCAGGCCACCGCCACCGTGCTGGCACAGCTCACCGTGACCGGTCAGGATCCCCTCGAGTTCGGCCAGGTGCTCCCGGGAATCCCCTCGACCGTCGCAGCCGCCGACCCTGCGGCAGGCCGCTTCCTCGTGAGTGGCGCGGGCTCGAACACCGTCCAGCTCTCCTTCGACCTGCCCGATGAGCTCAACGGGCCCGAAGGCGCAGGACTCCCCATCTCCTTCGCCTCCGATGCGGCGGG
>SLSF01000118.1 GCA_007130605.1 Gemmatimonadota bacterium | reverse complement strand
GGCCGAGCCCGACGGTGAACATGTGGTGGCTCCAGACCCCCCACCCGATGAAGCCGATGAGGATCCCGGCGTACACCACGATGGGGTACCCGAAGAGCGGCTTCTTCGAGAAGGTGGGAATGACGTCGGAGATCACCCCGAAGGCCGGGAGGATCAGGATGTAGACCTCGGGGTGCCCGAAGAGCCAGAAGAGGTGCTGCCAGAGGACCGGGTCTCCCCCCATGTTGGGGTTGAAGAAGACCGTGTCGAAGACCCGATCGAAGCCCAGGTAGATGAGGGCCACCGCGATCACCGGGATCGCCGTGATGAGCAGGAAGCTCGTCACGAAGGTCATCCAGGTGAACAGCGGCATCCGCATCATCTTCATGCCCGGAGCCCGCATGTTGACGATGGTGGTGATGAAGTTCACGCCGCCCGCGATCGATGCGATCCCCAGGATCGAGAGCCCGATGAACCAGAAGTCGGTGTTGAGCCCGGGTGAGAACTCCGACGAGGTGAGGGTGGCGTACCCGACCCAGCTCGCGTTGGGCGCCTGTCCCACCAGCCAGGAGGCGTTCAGGTAGAGTCCTCCGAAGAGGAAGATCCAGTACGAGAGTGCGTTCAGCCGCGGGAAGGCGACGTCACGGGCCCCGATCTGGAGCGGGACCACATAGTTGAAGAACGCCACCGCCATGGGCATGGCCACCAGGAAGATCATGGTGGTGCCATGCATGGTGAAGAGCTGGTTGTAGAGCTCTGCCGAGATCAGGCTCTGTTCGGGGTTCATGAGCTGGGCGCGCATGATCATCGCCTCGATCCCACCCACGAAGAAGAAGATCGTGGCGGTCACGAAGTACATGATGGCGATCCGCTTGTGATCGACCGTCGTGATCCAGCTCCAGAGCCCCGTGTCCTCCTCGTGGGCCCCCTGATGGGTATCCATCTGCTCGGTCGCTACCGACGACATTTAGCTTCCTTCCTGATTCGGGACGAACTCGACACCCTGCGACATCACTTCAGGCTCAGGAGATACGCGGCCACCGCACGGAGCTGCTCGTCATCGAGCGCGGTACGGGGCCAGAATCCGGCGGTTCCCTGCATGTCATACTCGGTTCCAGGCATGGCCGCGGCCGGCTTGAAGCGCCATGGATCCCGGATCCACTCCACCAGATTCTCCTCGTTGTTCTCGAGGATTCCCGCGGCGAGGGTGTTACGCTCGCCGAAGAGGGTCAGGTTGGGGCCCACCTGCCCCTGGGCCCCGGTTCCCTCGATGGCATGGCACGCTCCGCACGTCGCCTGGTTCAGGAAGACGTCACGGCCCATGGCCACCAGGGGGTCCTCGTCGCCCACGACGAGTTCCGTGTCTTCCTCCACATCGGTCTGCTCGCCGGCCATCTGGAGATCGGTCTCCCCGACCTCTTCGACGGCGTCCGGCGCCACGGCGCCCTCGGAGGCCCGCCACCGCTCGATCCAGGCGTTGAAGTTCTCTTCGGTCTCGACGACCACCCGCTTCGCCATGAAGGCGTGGGACTCACCGCAGAACTCGGCACACTGCCCCATGAAGACCCCCGTCTCCAGGGGGGTGAAGAAGAGCCAGTTGTACTTGGGCTCCTCTCCCTCGCGCACGGCGACGGTGGGATTCAGGTCGCGCTTGCCACCGAGCATGGGCACCCAGAAGGAGTGGATGACGTCGGTGGATCCAAGGCGGAGGCTCACCGGCTGGTCCACGGGGAGCCAGAGTTCGTTGGCCGTGGTGATCCCCTGCTCCGGGTAGTGGAATTCCCACCAGAAGCGATGACCGGTCACCTCGACGATCATGGCGTCTTCGGCCACCGGGCGCTGGGTGGCGAAGACCGCCTGGATCGTCGGAATCGCAATGGCGATGACGATGAGGGCGGGGCCGACGGTCCATCCGATCTCGAGGCCCATGTGACCCCGGATCTGCCGGGGCTTCTCGTCGCCTTCACGGGCCCGGTAGCGGATGAGGATCCAGCCGAGAAGCACCCAGACGACCGCCATGATGAACATCGTCCACCAGAAGATGTTCACGTAGAGGCCGTGGATGATCTCGGCGAAGTCGGTGTGCGGACTGATCGACGACTGCGGATACTCCGATCCGCACGCGGCGAGCAGGAGGACAAGGAAGGCGCCCAGGCCGGAAGCGAGGAGTCCCCTCGCTCCGGATCTGGTGCGTACTTCCTTCCATTTCGACATCACAGGCATGACCGAATCCGGCTCGGATGTGGCTGGTGAATTGGCTGGAGATCAGTGGAAGATGAAAACGTCCTCACGAGAGTGGGTCAAGGCTTACCGCCTCATCGATCAGCATGACGGGGATCCCGTCATGGACCGGATAGAGGAGGTCATCCCCTTCCCGAACCAGCGCGGCCTCGAGGGTCTCAGTGACCCTTTCGCCCGCCCGATTCTCGAGTTTTCCCTCGTTGATGGCACGGTTCACCCGCTCGAGGAACTCGGGCTCCGCGAGCCGGACCGGTCGTTTCGTTTCCGGACAGACCAGAATGTCCAGCAGATCCGCTTCCACCATTGCACCTCCCCCACTCGGTGTCAACCGGAAGGCCTCTCTCGAGCCCCGACGCCGGGCCCTTCCGAGGACCGCCCCACGCAAGATCGGGCAGGTGAACGGGTCGACCTGACCTTCCCGGGGCACCTTCACGGCAAAGGAGCGGTAAGTTAGCATGAACGTTTCGGCGATGCGAGAACCCTGAACCTCTCTTCGGAGCCCGACCGACATCATGTGGACGAACCGCCTCCTCTCCCTCCTCCTCATTGCGCTCTTTCCCATCCTCGCCGCCTGCGGAGGTGACAACGACTCCGTCGCCGCCGAGGGTTCGGGTGAGGAGCGTCCTCCCCGTGGCATGGCGTGGGTGATCTTCGACAACGACACCATCTTCGCCGAGATCGCCGAGACCCCCGAGGCCCGGGAGCGCGGTCTCATGTACCGCACCGAACTCGAGCCGAACCACGGGATGCTCTTCTTCTTCGAGGAGCAGGAGACCCAGTCGTTCTGGATGCAGAACACCTACATCCCCCTCGACATTGCCTTCCTGGACCGCCGTCAGGTGGTGGTGGACATCCAGCAGATGGAGCCGGAGGTGGAGGAGTTCACCGACTCCCGCCGCCCGGCCATGTTCGCCGTCGAGGTGGACCAGGGCTGGTTCGAGGAGCGTGGGATCGAGCCCGGCACGCAGGCCCGGATCATCCGCAGCTACTGATGGCGCGGTCCCGGCCCTCCCTTCGCCGCCCTATCCGGTGAAGGCCGCGATCACCGCCGAAATCAGCATGGCCGCCGCCACGGCCACCACCGCACCCTCGGTTCGGGAGCGGGTCCCGTCGACGACGGCCGCCCCCGCCCCGATGAGGATGTAGACCCAGAGGTTGAAGAGGTCCAGGAGGCCCAGGAAGCGGGCCAGATAGCCCTCCTCGAAAAAGAAGAGGAGGCTCCCCACCGAAAGGGTCAGGGAGGGGTCCCCCGTCATGGCCCGCACCGGTCCGAGAAGGAGCATGCCGAGGGCCGCCACCAGGAGGGCGTGCGCCGTCACCGAGAGGAGCTTCCGGTAGCTCCCCTCGTAGCCGAACCCGAAGAGGAAGACGGCACCGTACAGCCCGGCGGTGATCACCGCCATGAGGGGCCAGAAGACCAGCGGCCCGAAGATGGAGAAGACCCAGCTCACCCGTGCGGCCATTGTGAACCCGTCACCCAGGTCCTGACCGGCGTCGAGCATCTGCTCGCGAAGCATCTCCTCCCATGCCTCGACGGGAATGACGGCGGCACCCACCCCCACCAGGACCGCCCCCAGGATGAGGGGCCCCACGATTCGCGGATCCTGCTTCAGGCGCTCAAAGAGCGCGATGGGCGAAAGGACGACCATCCCGAGCCGCCGTGGGAGGGAGGGGAGGGGACTCTGGGAGACCTCCCCGTCGGGGGACTCGATTTCTTCCGTCATGCCACCTCCATCAGGGGCCAGTGGAACCAGGCATCGAAGCGTCCGGGGACCCACCTGGCACCCACATAGCCGTGTGTCAGTGCCTCATCGGCCCCGCCGAGACCAAAGGCCGAGGCGATGAACTCGGCGCACGAGGCGAGCCCGGTCCCCTCTCCGCCACGGGTGAGTCCGGCCCGGAAGACCCCCGCGCCCCCCTCCGACACCTCGGTCTTCAGCCATTGGAAGTGGTCGCCGGTGAGGGCATTGCTCACCACCCAGCGGAGGGCCCCTCCCTCCACCGGGAGCACCTGCAGGCTCACGGGGTGGCCCTCGCCGAATCGGAGCGCGTTGTTCAGGAGGTTGAAGAGGATCCGGTCGATGGTCGACGCCTCGAGGCAGCACGAGGCAAGGGCGCCGAAGAATTCGCTGCGCACCCGCACCCCCTCGCCGTCGTCCCGGCCGGGGAGCCGAAAGCCGTCCCACTTCTC
>SLSF01000175.1 GCA_007130605.1 Gemmatimonadota bacterium | reverse complement strand
CCGCGCTTCACGATGCTCTCGTAGAGCATGTTCATGGCCCGGAGGTTCAGCGCCGTGGGATGGTCGCCGTAGCTCCGGGCGGCCTCGACGAATTTCGATGCGATCTCGGTCTCGGCAGTGCCCAGGATGATCCGGGCCTGACGCTCGCGCTCGGCCTGGGCCTGGCGCGACATGGCATCCTCGAGGGCCTCGGGGATGATGACGTCGCGGATTTCCACCGACTGCACCTGGATCCCCCAGTCGTGCATCTTCCGGTCGAGCGACTCCTGGAGCCCCCGTCCCAGCTCCTTGCGGGACTGGATCAGCTCGGCCAGGTCGTGCTTGCCGATGGCGTCGCGAAGGGCAGTCTGCGCCGCGAGGATGACGGCCTGGACGTACTCCTGGACCTCGAGTGCGGCCCGTTCGGCATCGTAGACGACCCAGAAGGCGATGGCGTCCACATCGACCGGGACGGTGTCGCGGGTGAGGCACGACTCGGCACCGAATGCGGTGGTCCGGATCCGCTGGTCGATGTGGTAGCCGACCCGGTCCACGATGGGAATGATGGTGAAGAAGCCCGGTCCCCTGAGTCCGCGGTAGCGACCGAGTCTCAGGACCACCGCCCGCTCCCACTGGTCGGCGTACTTGATGGATGAGCCCGAGAAGAGCCCCACGAGCGCGCCTGCCGCGGCGGCCACACCGGGGAGGATGCCGGCCAGGAAGAGGCCTCCCCCCACTGCGGCACCCGCGGCCAGCCCGACGGTGAGGGCCGCGACGGGGTAGCGGGCCTCGTTCGGCGAGGGTCCGGTGGCCATGCTCGACGCCGAGACGAGGTCGGTGCGGGGGCGAAGGTCCCGCTTGGTTACGTTGCGGCTCATGGGTCCTCTCCGGAGGTGGGTGCGGCGTCGGTTCGGTACTCGCGGATCTCGTCCGCCAGATCATCGGGATCGTAGCCCAGTTCGCGCGCCTCGGCCACGGTCCGGCGGCAGAGCTCCGCGAACCTGCGGTGGCGGCGGCGCTCCTCCTCAGGCGGGGGGTCGAGGCTCACGAAGGTCCCCTCTCCCGGGCGCGTCACCGTGATCCCCAGTTTTTCGAGCTCGGCATAGGCACGCTGGACGCTTCGCGGACTGAGCCCAAGCGCGATGGCCAGGCGACGGACGGTGGGCAGACGCTGGCCCGTGGGGAGGTGGCCCTCCACCACCTGGACCCAGATGTCCTCCACGATCTGGCGGGACAGGGGATCCGACCGCGAAGGATCCAGGATCCCGCGAAGGTGGGGAATGAGGGGGTGATCGGGCATGCTCGGCTCTTCGAAATGGGTCGGGAGAAGGGGGTTGATCACCTCCCGGGACCATCCTTCACGGTCAGGCGGCAAGGTAGGAATCGTCCACGGGTCAGGCAAGCGAACGGAGGGAACGGAGTGCCGTTTCGTTGCGGATTGTGTCGTATGGAAGGATGCTTTATCGTATATCTACGATTAACAGGGCTGGATCGCCATCGACCCACCCTGCTCTCCAACGCCACCGGAGACCCAGATGACACCGCGCGCCTGTCCCCCCACCCCACCGGTGGACCCTGCCACCGATCCCGACGAGGAGCTTTCCCGCCTGGCCGCAGCGCTGGGCCACCCCGCCAGGATCCGGATCCTCCGCTTCCTCCTGGAGCGTAGGGAATGCTTTGCGGGGGCCATCGTGGACCACCTCCCCCTGGCCCAGTCCACCGTCTCCCAGCACCTGAAGGTCCTTCGGGAGGCGGGGCTCATTCGGGGGGAAGTGGACGGACTCCACATCTGCTACTGCGCCGATGAGGAAAGGGTTCACCGGATCGGCGAGCTCCTGCAGACCCTGAACGCCGTTCCCGCGGGGAGTGAACGATGACAACCCTCCTGAACACCCCCGACGACCTCACCGAGGGCGCCACCCGGCACCTCTTCTTCACCGGAAAGGGCGGGGTGGGAAAGACCTCGCACGCCTGCGCCCTGGCGGTGGCCCTGGCCGATGCGGGTCGGGAGGTCCTTCTGGTGAGCACCGACCCGGCGTCGAATCTGGCGCAGGTCCTCGGAGCGCCGGTGCGCGACATGCCGACCCCCGTTCCCGGAGCGCCCGGACTCCGTGCGGTGAACATCGACCCCGAAGCGGCGACGCAGGTGTACAGGGAGGATGCCCTCCGTCCCCTCCGTGGAGTGGTCTCCGAGGAAGAGTTCGGGCGGGTCCAGGAGCAGCTCTCCGGAGCGTGCACCACCGAGATCGCGACCTTCGATGCCTTCACCGGCCTTCTTGCCGAACCTTCGCGGGCCGGCAATGTGGACCATGTGATCTTCGACACGGCACCCACCGGACACACCCTGCGGCTCCTCCAGCTCCCGGCCGCCTGGACCGGCTACCTGGAGCGAACACCCGGGACCATCGCCTGCCTGGGACCCGCCGCAGGTCAGGAAGCGCAGCGGATCCGGTTCGAAAGCGCCCTGCGGGAGCTTCGTGCACCGGACTCCACCACCGTCTACCTGGTGGCCCGGCCCGACTCGGGCTCGCTGAAGGAAGCCGATCGCACTGCGGGCGAGCTCGCCTCGCTGGGGATCGCCCACCACCGCCTCATCGTGAACGGCGTCTTCCGCGCCACCGACCCCACCGATCCCCTGGCCCGGGGACTGGAGGCCGAAGGTGAGGAAGCCCTGGGTGCCCTCCCCGAACCCTTGAACTCCCTCTCCCGGCTCGAGACGCCCCTGCAGCCCGAGAACCTGGTGGGGCTCGACGCCCTGCGGGCGCTGTACGGTCGCAGTGCGGGTGCGGCAGGGCCGGAGGGTGGGCGCTCCACCGGTGGAGTCGCGAAAGGCGTGGGGTTCGAGATCGCCGAGCACGCCCCCGGACTCTCCTCCCTGGTGGACGAACTCGCCTCGGAGCGAGCGGGGCTCGTCATGGTCATGGGGAAGGGGGGTGTGGGGAAGACCTCTCTGGCGGCGGCGGTGGCGGTGGGTCTCGCCGATCGGGGCCACTCGGTCCACCTGGCCACCACCGATCCCGCGGCCCACCTCGAGGCGACGCTTCCCGATGCCCTCGACCGGGTCCGGGTGAGCCGGATCGATCCGCAGGTGGAGACCCGGACGTACCAGGAACGGGTCCTCGCCCGCAGGTCCGGTGATCTCGATGCCGAAGGAAGAAGGCTCCTCGAGGAGGACCTGGAATCGCCGTGCACCGAAGAGGTGGCCGTCTTCCACGCCTTCTCGCGACTGGTGAGCGAGGGGCGGCGCGGATGGGTGATCCTGGACACGGCCCCCACCGGCCACACCCTCCTCCTCCTGGACACCGCGGGGGCCTACCACCGCGAGGTCCTGAGGAATGCTCCCGGGGGCGGAGGGCGGATCACGACCCCCCTCATGCGTCTCCAGGATCCGACCTTCGCCCGGATCCTCCTGGCCACCCTGCCCGAGAGCACGCCGGTGGAGGAGGCCCGCGTCCTCCAGGAGGACCTTCGCCGCGCGGGGATCGAGCCCTGGGGGTGGATCATCAACCGGAGCCTGGCCGCGGCGTCTCCCTCGGATCCCCTCCTCGCGCACCGAGCGGTCCAGGAGCTTCCCCTGATCCGACGGGTGCGGGACGATCTCGCAGCCCGGGTGGCCCTCGTCCCCCAGCTCGCCGATGCTCCGGTGGGAGTCGAACGGCTCCGCCATCTCCTTCTCGACCCCGTCTCCGGGAACGCTCCCTCCGCATGAGCACCCAGGCACCCACAGCCACCTCGAAGGAATCACCCCCCGACTCCGACGCAAAGGGACTGGGCTTCTTCGGTCGATATCTGACCATCTGGGTCGCGCTCTGTATCGTGGCCGGAGTCGCCATCGGGCACTTCCTGCCGGCGGTGCCCGATACTCTGTCGCGATTCACCATTGCCCAGGTGAACCTTCCCGTGGCGGTGCTGATCTGGGCCATGATCTTTCCCATGATGCTCCAGGTCGACTTCGCGAGCATCCTGAACGTTCGAAAACAGCCCCGGGGCATCACCATCACCCTGGTGACGAACTGGCTCATCAAGCCCTTCACCATGTTCTTCTTCGCCTGGCTCTTCCTGCAGGTGATCTTCGAGCCCTTCATCGAGGCGGGGCTGGCCCGGGAGTATGTGGCAGGTGCGATCCTGCTGGGGGCGGCTCCGTGCACGGCCATGGTCTTCGTCTGGAGCTATCTCACCCGGGGTGATGCGGCCTACACCCTGGTGCAGGTGGCGCTGAACGATCTCATCATGCTCTTCGCCTTCGCTCCCATCGTCCTCATCCTACTGGGGCTCGGCGACATCACCGTGCCGTACGACACGGTCCTTCTCTCGGTGGTCCTCTACATCGTGATTCCGCTGGTGGCCGGGGTGGTGGTGCGGCGAGAGCTGATCCGCAGAAAGGGAATCGGGTGGTTCGACGGGGTGTTTCTGAAGAGCCTGGGGCCGGTCACCATTGTCGG
>SLSF01000166.1 GCA_007130605.1 Gemmatimonadota bacterium | reverse complement strand
CCTGAATCTCGGTGATCGCCGCCGTCAGCGTCGTCTTCCCGTGATCCACGTGCCCGATCGTCCCCACATTCACATGCGGCTTCGTACGCTCAAACTTCGCCTTGGCCATTGCTCGTTCCTCGGAGGTTCAGAAGTGTTCGTTTCAGTTGGTCAGGGTGGCGGATCAGTCGTCCGAGCCGCCGCCATTCGCGCTGGTGATTTCCTGCGCGACGTTCTTCGGGACTTCCTCGTAATGGCTGAACTGCATCGAGTAGACCGCGCGTCCCTGGCTCATGGAGCGGAGGGTCGTGGAGTACCCGAACATCTCACCCAGCGGGACGAATGCCGAGATCACCCGGGATCCGGCACGCTCATTCATTCCTTCCACCTTGCCACGGCGGGAGGAAAGGTCTCCGATGATGTCTCCCATGTAATCGGAGGGAGTCACCACCTCGACCTCCATCATCGGCTCCAGGAGCACGGGATTGGCCCGCTTCACCGCCGCCTTCAGCGCCATCGAACCGGCGACCTTGAAGGCCATCTCGTTGGAGTCGACGTCGTGGTACGACCCATCGATGAGCTGGACGGCCACATCGATGAGGGGGTAGCCCGCCACGATTCCGTTGCTCGTCGCCTCGCGGATCCCCTGCTCGACAGAGTTGATGTACTCCCGCGGGATCGATCCACCGACGATCTTGTTCTCGAAGATGACCCCGGCTCCCGTCTCGGCGGGCCCGAGGTTGATGACCACGTGTCCGTACTGACCCCGGCCACCGGTCTGGCGCACGAACTTGCCCTCCACCTTCTCGACATTCTTCCTGATCGTCTCCCGGTACGCCACCTGCGGGCGACCGATGTTCGCCTCGACGCCGAACTCACGGCGGAGGCGGTCGACGATGATCTCGAGGTGGAGCTCGCCCATCCCCTGAATGATCGTCTGGCTCGTCTCCGGGTCCGTGTGGACACGGAAGGTCGGGTCCTCTTCGGCCAGCTTCTGGAGGCCGTTGCCCAGCTTGTCCTGGTCCACCTTGGTCTTCGGCTCGATGGCTACCGAGATCACCGGCTCGGGAAACTTCATGCTCTCGAGGATGATGGGGTGGTCCGGATCGCAGAGGGTGTCCCCCGTGCGCACATCCTTCAGGCCGATTCCGGCCGCGATGTCTCCGGCGAAGACTTCCTCCCGCTCCTCACGCTTGTTGGCGTGCATCTGGAGGATCCGACCCATCCGCTCCTTCTTGTCCTGGGTCGCGTTGAGCACATGGGTACCCGACGGGATGGACCCGGAGTAGACGCGGAAGAAGGTCAGCTTCCCCACGTACGGGTCGGTCATGATCTTGAAGGCCAGGGCGGCGAAGGGAGCGTCATCATCCGCCTTCCGCGTCGCCTGGGGAGCCTCGTCATGGTCGTCATCGGGAAGGAAGCCCATGATCGGCTTTACTTCGACTGGGGAGGGCAGGTAGTCCACCACCCCGTCCAGGAGGAGCTGAACGCCCTTGTTCTTGAAGGCCGTTCCGCAGAAGACCGGGAACAACTCCCCTTCGAGGGTCCGGGCGCGGATGGCTCCCCGGAGTTCCTCCTCGGTGATCGTCTCTCCTCCGAGGTACTTCTCCAGGAGGGTGTCGTCGGCCTCCACGGCCGCTTCGATGAGGGCGTTGTGGAGCTCCTCGCACCGGTCACGCAGATCCGCGGGGATCTCGATCTCGTTGTAGGTGGAGCCCAGCTCGTCCTCGTAGTGGTACGCCACCATCCGGACCAGGTCCACCATCCCCTCGAAGGACTCGCCGGCCCCGATGGGGTACTGCACCGGGTGGGCGTTCGCCTTCAGGCGATCGCGCATCATCTCCACCACATTGTCGAAGTCCGCGCCGACCCGGTCCATCTTGTTGACGAAGGCCATCCGCGGGACCTCGTACCGATCGGCCTGGCGCCAGACCGTCTCGGACTGGGGCTCGACCCCGGCCACCGCACAGAAGACCGCCACCGCGCCATCGAGGACCCGCAGGGACCGCTCCACTTCCACCGTGAAGTCCACGTGCCCGGGGGTGTCGATGATGTTGATGCGGTACTCGGTGTCGTTCCGCTTCCAGAAGGCGGTGGTGGCGGCGGAGGTGATGGTGATTCCCCGCTCCTGCTCCTGCTCCATCCAGTCCATGGTGGCGGCGCCATCATGCACCTCACCCATCCGATGGAGTCGACCCGTATAGAAGAGGATCCGCTCCGTCGTTGTGGTTTTTCCGGCATCGATGTGCGCCATGATGCCGATATTTCTGAAGTGTAGGAGCGGATGCTGCCTGGGCATGAATCTATTCCCTCGTTAACCGAATCGTCTTCGTGTGCTCGGACACTGCACCGCATTGTGCAGGCCCAAAAAAAAGAGCGCAGGCGGACCTCCCGCCGTGACCCCTGTACCGCGGCCACCAGCCCGCCCGCGCTCTCCCGGAGTCCGGAGGCACCCGGACTCCGCCGCTATCGGCGCGACTCGCGCCAGCGGGACGTAGGAGAAGCTACCAGCGATAGTGCGCGAAAGCCTTGTTTGCTTCTGCCATACGGTGCGTGTCTTCCTTCTTCTTGATGGTAGCGCCCTCGTTGCGGGACGCCGACATGAGCTCGGTCGCGAGACGGTCGCTCATGGTCTTCTCATTGCGCTGCCGGGCAAAGCCCACGAGCCACTTGATGGCCAGGGCGGTGCGGCGCTCGGGCCGGACCTCCACCGGAACCTGATAGGTGGCTCCACCGACCCGCCGGCTCTTCACCTCGAGGGCGGGCTTGGTGTTCTGGACCGCCTGGTTGAAGACCTGAAGACCGGGCTGCCCGGTCTTCTCTTCGATCACGTCGAGGGCTCCGTAGAAGATCCCCTCTGCGGTCGACTTCTTCCCGTCGAGCATCAGACGGTTGATGAACTTGGCGGCCACCGGGGAATCGTAGCGCGGATCCCCGATCTGCTCTCTCTGCTCTGCTCTGGAACGACGGCTCATCTAAGCGGCTCCTCAGGACTTCGGCTTCTTGGCGCCGTACTTCGAGCGCCCCTGCCGGCGATCGGCGACTCCGGAGGCATCCAGCGTCCCCCGCACCGTGTGGTAGCGGACTCCGGGGAGGTCCTTCACACGGCCTCCGCGGATGAGAACGATGGAGTGCTCCTGCAGGTTGTGGCCTTCGCCGCCGATGTAGGACG
Source organism: Gemmatimonadota bacterium (assembly GCA_007130605.1). Taxonomy (GTDB): domain Bacteria; phylum Gemmatimonadota; class Gemmatimonadetes; order Longimicrobiales; family Gaopeijiaceae; genus SLBA01. Next base: position 12,771 of record SLSF01000166.1, on the reverse strand, counting down.
TCACTTCGTACCCGTTGGTCAGGCGCACACGCGCCACCTTCCGGAGTGCCGAGTTCGGCTTCTTCGGGGTGGTGGTGTACACCCGGGTGCAGACGCCGCGCTTCTGGGGATTCCCCTGAAGGGCCGGCGACTTGTTCTTCTTCGTGACCTTCTTGCGGCCCTTGCGGACGAGCTGACTGATCGTGGGCATCGAAACTCACATCCCTTGGGTCAAAAAACCGCGCCAACGGAAAACCGCCGCTGCGCGGAAACCTTATGGTCTGTCGGACCCCGTTCCGAACCGTGTGGCCGGGTCACGGAGTCGTTCCTGACAGAGACTGAGTAAGGTATAGGCCGGACGGCGGCATGTCAACGCCCTCCAGCCCCGAATCTCCCATGACGACGAAGGGGCCCGTCCGGAATCCGGACGAGCCCCTCCACCACCATGCCGCCACGCGTCAGTCGACGGTGGCTTCCTCCTGTGATTCCTCGAGCCCGGGGATCATGCCACCCGGATCGCTGAGGGGGACGATCTCCTCGTCGTAATACGACTCCTCCACCATGAACTCGATGTCGGAGTAGCGATGAATTCCGGTTCCCGCCGGAATGAGGTGACCGATGATGATGTTCTCCTTGAGTCCCTTCAGGTCGTCTCGTGCCCCGCGGACGGCGGCGTCGGTGAGGACCCGGGTCGTCTCCTGGAAGGAAGCGGCCGAGATGAAGGACTCGGTGGTGAGACTCGCCTTGGTGATTCCCAGGAGGAGGGGCTCGGACCGGGCCGGCGTCACGCCATCCTTCAGCGCCCCCTGGTTGATCTCCCGGAACTCCACCCGGTCCACATGCTCACCCTCCAGGAGGGTCGTGTCGCCGGGATCGATGATCCGGACCTTCTGAAGCATCTGGCGGACGATCACACCGATGTGCTTGTCATTGATCTTCACACCCTGGAGGCGATAGACCTCCTGGATCTCGTTGAGGAGGTACTCCTGCACCGCCCGGGGTCCCTTGATCCTCAGGATGTCATGGGGGTTGATGGGGCCCTCGGAGAGGCGATCTCCCGCGCGGACCTTGTCACCCTCGTGCACCCGCATGTGCTTTCCGACCGGCACGTCATACGTCCGCTCCGGACCGGTGTCGGGGGTGATGATGACCTCCCGCTTGCCTCGCTTGATGTCGCCGAAGCGGACACTCCCGTCGATCTCGGTGATGACGGCAGGATCCTTGGGTCGCCGCGCCTCGAAGAGCTCGGCCACCCGCGGAAGTCCTCCGGTGATGTCACGGGTCTTGTAGACCTCGCGACTGATCTTCGCCAGGTGATCCCCCGGCTGCACCGCCTCACCGTCCTTGACGAGGATCTGGGCGCCCACCGGAACGATGAACTCACGCAGCTTCTCGCCTCCCTTCCCCTTCGCCAACAACTGGATCGTCGGGTGGAGCTTCTTGTTCCGGTCCTCGGTGATTACCATCTGGCGCCGGCCGGTGGATTCGTCCAGCTCCTCCCGCATGGTCTGGTCTTCGACGATGTCGACGAAGCGGACGGTTCCCTCGGAGTCGGCGACGATGGGCTCGGAGTAGGGGTCCCAGCTGAAGAGCAGGTCGCCCGACTCGATCTCCTGCCCCTCGGTGACCAGAAGGCTGGCACCGTACGGGACCTGAAGGCGACTCAGCACCTGGCCCGTGGGCGACTTGAGGAGGATCGCGCCTTCACGGGAGTTGACCACCGTCTTCTCGTCGGGGGTCTCCACCGTGGAGACACGCTCGAGCTCCACCCGCCCGTCCATCTTCGACTTCCGCTGCGTCTGCGCCGCAATGCGCGACGCCGTTCCACCCACGTGGAAGGTCCGGAGGGTGAGCTGCGTTCCCGGCTCTCCGATGGACTGGGCGGCGAGGATTCCCACCGCCTCTCCGATGTCCACCGGGCCCATGGTGGCCAGGTTCCGGCCGTAGCAGGTCTGGCATACCCCACGGCGCGCCTCGCAGGTAAGCACCGAGCGGATCCGGACCGCCTGGATCCCCGCCTCCTCGATGGCGTCGGCGTGGGCCTCCTCGATCATCTGTCCCGCCTCGACGATGAGTTCGCCGTCGAGGGGGTCCACCACTTCTTCCAGGGCGACATTGCCGACGATCCGGTCCTTCAGCGGCTCGATGATGTCCTCCCCTTCCTTCAGGGCCGTCATCTCCAGCCCGAGGATCGTCCCGCAATCCTCCTCGGTGACGGTGACATCCTGCGCCACATCCACCAGGCGTCGGGTCAGGTAGCCGGCGTCGGCCGTCTTGAGCGCCGTGTCGGCGAGACCCTTCCGCGCGCCGTGGGTCGAAATGAAGTACTCGACCACACTGAGACCCTCCCGGAAATTCGACCGGATGGGCGACTCGATGATCTCGCCGATGCCTCCGGTGAGCTTCTTTTGCGGCTTGGCCATGAGGCCCCGCATCCCGGCGAGCTGCCGCATCTGGTCGCGGTTACCCCGGGCGCCCGAGATCATCATCATGTAGACCGGGTTGAAGCCGTCCTTCGACTTCTCCAGCCTGCGCACCATGGCGTCGGCCACATCATTGTTCGCGTGGGTCCAGGTGTCGATGACCTTGTTGTAGCGCTCGCCATTTGAGATGAATCCGGCGGAGTACGCCTTCTGGAAGCGGCCCACCTGCTCGTCGGCCTCCCGGAGGATCTCGAGCTTCTCGGGCGGGATCTCCATGTCCTCGATCCCGACGCTGAGGCCACCCATGGTGGCGTATCGGAAGCCGAAGTCCTTCAGTCCGTCGAGGAACTCCGTGGTCCGGCCCAGGCCGACACCGGTGAAGCACTCGAAGATCAGGTCCCCGAGTTCCCGCTTCCCGAAGGTGTAGTTCCGGAAACCGATCTCGTCGGGGATGATGGAGTTGAAGAGCACCCGGCCCACCGTGCTCCGGACCCAACGTCCGGGGCGAGCGACTTCTTCGTCCGGGCGGGTGTGGCGCTCGACCCAGTACCAGCAGAGGTCATGGAAGCCCATCCGGTCGTTGGCCACCACCTCCTCGGCGTCGGCATAGCTGCCGAACCGCGGAGCCTCGGAGAAGATCTCGTCGAGCTCCTCCTCCGCCTTCTGACGAGCGGACTTCGGGGTGCTCGAGCTCTCGAGAGTGGCCTCCAGGTCCTGCACCTCCTGCGGGGGCTTCGTCAGGTAGAAGGCCCCGATCACCATGTCCTGTGTCGGAGAGGCGATGGGCCGCCCATTGGAGGGGAGGAGGATGTTGTTCGAGGAGAGCATCAGGACGCGCGCCTCGAGCTGGGCCTCGAAGGAGAGCGGAAGGTGCACCGCCATCTGGTCCCCGTCGAAGTCGGCGTTGAAGGCCGCGCAGACGAGGGGGTGCACCCGGATCGCCTTTCCTTCCACCAGGACCGGCTCGAAGGCCTGGATTCCCAGTCGGTGCAGGGTCGGCGCCCGGTTCAGGAGCACCGGATGGTCGCGGATGATGTCCTCGAGGACCTCGTAGACCCGGGCCTCGTTCTTCTCCACGATCTTCTTGGCTCGCTTGACCGTCTCCGCCTCGCCCCGTCGCTCCAGCTCATGGATGATGAAGGGCTTGAAGAGCTCCACCGCCATCGCCTTCGGAAGTCCGCACTGGTGGAGCCGGAGTTCCGGGCCCACCACGATGACGGAACGGCCGGAGTAGTCCACCCGCTTTCCCAGGAGGTTCTGACGGAAGCGTCCCTGCTTCCCCTTGAGCATGTCGGAGAGCGACTTGAGAGGACGCTTGCCACGCCCGCGGATGGCCTTCGAGCGCCGTCCATTGTCGAAGAGGGCGTCCACCGCCTCCTGGAGCATCCGCTTCTCATTGCGGAGGATCACCTCGGGGGCGCGCATCTCGATGAGCTTCTTCAACCGGTTGTTCCGGTTGATGACCCGCCGGTAGAGATCGTTCAGGTCGGAGGTCGCGAAGCGTCCACCGTCGAGGGGGACGAGGGGCCGGAGGTCCGGGGGGATGACCGGGACCACATCCATGACCATCCACTCCGGACGGTTGCGACCCTCGGGCGACTGCCCCGAGTTGCGCAGGGCATCCACCACCTTGAGGCGCTTCAGCTTCTTCTTCTTCCGGTGCTGCGAGGTCTCGGTCTTGATCTCGTGACGGAGCCACGCGGCGAGCCGGTCGAGTCCCTTCCCGTCGGAGTTCTTGTGCTGCACCGCCCGCTCGGGCGTGTCGAGCTCCTTGAGGAGGGTGCGAACCGCCTCGGCACCGATCTCGGCCTTGAAGGAGTCGTCTCCCTCGTCGCGGGCCTTGACCCGGAGGTCGTAGTACTCGTCCTCGTCCAGGAGATCCAGGTACTCCAGGTCCTGCTTGCCCGGGTGCACCACGACATAGTTGGCGTAGTAGATCACCTTCTCCAGGTCCCGGAGCGACATTCCCACCAGGTAGCCGAGCTGCGACGGGAGAGTCTTGAAGAACCAGATGTGGCAGACGGGGACCGCCAGCTCGATGTGGCCCATGCGCTCGCGCCGGACCTTCGAGAGGGTGACCTCGACTCCACACCGGTCACAGACATGACCGCGAAAGCGGATCCGCTTGAATTTACCGCAGTGGCACTCCCAGTCCTTCACCGGCCCGAAGATGCGCTCGCAGAAGAGGCCATCCTTCTCGGGCTTGAAGGAGCGGTAGTTGATGGTCTCCGGCTTCACCACCTCGCCGTAGGACCAGGATCGGATCTCGTCGGCGGAGGCGATCCGGATCTGGATGTAGTCGAAGTCGGAGCTTCGGGTCTCTCGGGACCGGGGGAAATCGATCATGCGTTGGAATCCCGGATTGCGGGTACGTGTTCAAAGGGCGGACCGGACGCGCGCCCCGACCGGATCTCCGGCCGGGGCCACACGTCTATTCGTTCCGGCCGAGTGTGACGCTGAGTCCCAGCGCCTGCAGCTCCTTGACGAGAACATTGAAGGACTCGGGCACACCCGGATCGGGGAGGTTCTCTCCCTTCACGATGGCCTCGTAGACCTTCGACCGTCCCGTGACGTCGTCAGACTTTACGGTCAGGATCTCCTGGAGGGTGTGCGCGGCCCCGTAGGCCTCCAGGGCCCAGACCTCCATCTCCCCGAAACGCTGTCCGCCGAACTGTGCCTTACCGGCCAGTGGCTGCTGCGTGACCAGCGAGTAGGGTCCGATGCTCCGCGCATGGATCTTGTCGTCCACCAGGTGTGCGAGCTTCAGCATGTACATGGCCCCCACGGTGACCGGGTAGTCGAAGCGTCGACCGCTTCGGCCGTCCCTGAGCCAGATCTTGCCGTCCGCGCGGATCTCCGAGGCCTCCATGAACTCGATGACGGCATCGTCGAGGCCCTCGGTGATCTTCTTGGTTCCCTTGATCTTCGCGATGGCCGGGAAGTGCTCCTCGAGCTTGCCGCCATTGCGCCCGGCGAGGATCTCGGCCGCCCTGGGGAGATAGGCCCGGATACGATCCAGGGCCGCGGCGCTCTCCTTCGGAAGGTCCACGGCCAGGTAGGCATCGAGGGAACGACCCAGGCCCTTCAGGGCCGGCTCCCCACCATTGGTGGCTGCGGCGGCCGCCACCGCAACCGACTCGGCGGGAGGCAGTGCACGTGCGCCGTCCACCAGTGCACGGACCTCGTCGATCCCGCCGATGGGCGGCTCGATCTCCAGTCCCTTCGCCTGGTGGCTCCACTGGATGCCGGCGATCTTGAGGAGGAGCCCCACCTCGTCCTCGGACGCTCCCTGGAAGACCGGGGTCTTGGCCTCGAAGCCGAGAACCTCGGCCGCCCATCCCATGTGGGTCTCCAGGACCTGTCCCACATTCATCCGGGAGGGCACGCCCAGGGGGTTCAGGCAGATGTCCACCGGGCTCCCGTCGGGGAGGAAGGGCATGTCCTCCTCCGGGGCGATGCGGGCGATGATGCCCTTGTTCCCGTGGCGTCCGGCCATCTTGTCACCGACGGAAATCTTCCGCTTCTCGGCGATGTAGACCTTCACCAGCTGGACCACGCCAGGAGGCAGCTCATCGGGCTGGAAGACCTTGTCGATCTGGTCCTCCGTCCGGGTGCGGACCCGGTCGATCCGGGCCTGCGCCTCGTCCACCACCCGCCGGATCCGCTCCGACACTTCCTTGTTCTGGACCTTGAGGGTGCTCAGGTCCACCTGGCGGAGGTTCAGCTCGGCGAGATCGCTCTTGGTGAGCTTCTGCCCCTCTTCGAAGATGGGCTCGACGCTCCCCCGCTTGAGGCAGAGGGCGACGGTCTGGAGGTGAAGGAGTTCGAGGATCTCCTCGTCGCGGGCTTCGGAGATCCGCTGGACCTCCTCCCGCTCCCACGTCCGCAGCTCACCGATGCGTGCTCCGTGCTCCTTCTCCAGGAGGGGGTCGTCGATGCGCCGGGAGAAGACCTTCACCTCGATCACATCCCCTTCCATTCCGGGAGGCACGCGGAGGGACGAGTCCTTCACGTCCTTCGCCTTCTCTCCGAAGATGGCGGTGAGGAGCTTCTCCTCGGGCGAGAGCTCGGTCTCACCCTTGGGTGTGATCTTTCCGGCCAGGATGTCGCCGGCCTGCACGCGCGCTCCGATGCGTACGATGCCTCGCTCGTCCAGATCCAGAAGGGCGTCTTCCGACACATTCGGGATCTCGCGAGTGATCTCCTCCATCCCGCGCTTGGTGTCGCGGACATGGAGCTCCATCTCCTGGATGTGGATGGAGGTGAGCACATCGTCCTTCACCAGTCGCTCCGAGAGGACGATGGCGTCCTCGAAGTTGTATCCGAACCAGGGCATGAAGGCGACCTTCAGATTCCGCCCCAGCGCCAGCTCACCATGATCGGTGGAGGGACCGTCGGCGATGATCTCGCCGGACTCCACACTCTGTCCGAGGGCCACCAGGGGCCGCTGGTTGATGGCGGTGTCCTGGTTCGTCCGCCAGAACTTCTTCAGGCGGTAACGATCGAACTGCGCCAGCTTCGCCAGCGGCTCGTCGGTGTCCTTCGCGTGGGCCGCCCCGGTGTCGATGATGATCTCGTCGGCAGTGACGTGCACCACTTCGCCCCCCCGGCGCGCCGTGATGACGGCGCCCGAGTCGGTGGCGACCTTCGCCTCGAGTCCGGTCCCCACCACGGGGGAGTCGGTGAAGAGGAGGGGGACCGCCTGCCGCTGCATGTTGGACCCCATGAGGGCCCGGTTCGCGTCGTCGTGCTCCAGGAAGGGGATGAGCGCGGCAGCGACCGAAACGAGCTGGTCGGTGGCCACGTCCATGAAGTCGATGTCTTCCGGCTCCAGGAGGGGGAAGTCACCCCGCTCCCGGCAGAGCACCCGCTCGTTGAGGAAGCTGCCATCCGGTCCGAGCGGCGCATTCGCCTGCGCGATCCGGGCCTCCTCCTCTTCGTTGGCGGAGAGCCAGACGATCTCGTCGGTGACCTTCCCGTCCACCACCTGCCGGTACGGGGTCTCGATGAAGCCGAGTTCGTTCACCCGCGCGTTCGTGGTGAGGCTCGAGATCAGCCCGATGTTGGGGCCTTCCGGAGTCTCCACGGGACAGAGGCGACCATAGTGGGAGTAGTGGACATCCCGGACCTCGAACCCTGCGCGCTCCCGGGAGAGTCCTCCCGGACCCAGTGCCGAGATCCGACGCTTGTGCGTCATCTCGCCCAGGGGGTTGGTCTGGTCCATGAACTGGGAGAGCTGCGACGAACCGAAGAAGGCCTGGATCACGGCCGAGACCGTCCGGGCGTTCACCAGGTCATCGATGGAGATCTTCTCGGGATCGGTGTTGATGGACATCCGCTCCCGGACCAGGCGCGCCATGCGCGAGAGGCCGACGGAAAGCTGATTGGCGATCAGCTCGCCCACCGTCCGGACCCGGCGGTTGCCCAGGTGGTCGATGTCGTCGGTGAACCCGTTCCCCTCGGAGAGGTTGATCAGGTACCGGAGGATCGCGATGAAGTCGTCCTTCGTCAGGACCGTCGTGTCCCGCGGGATATCGAGGCGAAGCCGCTGGTTGATCTTGTAGCGGCCCACCCGTCCCAGATCGTAGCGTTTCGGGTTGAAGAAGACCCGCTCGAGAGCTTCGCGCGCAGTCTCCACATTGGGGGCCTCGCCCGGGCGGAGAAGGGAGTAGATGGCGTAGAGTGCCTCTTCCTCGCTCGCCGTCGGATCCTTGGCGATGGTCCGCTTGACGATGGGGCTCTCGCCCTTCTCGGCGCCGTCGCCGGCACCATAGATACGGATCGACTTCAGTTCCGCCCGCTCGATGCGCTTGAGGGCGTCCATGTCGAGCTCGGTGCCGAGCTCCATGAGGACTTCGCCCGACTCCTCGTCCACCAGGTCCTCGGCGAGGACGGCACCCTCCAGCTCGGAGTTGGCCTCGAAGTGCGCCTTCTTGAGACGCACCGACCGCGACTCGTAGAAGAGCCCGTAGACCTCCTCATTCGATCCGTACCCGAAGGCACGGAGGAGCGCGGTGGCCGGAAACTTCTTCTTCTTGTCGATATGGACATAGCAGATGTCGTTGATATCGATGGTGAACTCCACCCACGATCCCCGGAAGGGAATGATCCGCGCACTGTTCAGGCGCGAGCCGTTGGGGTGGATGTTCTCCTCGAAGACGACACCGGGAGAGCGGTGGAGCTGACTGACGATCACCCGCTCCGCACCATTGATGATGAAGGTGCCGAGTTCGGTCAGGAGGGGGAGATCCCCGAGATAGACTTCCTTCTCGATGATGTCCCTGGGTCTCCGCTCCTCGTCCTCCTCACTCCCCTCCTCCCAGACCACCAGGCGAAGGGTCGCCTTGAGGGGCGAGGCGTAGGTCATGTCCCGCTCGATGCACTCCTCGACGGAGTACTTGGGTTCCCCCAGGGCGCACGAGACATACTCGAGGGTGAAGTTGTCGTTCACATCCGAGATCGGGAAGATCTCGCCGAACACCCGATCGAGACTGAAGTCCCAGGTCTGTTCGGCGTTTTCGGGGTCATCGACAAGCTTCTTGAACGATCCAACCTGCACATCGAGCAGGTTGGGCATGGGCATGACCGGGTCAAGCTTGGCGAAGTTGACGATCGGCCGGGCGGATTTCCGAGCTTCCAACGGGTCCCCCTTCTCGAACCGGCACCGCAAGACGCCGGGAACGTGATGAATCGATTTCAATCAAGCGCCGAGATCCCCGTCACGCCTGCGGGCGCCGGGGTTTCAACGAAGATCGAGCTGTAGCTCCAGGCATTGGGGGGAGGCCGTCCGGAGACGACCTCCCCTCCCACGCCCGGTCCCGGGACCCAATAGACCCCGGGGGACGGGAAAAGCTCCCCGTCCCTACTTCAGTGAGACCTTCGCGCCCTGCTCTTCGAGCTTGGCCTTGACCTGCTCCGCCTCGTCCTTGGACACCGCCTCCTTCACGGGAGCCGGCGCACTCTCGACGAGGTCCTTGGCCTCCTTGAGGCCGAGGCTGGTGACCTCACGAACGACCTTGATGACCTGGATCTTCTTGTCACCGGCCCCCTCGAGAATGACATCGAACTCGTCCTTCTCTTCGGCGACGGCGGCACCGGCGGCGCCGGCGGCAGCCGGAGCGGCAGCGGCGACTGCGGTGACATTGAACTTGTCCTTGAAGGCGTCCACGAACTCCGACAGCTCCAGAACGGTCATGTTCCCGATCGTGTCGAGGAGCTCTTCCTGATTGATTGCCATGATCCTGATTTCTCCTTGGTTTCCGGTCTCGATTACCGGGGTTGGGCGTACATCATGCTGCGAAGCCCGGGGGCGTCGAAGACACCCGCTCGCGGACCTCCTGAACACTCGGGGGAGAGGCTACTCTTCCTCCGACTTCTGATTGCGGAGGGCGTCCAGCAGACCGGCGGTCTCCTGGATCTTGGCCTCCAGCGCCATGGCGAAGAGCGACATGGGCGCTTCGAGCGCCCCCGCGAGCTCCGCGAGGAGCTCCTCCCGCGAGGGGAGTTCGGCGAGGCGCTTGAACTTCTCGGCCTCGAGCAGGGACTGATCCAGCACCCCGACCTTGAAGACCGGACGGTCTCCATGTTCCTTCGCGAAGTCGGTCAGGGCCTTGGCCGGAGTCACCACATCGCCTTCCGCGATGATCACCCCGGTGGGACCTTTCAGGTATTCGGACAGGTCCGGGATCTCGCCATCGAGCGCCTCGAGGGCACGGATGACAAGGCGGTTCTTGACCACGGTGTAGTCTGCGCCGGCCTCGTGCAGGCGATCTCGCAGGACCGTCATCGACTTCACGTCGAGTCCGCTGAAGTCCGTCAGGTAGAAGACGGGCGCCGAGCGGATCCGGTCCGAGAACTCCTCCACGAAGAGCTCCTTGTCGCTGCGCTTCATGAGAGCCTCCGGCGGTAGAGATTGGGATCGACCGCGACACCGGGCCCCATGGTGCTGGAGACGGTCACGGACTGGATGTAGGCGCCCTTGGCCGCCGCGGGTCGGGCCCGCATGATGGAGTCCATGAAGGCCTGCAGATTCTCTGTGAGCTGGTCCAGTTCGAAGGAGACCTTTCCGATGGGGGCATGGACATTCCCCGTCTTGTCCACACGGTACTCGATCTTACCGGCCTTGATGTCGGAGACGGCGCGCCCCACGTCCATGGTCACCGTGCCGGCCTTCGGGGTCGGCATGAGTCCACGGGGACCGAGGATCCGGCCCAGGGGACCCACCTTGCCCATCTGATCGGGGGTGGTGACCACGACGTCGAAGTCGAGCCAGCCTTCCTTGATCTTGTCGACGAATTCCGGGCCCACATGGTCGGCGCCGGCTTCCCGGGCCTCGTCGGCCTTCTCACCCTCGGCGATGGCCAGCACACGCACGGTCTTTCCCGTTCCATGGGGAAGCACCACGGTGCCCCGCACGATCTGGTCGGCCTTTCGGGGGTCGACACTCAGCCGGGTGGCAATCTCGACGGATTCGTCGAAGGCCGCGAATGCGAGGTCCTTCGTCAGTTCCAGCGCCTCTCGAGGCTGGAACTTGACGCCCCTTGGGAGCTTCTCCCGGGCGTCCCTGTATTTCTTTCCCTGTCTGGGCATGGTTCTCGAGCCGTCCCTTTCAGCCCTCCCACCCCTGGCGGCTCACAGCAGGTGGTTCGACGGGCGCCCGGGTCGAACCCGGGATGGATGGAAGCGCGGAAAATCGCGCGCTCAGTCCGCTACATTGATTCCCATGGAGCGCGCGGTCCCTGCAATCATGCGAACCGCGGAATCCATGTCTCGTGCGTTCAAGTCCTTCATCTTGGTCTCGGCGATCTCCCGGAGCTGGTCGACGGTCACCGTCGCCACCTTGTCACGGTTGGGCACACCGGACGCCTTCTGCAGCCCGGCAGCCTTCTTCAGGAGGACCGCGGCGGGCGGGGTCTTCGTGATGAAGGTGAACGAACGATCGGCGTAGACCGTGATCTCCACCGGAATGGTCAGGCCGGCCTGCTGCTGGGTCTGCGCATTGAACTGCTTGCAGAACTCCATGATGTTCACGCCGTGCTGACCGAGGGCCGGACCCACCGGGGGGGCAGGGTTGGCCTGTCCGCCCGGCACGTGCAGCTTGATGAATCCCGCGACTTTCTTCGCCATAATGTCTGTCCAGCTCTCCGCCCCGGGGGCGTTGGTTCCGTCGTGTACCCTCCGCGGTCACCCCATCGGGTGAAGCGGTCGGGTCCGTGTGTTCAGAATCCTTCCAACTGCGTGAAGTCCAGTTCCACCGAGGTGGGTCGCCCGAAGAGGGAGACCTCCACCTTGACCTTCCCCTTGTCCGGAAAGACGTCCTGCACCGTTCCGGAGAACTCCGTGAAGGGCCCGGAGGTGATCTCCACCACCTGCCCCACATGGAAGGGCACATCCTCCGCCTCGTCCTCGGGCCCCTCCACCTCGATCCCCAGGATCTTGTTGATCTCCTCGTCGCGAAGCGGCTGCGGATCGCGGCCACTTCCCACGAACTTGATGATCCCCTGGATCGAGTTGATGGTGTGCTGCGTACGCTCGTTCAGAACCATCTTCACGAGGACGTATCCGGGATAGAGTCGCTTGGTGACCGTGACCCGCTTGCCATCCTTGATCTCCAGGACCTCCTGCGTCGGGACCAGGACCTCCTGGATCTCCCGCTCCTCAGGAGTCTCCCCCTCTTCCTCCTCGATCTTGCGCTCGATGAGCCTCTGGACCTTGTTCTCGTGCCCGGAATAGCTCTGGACCGCGTACCACTTGGCTTCTGCCATCGATTGAGCCTCAGGCCCCGAAGATGCCCATGATCAGGTCGATCGCGAAGCGCGACGCCATGTCCATGAGCCAGATGACCAGGGAGACCATCAGGCAGAAGACAATCACTACCAGGGTCGCGTTCTTGAGCTGCGGCCAGTCGGGCCAGGTGACCCGCTGCAGCTCGACGTAGCACTCCTCGAGGAATTCCCCGGTGCGCTTGATCGTATCAACCATCCGGGCCTCCTACTTGGTTTCCTTGTGAGGCGTATGCTTCCGGCAACGAGGGCAGAACTTGCTGTACTCGACCCGCTCGGGGTGGAGCCGCTTGTTCTTCTTCGTGCTGTAATTCCGTTCCTCGCACTCTGCACACGCGAGGGTGATCTGATCCCGAGGCATCTGACTCTGACTCCATTCTTGCGGGAGGGGCTCCAGCCGGTTCCGGGGACAGGCGACCTCCCCCGGATCGGATCCGAGGGAGGTCGGTGGCCCCGGCGTAAGGAACTACTCGATGATCTCGGTGACGACGCCGGCACCCACGGTGCGGCCGCCCTCACGGATGGCAAAGCGCAGCTCCTTCTCCATGGCGATGGGGGCGATCAACTCCACCTCCATCTGCACATTG
>SLSF01000003.1 GCA_007130605.1 Gemmatimonadota bacterium | reverse complement strand
GGGCCTTCCGCGATTGAGCACCTCAAAGGTCTCCCCGCGGCGTACCTGGCGCTCGACCTCGGCCCAGTGCGCTTTCAGTTCCCGGATCGAAATGGTTTTCATACGCACATCGTACCAAACGGTTCACGAAACGGCAACGCCAAAATATTCAGTTTGAGACTCAATTTGTGAGGACCCCTCAACGACCACCTCCTTCTGGTTGATATTATTGCGTGGGTCGCGAATGAAGCGTCATCAACGCCGAGTTCTACCCAGTCAACCTTCCAGTCAGACTGCAGGCTCATCTTCCACGCAACAATGGAGCCGACCTCTACCGCCCCGATCTGCTGTGCCAATTCTGTGGCGTGGTGGCAGGCGGCAGCGCGGCGTTCCTCAAGCGCCATTTGGCGTACGGCCTCTTTCTTGAGTCTGCGTTGTGCTGCTTCGCGCGTTTGTTCTGCAGTCCAGTTCACTCTCAAAGTGTAGCCCGCACCCGAGACCCGGGCAATGAACCAGGACGCGCGCCGGACGAGACCGCCTTGTCCTCAACTTTGAGGCGGCTACCCGGCTCGCTATGGTGCCGCTGGAATCGACAACCGCCGACCGGTCTCCTCCTGAGAATACCCCTACTCGTTTACCATTTTGACGGCTTCACTCTTGAGCTCTTCGCTGTACGATCGTTTCTTCTGCTACGTCTATTTCTTGTTCCGCATTCGGATCGATCAAGTAAACGTGTCTACCGAAGTCAGTATAGACCACACTGCCGCGCATTCGGAAACAAGTGCTGGTATGTCACACCGGGGTCGGTGGGGAATTTCTGTCCTCATGATACTTTTCTTGACTCCGATTTCCGCGAATGATACAATGCGGTCTATCGGTTTGTAGCGGAAATCGATAGTAACCGAAACATGCAGTTTGTAAGGAGGTCAATGATGTCTAAGAAGTATCTAATCGTCGCGGCACTCGCGCTCTGCGTGCTGATCCCGAGCACGGTGTTCGCCGGTGGCGAACGCGAGGTGGAATCGTTCAGGATGCGCCTGTCGACAAACCTGGGACCCGAGGGAACTGTGGGAAGGGCGCTGACGCATCTGGGTGAACTGATCGAGGAAAGAAGCGACGGCAGAATCAGAACAACGGTATTTCACGGTGGGGAGATGGGGACACAGCATGAGCAGGTGGAAATGACCATGGAAGGTTCGCTCGAACTCGGCGTGTTCTCTCCAGGCACCGCTCTCGGTCCCTATGTGGAACAGCTGGCACTGTTCGATCTGTCGTACGTATACGAGGATGAAGCACATTACATTCGAACCATTCGGGGTATCGAGAGCGAAGTGTCTCGCCTGCTGGAGCCGCATAATCTTATGGCTGTCGGCGGACAGAACATGGGGTTCAGGCATATGCTGGTAGAACCAGGTCAGATTTACCGGCCCGAAGACCTTGAAGGACTCGTCATGCGCGGCCCGAATCCCATGTACGTGGCCATGTTCGAGGCCCTCGGGGCCGACGGGGTCACCACCGACTGGACCGAGATCTATACTGCCCTCCAGACCGGCGTCATTGACGGAATGGAAGCCTCACCGGATATGATCCTGTCGATGCGGTTTCACGAAGTGGCCCGACACCTGAGTCTGACAAATCATCAACCTGCCGGCGTATTTTACTTCATAAACACCAACTGGTTGCAATCGCTGCCTGAAGACCTGCAGCAGATCGTGATCGATAGTGCAAGGGACGCTGCCGACTACCAGGTCGAACTGGACTCCGTAGCTCAGGACAGGGCGCTGCAGACAATGATCGGTGAAGGAGTGCAAGTCAACGAGGTGGAGGACATGAACGCGTTTGTCGAGCGTGTTCGCGGTCTGCACGAGGAGTATATCGCCCGGGGTCCCCACTGGGAAGACTTCTACAACAAGTTGATCGAGGCAGGCAGAGAATAACGGAGCGTTGGATGCCCCTGAGGCGCAAAGCCCCCTCAGGGGTAGTCATTCCCGGGCGCGGCGGCTGATGAAAAGGGAGTGGAGATGAAATCTCTGTACCTGACAATGGATTTTGCGCGAAAGGTGCTGATAATTGCCATTCTCGCCTTCATGACCGGCGCAGGGGCGGTTCAGGTGTTCCTGCGTTACACGCCCGGATTGGTTTCCTTCCCGTGGTACAACGAGATTGCGACGCATCTGTTTGTCTGGATGGTCTTCCTGGCCGCGAGCTCCTGCGTACGCGAAAAGGCGCACTTCAACATTGACTTTTTCGTGTTGAAACTATTCAACGCGAATCAAGTGACGGTAATCAAAACGGTTACGGCTCTGGTGATTCTGCTTTTTCTGGCACTCATCGTGTATCAGGGAACACTGCGGACCGTGTACCACCTGCGTGTGGGAACCATGCTGCAAAACGCTCCAATACTTCGAGGCTGGTTCTACCTGGCAATTCCTGTCGGATCTCTGTTGATGTTCTTCGAGTATCTCATACTCTTGATGTACAAGAACCACCCGTTTGTTGCGGACACAGCGACGACCACGGCATAGGCGGGAAGCATATGTGGTACGTGGCGCTGCTGTTCGTTCTATTCCTGCTGCTCCTGTTCTTCGGCTTCCCCATCTTTCTTGCCACCGGGATCGCCGCACTCGTCATGGTATTCCTGCTGGAGATTCCTCTGTCACTGGTCATTGTCAGGCTGTTCGGGGGCATCAACTCGTTCAGCCTCGTCGCGATACCGTTCTTCGTGCTGGCGGGAAACATCATGATGGCCTCCGACATCACCGAGCGGATCGTCGATTTCGCCAACGCGCTCGTGGGCCGGCTGAAAGGGAGCCTCGGATACGTGAACATCCTCTCGTCGATGCTGTTTGCGGGAATTCAGGGATCGGGGGTCGCAGACGCATCCGCGATAGGCTCAATAATGATCCCGACCATGAAACGGCAGGGATACGAAGACGACTATGCCGTGGCGGTTACCGCGTCATCGGCGGCAATTGGCCCGATCATTCCTCCCAGCGTCGCTATGATCATGTACGCCTATTACACGGAGTTGTCCGTGGGAAGGCTCTTCCTGGGCGGGCTTATCCCCGGGGTTATAATCGGTGTGGGTCTAATGATCGCTCATGCCGTCACGTACAGGCTTCGAAGATATAACATCGAGACCGAGGCGTTCCGTATCAAGAACGTGCTGCTGACGTTCGTGAAGGCAATCGGCGCGTTCATCATGCCCGTAATCATCCTGACCGGTATAGTCTTCGGAGTCTTCACTCCCACGGAGTCCGGAATATCGGCGGTTCTCTACGGTCTGTTCTACGGACTGGTGATATCCAAGAAACTCAAACTGAAAGACCTACCCGACATTTTCCTCAGCACCGCCAGGACGACCGCCATTGTGTTGATAACCCTGGCGATGGCCAGTGTCTTCTCCAACGTATTAGTGCGACTTCAGTTTCAGCGCGTCGTGGTAACGTTGGTTCTGGAGCATTTCGCCAATAGATATGCCGCCACCATCGTGATCATGATGTTTCTGGTTTTCTTAGGCATGTTCGCCGATCCGCCGATCCTCATAGCCATGTTCGCCTCCACGGTATTGGCGACTGGTACCACACTGGGCTTTGATGCCATTCATTACGGTGTGGTAATGGTCATTACCATCATGATCGGGGCAATCACGC
This sequence comes from Gemmatimonadota bacterium, assembly GCA_007130605.1. Lineage (GTDB taxonomy): Bacteria > Gemmatimonadota > Gemmatimonadetes > Longimicrobiales > Gaopeijiaceae > SLBA01. Next base: position 12,393 of record SLSF01000003.1, on the reverse strand, counting down.
CCCCGGTGGGTTCTATGCTCTTCGTAGCATGTTCTATCGCCGGTATTCCTCTTGAGAAGTCCGTACGGATCATGATTCCCTTCGTTGCCATCCTCTTCCTGACGGCGATCTTGACGCTGTTCGCTCCCTGGGTGGTAACCTCGGTGGTGCACCTTTTCTATCCGCCGATGTAGTCAGTCAGACGCAGAGCACAGGAGAACGCAAAGAAAATGGGTCCAATCGAAAGAACGACGCTGGTTTTTCAGGGACACGCTGCAGACAGGATCCCATTCATACCCTCCATATACGAGCACGGGGCGGCGCTCCTCGGGAAAACGCCCTCTGAGGTGTCGCGAAGCGCAGAACTCATGGCGGATGCGGCCGTCGCTGCCTTCGAGGTTTACGAGCATGACCTGGTGACGGTCGGCATCGACATCTACAACATAGAAGCCGAAGCGTTGGGGTGTCGGGTGCGGTATCACGATACCGGCACAGCCATTCCGGGGGTCATCTCGCACCCTCTCATGGAGCAGACTACCCTGGACGCAGGGGCCGTGGGGCTTCCGGCGGCAGGGACATCGGACAACCGCCTGGATCTCGTCGTGGACGCGTGCCGGCGCGTCATGGAAACAATAGGCACGGACGTGTGGGTATACGGCTGCATGGGGGGGCCTTTTTCGCAGGCTGTCGAGCTGCGGGGCTTCGATAACCTCATTGGGGATATGGTTGACCACCCGGCGTACGTGCACGACTTGATGCGCAAAACGACCGCTTTCTCCGTGACTCACGCGGCGCGGCTTTCGAAGACCGGCGTCGGAGTGAACATCTATGAGTCGTGGGCTACGCTGCCGCTTATTGACCCCGGCATATTCGAAGAGTTTGTTGTACCCTACGAGCGCGCGATAGTAGAATCCATTCGCAAGGGGGGCTATCGCACGCCGCCGCCGGCGATCATAATGGGAGGAAATGTCACGGAGCTTGTGCATTTCTTCGTCGAAACGGGAACTGCCTTGATAGCGGCCGACTACAATGTCGACTTCGCGAGAATGCGCCGATCTCTCACGGAACGGCAAAGCGACATCGTCGTGAGGGGGTGTGTCGATCCCAAGTTGATCGAAGCGGGCGAATGGGGCCCCGTGCAGCGGGCTGTGGAGCTTCTTGCGGAAAAGTCTCAGGGGATGGTCCGGTTTGTGTGGGGATGCGGCTGCGTCACGTATCATACTCCGGCACCTCACCTGTTGCGCTTCAAGGAGGTGTGCCTCGCTCAGCCGCGTGGTGCATGAGCTTACCGTTTGCGGGCGGTAGGGCTGTTTATGGCATACAGCACGAGACGAGAAGACATAGTCAGGATCGTGCAGCTGGTGAAACGCGTCAGCGTTCAGGAGCTGGCCCAGCGCTTTCACGTATCGGAGGCGACGGTTCGTAAGGACCTGGCTTTTCTGGAAGATCAGGCCGTCGCGGTGCGTACGCACGGAGGCGCGGTTCTCGCGGAACCCGACTGGGGTATTCACAACGTGCAGGACCGTAAGCGCGTCTTCATGCAGGAGAAACAAGCCATTGCGCGAATGGTCAGAACACTGGTCGTCCAGGGAGAGACCGTCTTCCTGGACTCAGGGAGTACGTGCACTGTGGTTGCTCGCGAGATCAGGGATATGCATCTGCGTGTGCTCTGCCATTCGGTTGGGGTTATCAATGAGCTGATCAATGCGCGGGCGATTTCGCTTATTTCCCTCGGCGGGAGTTACCGACAGCGCTCCGGATCATTCATCGGCCCCTTGACGTGTGAGAACCTACGAAGGTTTCACATTGAGACGTGCTTTGTCGGTACGGCGGGGTTTTCTTTGGACGGTGTTTTCTGCGCTCAGAACATGATCGAGGCCCAATTGAAGACCGAAGTGCTGAAGTCGTCAACACGGAGAATCGTAGTTGCAGATCACTCCAAGATCAATCGCATGGAATACGCGGTATTTGCGAGAGCGCATGATGTGGACATCCTGATTGTCGATGAATGCGTGAGCCCCCAGGATCGTGAAGCACTGGCCAAGCTCGATGTCGAGGTGCTGTATGCGAAGGTTGAACGGTCCGTCGATGACCGACGGTGTCAGGGTCGGGCGTGAGGGGGCCGTCTCTCCACCGCCCCCCGCCGGTCGGACAAACAGTCTCGATAGAGGTGTTGCATGAGAATAGCGCGTATTGATGCCTATCCGTGCCGGTATCCCACGTACGGAAGCTTCAAGTTCTTCAACTCGCATAACGGTCGCGTAGGCAGACCGGCCGTAATCATCAGGATTACGGCCGATGACGGTACACTGGGCTGGGGCCAGAGCGTTCCTATAGAGACATGGAGCTATGAGACGCTCGAGACAGCGACCGTCGTAATTCGGGAGTATTACGCGCCGGCATTGGTCGGTCTCGATCCAACGGATATTGCGAAGTTAAACGAGCGGATGAGCGCGGCTATTTCGCCATCATTCAGTACCGGCATGCCGATAGCCCGGGCTGGAATAGACATTGCGCTGCATGATCTCACCGGAAAACTCCGGGGCCGTTCGATCCGTGAATTGTGGGGTACGACCGGCGTGAGCTCGATTACGCTAAGCTGGACAATCAGTGCTGCGACCCTGCCGCAGGCGCAAGAGCAGCTCGATGCGGGGAGACAGCGAGGCTACCGGAACTTCAATATCAAGGTCGGCGGTTCCACCGTTGCGTTCGATACCGCACTGGCGGGGCTGGTCCGTGAGACTAATCCGGAGGGCTTCCTGTGGGCGGATGCGAACGGGGGCTATGATCTTGAGACGGCGTTGAACGCCGCTCCGGCTCTTGCGGATGCAGGCGTAGATGTGCTGGAAGCGCCTCTTCGACCGAACCGGATAAGTGGATATCGGGAGCTCAAGCGCCAAGGGGCGCTTCCGATTTTCATGGACGAGGGCGTTGTTTCTCCGGTGGAGCTGGAGGAGTTCATCAAGTTGGGTATGTTGGACGGTCTCGCTATTAAGCCGGCCCGCTGCGGAGGTCTCTTACCGGCGCGACTACAAATAGAGACCATCGAACGATACGGCCTTAGATGGCTGGGAAGCGGTCTGGCCGATCCGGATATCTCCCTGGCGGCCAGTCTGGCACTCTACGGCGCGTACGGTCTGAAAGCACCGGCCGCACTGAACGGGCCGCAGTTCTTCGAGCACTCAGTGCTGGTCGATCCGATCAGGATAGAGGGCGACCGCGCATTCGTTCCCGAGGGTGCCGGCCTGGGAATAGAGGTGGACGAGGACAAGATGGCGCTGCTTGTGCACAAGTGAGGACGCCCGACGCTGTGCGGCGGTTTCTTCCTGCCTCCAATCGAAGGCCGGACGTTCTTCGCCGCTCGTTCGGCAGTGGAGCGATAGGTAGTATTGCTGCCACGAGCCATCGTCGAGAAATCTGGGCCGAACGGAGGGGGAGGATGTGATATGATTGGAGTTGCGATAGTGGGTACCGGGGCAATTGCCGGCGTCCACGTAGACGCTTACCAGCAGTTTCCGGATCGATGCGAGATCAGAGCGTTGTCCGACATAACGTCGGCCAAGGCCGAGCGGCTGGCAAAAGAGAAAAACCTGGAGAGCGCTAAGGTCTACGCGGACTTTAGGGAGGCCATAGACCGGCCCGAAATCGATCTGGTTTCGATCTGCGTTCCGCCGTCCGTGCACGCCGAAGTTGCCGTTTACGCGTTGAACGCAGGGAAGCACGTGCTGGTCGAGAAACCGATGGCCTCATCTCTCGAGCAATGCGATGCTATGCTGGCGGCAGCGGAGCGCACAGGCAGGCGTCTCTCCGTGGTGGCTCAAAACCGCTTCAAAACTCCCATGGTCAGGATGAAGCGGATTCTGGAAGACCGGCGGGCAGGCAGAATCTTTCACGTGACGGTAAACTCGTACTGGTGGAGGGGACAAAGCTACTACGACCTCTGGTGGAGAGGAACCTGGCAACAGGAGGTAGGAGGATGTACGATTAATCACGCGGTCCATCATGCAGATCTTCTCCTCTGGATGATGGGGCTACCGGAAAAGGTAATTGCCTACTTCGCCAATCTGAATCACCTGAACTCGGAGACGGAGGATTTCTCGACAGCCGTCCTCGTATACCCGAACGGTTTTGTCGCGCAACTGACCGCGTCGCTGGTTCATCACGGAGAGGAACAGGAGATGGTTTTCCAGGCAGAGAAGGCCCGGATATCTATTCCGTGGAAGATCTGCGCATCGACAGAGCTGGACAACGGATTTCCCCAACAGGACGCCGAGACGGAGCGTATCCTGCAGGAGCTCTACGAATCGATACCCCCCTGTCGTCATGATGGACATGCCGGCCAAGTGGAAAACGTCCTGACATCGATAGCTTTCGGCGACGATCTTGTGGTAGATGGACTCGTGGGTCGGCGAACCGTCGAGCTGATCATGGGGATCTACAAGGCGGCGCAATCCGGTTCGGCGGTGTCGCTTCCGCTGTCGAAGCGCGATCCATTCTATCGGACGGAAACCATGCTTCCGTTGATGCCTCGGTTCCATCGAAAGACCAGGAGCCGAGATGATTTCGATACGTCCACAATTACGCTGGGGAGGCAGGTATGAGCGTCCGCGGAAAAGCGAGCGGAATGATGTACGCTCCGAAAGGAAAAACCCATCCGGTCTGTGAGAGAGGCGAGTTTCCAGTCGGGGTGGTCGGCCTGGATCACGGCCACATCTACGGCATGTGCAACGGCCTCCACGAAGCGGGTGCAGAGATCGCTCTGGTGTACGATCCCGATCCAAAGAAGGTAGAACAGTTCAGGAAAGCCTTCCCTGAAGCGCGAACCGCGCGCAGCGAGGCGGAAGTACTTCATGATCGAGACATACGGCTCGTCGCCGCCGCCCCGATACCTGCGCAACGGGCAGATCTTGGATGCCGCGTGCTCGATCATGATAAGGACTACTTCGCCGATAAGCCTCCGGTTACCACACGGTCGGATCTCGAGCGTGTCCGACGCATGACAACCGAGACGGGGCGCCTCTTCGCGGTGTATTACTCGGAGAGGATCCATGTGGAAGCCTCCGTGCTTGCAGAGAGGCTGATTCATGAGGGAGCCATAGGGAGGGTCGTTCAGGTAATCAATATTGCGCCGCACAGAATAAGTCTGCACCAGAGACCTGCCTGGTTCTTCGAGAAACACCAGTACGGAGGAATCCTGGTCGATCTTGGTTCGCACCAGATCGAGCAGTTTCTGTACTACGCGAAGGCTGGAAGCGCATCGGTCGTTTCTAGCAGGGTTGGAAACTACAAGTTCAAAGAGTATCCGGGGTTCGAAGACTTCGGAGACGCAACTCTGTCCGGGGAAAACGGAGCGGTCAGTTACATGCGAGTGGACTGGCTGAATCCTGACGGCCTCGCAGCCTGGGGCGACGGCCGGCTATTCGTCCTCGGAACCGAGGGATATATCGAAGTCCGGAAGTACGTCGACGTGGCCCGTGACACGGAAGGAGACCATGTGTTTCTCGTGGACCACAAGGGAGAGCACTACTACAGCGCCGCAGGCCAGGAAGGTTTCCCGTTCTTTGGAAGACTCATTCGAGATTGTCTGGACGGAACTCGAACCGCTTACTCACAGGACACTGCGTTCAAGGCTATTGAGCTTGCGATCGACGCCCAGGAGAAAGCCGTCACGGTCGAACGATAGAATGTCGAGGGGTGCTTGAGACGACAAGCCTGAAGCCAAGACTCCGCTCCCCCTTTGGGGGAATCTCTTCTTGCAGAAGAGAGTAACGGCGGGTAGTTCACGCGTAAGGAGGATACAACATGACCTCCACACAATGGGAGCAGCTGAAACGGCTTGTCCGCGGCGAAACCCCGGACTCGCTGTCGACCGGTTTCATCATCGACAGTCCTGGCTGCCAGGCTGGTCGGGCGTCTCCATACTTGACTACCTATCCGTCGACGACATCTGGTTTGAATGCAATATCGCGGTTAACGAGCGCTTTCCGGACATAACCTTCCTGCCCGGGTTCTGGATGGAATACGGGATGTGCACCGAGCCGAGCGCCTTTGGCTGCGTCTCCTCGTTTCCTGAGAACGAGTTTCCATTCTCCTCCAACATAATCGAGACTGCCGAGGATATCGATCGTCTCCGCGTGCCCGATGTCAGGACCGATGGTTTTCTTCCCATCATCATGAGAAAGATGAAGAATATGCAAGCACGCATGCGGGATCGCGGTCACGGCGTATTCTTTGCGACATCCCGGGGCCCCTCAACATCGCCAGCTTTCGATCGTGAGCGACTTTGTGGCGCAGTGGCTGTCGTTTCAGCGGGACTGCTTTCCCTCCATCGACGGTGTCTTTCTGCTGGATGACATCGTTGGTTTTCTCGGGGAGGAGGATTTTATCGAGTTTGCGGACCCCTTTTCCCGGCCGATCTACTCCGGCCAGAACGCAACGGTCAAATTCTTTCATAACGACACTCCGTGCGCCGTCTCGGCACCGTACTATTCCGGATGGGGTGTGAACCTGTACAATCCTGGTACGGACTGCTCGCTCGGCGAAATCATGACGATGACCGGGGATGCAGTTACAATACTTGGTGGAATTCCGCCGCGGGACGTCCTGGCCCTGGCAACTCCTTATGAGTCAGCGTAGGAGAGTCTGGCCGAATACATCGCGCGCCCGCCGATGTCGTTGAAGAAGATCCGCTACGAATCGTTTAAGGGCCGTGTGCTCTTCCACACAACGTACTCCGAGTACTTCAAGCAGAACCTTCATATGTTCGATACTTTGGACTTCCTCGCCGATCTCACTGAGCACATCCCGGCGAAACGACTGCAGTTTATTGGCCGCTACGGTCTGTATGCCTCCCGTACGAAAGGCCAGTGGGAAGAAATGCCGTGGGTGGCGGAACGAGCGCCTGAGGGCTGGAAGTACACCCATCAGCACGGCGTCGCTGTTGACGACCTTGGCTACGAACCGCTATCGGATCGCGAGGAAGAAGTCGAAGCCGACGCCCGCAAACGCGCTTGGGTCCGGCTCCTTGCGAAGGTCTACGAGGTCGATCCGCTGCTCTGTCCGAAGTGCGGCGCCGCGATGAAGGTTATCGCGGTGTTCGAGGGTCCCGATGAGCTGGGGCGGATTCTTCGACATCTGGTCAAGATCGGCCGATCGCCGCCTGGCTTTGATCCTGATCGCCTGAACTGACAGCTTCCTCCGGCACGCTCCACGAGAAACGTATGTCTGTTTCCCAGCGCAAACCGACCGGAAACCGCACCGATCCGTCCTAGTGGTGCGCGTGTCCCCTCGAATGGATGCTAACGAGGCCGTCATCACCCTGTGAACCGCAATTGGTGCTGCATTTTCGTGAAATCTCGCCTCGATGGCCGTCGTGCGGTTGCGCCCCGAGATTGGTTTTCCTATTCATATAGAATGGAGGTTTATTGCGCCCGGTCGTTCCAAACTTCTGCGAAGACGTCTTCGCCCGGGACGGTTTTGACCGCTCCAGAGCGAACCTCCTTCAAACGTTCTTGCGCCACTGACGCCCACTTCTCGTCAATCTTGGACTCCGGCGGATTGAGACTACGAAGAAGCGAATCAACAACGAGTGCGCGCTCTTCTACCGGAAGAGCCTCTGCCTCATCGATCAGGTCTATTATCCTCATCTGACACCTCTCATCATTCAATTCTCCTCCTCACAGCAATGTCGAGAAATCTCTCTGCAGCCGATGGACTTCAGGTATGCCGCCGCTCGATCGAGATCATGCTGAATAGATGTCGCATCGCGAACCTCGTGCACACCGTCACTATAGCCGATGTATTCGGGTCCGGACAGCGGGACAATCGCAGGGGGACGAAGCGGTACCCAGCAGGGGCCGCAGACCCCAAGGAGTTCAAGCGGCGAGTCTGGTGTGCGCGGCCGTGTATCGAGTGATCGGTGTATACGGAGTGCAGGGGCACGAAGGGTGACGAATCAGCTCCGGTCCGGAACACATGCCTCAGGTTATATAATGGATGGAAAACATCCGCAGCGCAGCACCCGGTCCCGCCGTGAGGCGGGACGCGCACTCTGCGCGTCCCAGACGGCAACGCCGGGGATAGTATCTGGTTCATGGATGAGACAAGAAACGAAAGACCGGACGATGCGACAACAGATTTCCTTCATTGACTCCGACCCGTGGCGGGTGCTTCGTATTCGCGGCCCCCGCATCATGGAGGCGGGCAATCGGGGAGCACGCGAAGCCGGAGGAGTTTCGGTGGGACTTGGGATCGAGCTGCCATCTGAGCAGGGAATCAATCCCCACGTCGATATCGCGGTGAACTTTCGCTACTTCCTTGTGCGTAAGACGGTGCTGGTCAAGTATGCACAGGCGTTCGTTATCTTCCCCGGTGGATTCGGCACGCTCGACGAGCTGTTTGAGTCGATGACGCTGATCCAGACCGGAAAGATATCGCACTTTCCGATCATCCTCTTTGGTGCGGAGTACTGGGGCGGCTTGCTTGACTGGGGTCGCGATACGATGCTCGCTGCCGACAACATCTCGGCGGAGGACCTGGCCCTGATCACGGTCAGCGACTCTCCGCAGGAGGTGCGGGATATTGAAAGAACAGTTTGGAACGGCTGCGACGCCGCCTGACCGCGACCATTCTCCTCGAAAAGAACCGCGTCGACGCGAAGCGAATCTATGTCGAGACGGTAGGAGTTTCGAACGATGTCCACCACGAGCAGTGGCCTCACGCCAACGGTCGTTCCATGAACACCCAATACGGCCAGACATCGGTTGGAATCTCAGTTTCGGGATACGGCTCGATATCGACCAACCCCGCCGAGCGGTACAACGCGTGGGCGGCATGCATGAACGCGGCGCTATCGAGTCTCATCGTCCGGTATCCGACCGCCGGGAGGCGAGAACTTCGGCAGCTCGGACAGGTACCGTTGGATAACCTGATCGACGCTGCCCATCTGTCATTCGAGTATCTCGAGAATTCCGTATCGTTCGTCCAGTTCGGATGCGGCCCAGTTTATGTACTCGGTCCACAAGGCCCGAATCGTCGCGAACTCTTTGTCAACGTCAGCGGCGATGACTCACGCTTCGGTTCCTCCCGATCGGTCGGACCAGCCGGCATCACAACTTGAATCGCAGCACGACCTCGCCGGTTTCCTTGTCGACCTCCACCGTCTTTCGGTCGCTGGATCCATCAAACAGAGTTTTCCCCGTCGCCGCTTGAGCTAACGTATTCAGGAACGCCATTCCCTGGTTCAGGACGGCCTCGAGCTGTTCGGCGGGGATCGATGTCGCGGCTGCCGATTCGCTATCGGCAGACGCCGCGTGATCACGGGAGCGCCTCACGATCGGAGACGTATCGATCGGGGATGCGTCGGGCGCATCTTGCGCGTCAACTGTCTCGCCTCCGAGCTCTTCTTCGGCCACGTCGATCACCGGTTCGGACTCCCGCAATATCGTCGGGTTGAGAAAGTGCGGGGTCTTATCGTCCAGTTCCGGAGCTTCCCCTGCGCCGGTTCGGTCATCGCGGGCGAGCTCCTCGGCCCCGAGCTCGTCGCCGAACATGCGCCGCAGCTCTTCGACGAACCTGTTCTTCTTCTCCCGGCTGAAATCGACTGCATCACCGGCTCCGTCGATCACCGCGTCAAAAAGCTCCTGTTTCAACCCGATGCCCGCGTACACCCGTTCTTCAATAGAGTTGCGCGTGATCATATTGATCACGTTGATCTTGCTGCTCATCTGTCCGATCCGGTGAATCCTACCGATCCGCTGATTCAGTTTTGCCGGGTTCCACGGAAGCTCGATGTTAATGAGGCAGTCGGTGTTCTGCAGGTTCAAGCCAACTCCACCGGCGTCGGTGGAGAGAAATACCATGCAGTCCGGGTTGTTCCGGAACTCGTCGATTAACGCCTGACGTTTTTCGGTGGGTACCTTTCCACTAAACTCGACAAAATCTATCGAGAGCTCGGACAGCACTTTACCGATGAGGTACGTCATCGTGGTCCACTCGGTAAAGATGATCACCTTCCGTCGATCCTCGATGACGATCTCCTTCAGGATCGATACCAACTCGACGAGCTTCGGCGACGTGTTGCTTTGCTTGTCGATGAGGTACGTGGAGTCGCAGACCATCCGCATGCCGGTCAGGATTCTCTGAATCATCTTGACGTCCATCGGGGTGAGGAATTTCTTGTTGATAATACGCAGCAGGCTGTACATATATCCCTGGTGGACCTCCGCCTGCTCATCGGCGAGATCGAGATAGTACGTGTTCTCAATTATCTCGGGCAGACTCTCAAATACTGCTTTTTTCGTACGACGGATCAGCAGCGACTTCAATTTTTCATGCACAATATCCAGGTTGCGGTATCCCAGAATCGTGTTCTTCTTTGTCTTGCTCATCACGTAGTGATGTGCCGCAAACGCCCACAAGGGAGTGAGCAGCTCCGGTTCGGAAAACTGCACGATAGCGTAGAGGTCTTCCAACCTGTTTTCCAGCGGTGTGCCGGTCATGACCAGCGAGTGCGTGCGCGGGATCCGGTTGATCGCCTGGTGCGTCTTTGTCTCGAAATTCTTGATCCGCTGCGCCTCATCGAGCACTACAAAATTCGGAGCCCATTCCACCACCGTTCCGATGTCGCGCATCAGTGCCTCGTAGTTGGTAATCTTGAAAAACGAATGGTCCTCGAGATACGCGTTTATCCGGTTCTTGCGCGATCCGGAAATCACCAGAGCCCGCTCGTCGGTAAACTTCTCTATTTCCAGTTTCCACTGGTTCTTCAGCGACGACGGGCAGACAATCAGCGTTTTGTCGATGCCAAAGATCTTCCGCTTCAGGAGCGCGGTCGTGATCGCCTGGAGCGTCTTGCCCAGTCCCATCTCGTCCGCGATGATTGCAGCCTTGCGAAAGGTCGCAAACCTGACGCCCTCTTCCTGGTAAGGATAGAGCCTGGTCTTAAGGAAGGTGAAGTCGGGTTGGAATTTCCTGGCCACCGCGGCCGCTTCCTTTTCGAAAAAAGCATCGTCGATCCGCCGCACCAGACGTTCGTCAAATCGAATCCGTTCCGTAGCGTCCGAGTAATCGCTGAAGAGCGCGAAGAGCTGATTCAGACTGTCACGCGTGTAGATCCCCTTTTCGCTGAAGATTGCCCCAATTCGCTCGCGGAGCAGCGGGTCATCGATCTGCTCATAGAAACAGACCGGTTTCTGATGCCGCGAGCTCCACGTGAAATGAACAAAGGGGAACACTTCGTTGGATGCCTGTTCGGCGAGCACCGCGTCCCGTGAAAGCTCGCGAAACGCGAAAATCAGGTGCTTGCAGGTATCAAGGTGGTTTACGGCAAAATCCGGACAGCTGCAGTGCCCTCTTTCGCCGCTATCGCTGTAGACTATAACCGTATACGCCCGGCCATTCTCTCCGCGGACGATGTGCGGCCCCTTGAACATTTCACCGGGTACAAGCGTAAGATTCTCCTTCTTTGCTCGCTCCTTGCGCGATTCGAGCGCGATCTCCCTGATTTCCTCGGGGGTGAGGTATTCCTGAGCTAACTCGCCCGCACGTTTGTGTGAATCTTCGTCTTGCGAGCCGGCTGTTCCGGCGGCGGACGCATTCTTCCGCCTGGTCCGCTGCGCGATGTCGAGGAACGCCGCAACCGCGTGTTTGCACCCGCTGTACGGGTACGGGCAGGTGCACGTCGCTGTGAGGCCACCGGTTGTCGCTTCCTCGGGAGTCGTCGATTGTTCCAGCGAGACCCTTACCTCGTACTCGCCGTAGTTTCCGTCAAACGTGTACTTGTACGTAGACGTGTCCAGATCTGCGTCGACCAGAGCGTAGTTTCCGAGCAGAAAGATGTTTTCTCCGCGTGAAAACACAGCCGGTGTCCGCGCCAGGGTGTTGCGAATATACTCGATCGAAAGCTTGTCCATACGGTCTTATACCATAACGGTACGGAGGAGACACAGAGGCTACAACTACACGTGTACCGTCCTTTTCGTACTCTTGGTCTCACGCATATACAAGGCATGCAGAAGGTTTGTCGGCTTTGGCTAAGGTCTTCCAGTATTCAAGCCCCGCGAACGCATCGCTGTGAATCGTCCTCCCGATTTGATTTCGATTCTACATTGCTGCATTCCCGATTCCACGATGACATCGACTTCCTTGAGATGATAGTCACGCCACAAATCGAGCTCGAAGAGCGTGCCCTTTAGGAAATGGTAATCTATTTGGTCTGCCCGATCTGCCGCCAAGCTGCGCCTCATGACCGCTCCGCCCCTTCGTTTAGAATCGCCAGATACGCCTGGTAGGCGAATATCCGTTCGCGCCTGCGGCCGGTGATTTCGCGCAGGATGCCGAGGGTTTGCAGCGCCTCGACGGCGCGGGCGGCGGTGGGATAAGCGACGCCGGTCTCGGTGGCCAAAGCGTCGATGC
>SLSF01000159.1 GCA_007130605.1 Gemmatimonadota bacterium | reverse complement strand
GCCCGACGGGTGGAGGCGCTCCGGCAGTCGCTGGAAGCGGGGGGACCATGAGTCCCCTGAATGGCCTTCACGGCCCCCCGGCAGAGGTGGGGGAAAAGTCCGTGGAAAACCGGGTGGGTTTCCCACATGTGGACGCCGACGGTGGAAGGGGTGGAGAAGCGGCATCCGGAATCCACGGGGTTCCCACCGGCCGACTCCGCCCCGAAGGTGGTGCAGGCCGGGGACTTCCCCTATCCTTCCACCGGGCTTTCAACACCTCCACACCCCCTACTACTACTACTATTTTTATCTCTTATAAGAGAGTAGAACTGCTTCTCCCCGTGGACAGACGCTCAGAACCCACTCCCCCGGAGCCACGATGAACTTCCAGATCACCCGTCAGAACCTCGTCCAGGGACTCGCCGCCGTATCGGCCAGCATTCCCTCGAAGACCACCCTCCCGGTCCTCTCGAACATCCTGATCGAGACCAGTCCGGAGGGGGTGCGGATGAGTGCCACCGACCTGGACGTGGGTGTGCGCGTTCGGGTGCCCGCCGAGGTGAAGGAGGCCGGTTCGCTCACGGCACCGGGCAAGAAGCTCCAGGAGATCGCCAAGGAGCTTCCCGACCAGCCGGTGCAGATCTCGACCCGGGGAGACCAGATCGAGCTCTCCTGCGGTCGTTCGAGGTTCAAGCTGAACGGGCTTCCCGCAAACGACTTTCCGGATCTGCCGGTCATCGACTTCGACGGGGGGTGGACCGCCGATGGCAAGGACCTCCTCTCGCTGATCCAGCACACCTCCTTCGCCGTCTCCACCGAAGAGAGCCGGCCGGTCCTGAACGGGGTACTCTGGGAGCTCCGCGACGGCGAGATGCGGATGGTGGCCACCAATGGACACCGGCTTGCCCGCATGCGGATTCCGGCGGGGCCCTCGGTGGAATCCACGGCCCAGCTCATCGTTCCCCCGGCGGCACTGGACCAGGTCCGACGGCTCTACAAGGGAGACGAGACCATCCGGGTGGCCCGCGAGGGGAACCAGCTCGGCTTCCACTCCGATGCCACCGAGGTATACACCCGGCTCATCGAGGGGAGCTATCCGAACTACGAGCAGGTGATCCCCAAGGACAACGACAAGCACGCCATCATGGCACGGGGACCGCTGGAGTCGGCCATCCGGAGGGTGGCTGCGGTGGCGAGCGACCAGACGCACCGGATCCGGATGGAGTTCAAGGAAGGAAGGGTGAACTTCAATGTCCTCACCCCGGACCTGGGGGAGGCCCACGACGAGATCGAGATCGGGTACGACCACGATCCCATCACCATCGGCTTCAATGCCAACTACCTTCTGGAGGTGCTCCGCTACGTGGGGACCGACGAGGTGAAGATGAGCCTCAAGGCACCGGAGCGGGCGGTGACGGTGGAGCCTGTGGGGGGCGAGGGAGAGACCGTTTCCGACTACCTCTGCCTGGTCATGCCCCTTCGCCTGGTGGACTGAGGAGTTCCGATGCCCGGAAGATGCGGAGGAAGGTGTACCCCGCCTCGGTGAGGAGCTCTTCGCCGCCCGCCTCGCGGTCGACGACGGTGAGGACTCCCTGGACATTGGCGCCGAAGCCCTCCAGGACCCGGATGGCCCTCAGTGCGCTGGATCCGGTGGTGAGGGAATCCTCCACCACGACCACGCGGGCTCCGGTGGGGAGTCCGCCCTCGATCTGGTTTCCGGTGCCATGCCCCTTCGGTTCCTTGCGCACCGAAAAGGCCTGGATGGGCTCCTGCTCGAGCCAGCTCCGATGGGCCAGGGCACACGCCACGGGGTCGGCCCCCATGGTGAGCCCTCCGACCCACTCGGGGGTAACACCCGAGGACCAGAGCACCTGGAGACCGACGATCCCCACCAGGTACTGGCCTTCGGCAGAGAAGGTGGTCCGGCGGGCGTCGATGTAGTACGAGGAACGGGCGCCGCTGGCGAGGACGAAATCGCCCTTTTCCAGCGAACGCTCCACGAGGAGTTCACGGAGGCGGTCACGGTGATTCATGAAGAAGAGTCTGCTCCGGTAGGCAGGCACGTCAAGGCCGGGCTCCGGATCCTCCTGCTCGGACTCCTTCTCGTGGCTGGCTGTGAAGGCACCACCACACTGGTGGACCCACCCCGATTCGCGCAGGTGGGAGAGATCCGTGTCGATGTGGAACTCCCCATTGCCGACGGCGCAGGGCTCGTGGAGGGCACCCTGGTCTGGCAGTCCGATGGCCGGTGGGTCCTGGTGGAGCGGATGCGCTACCAGGGAGAGCTCGGAGACGAGCGGATCCTGAACAGCCGACTCAATCCGGGGGAGCTGGCGCCCGAGTACCAGACCCTGAACCAGCAGCTCAACGAGAATCCGGGACTCCGACTCCTGGGCGAGGTCGATCCAGAGCTCCTGGTGGAATGTCAGGCCCCCCGGTCCCGGGTCCGGCTCACCATGGTGGACCGGCACCGCGACGAGGTGATCCAGTGGACCCGGTGCACCGATGGTGGTCTCTTCAACCTGAGCGCCGCCGCCGCCGGCCCCGACGAGGGGGCGACCCGGGTGGTGAGTGCGGCGCAGCTCGTCCGCTCCTTCACCGTGGGCGACGGCCAGCGCTCGGTCTACGAGGGATCGATCCCCTTCCGGACGGTCGACCGGGGCGAGAACTCGCCGGCGGAACCCGGGGAGCCACGCATCTTCCTGAGCGAGTCGGGGGCGGAACCCGACGGGTGGGCCGACTTCTGGTTCGACCACGCCGGGACCGGTGCCCCCCTTCCCACCGTGCAGTGGGACGAGGAGATGGTGCTGGTGGGCACCACCGGTCTCCGTCAGGAGGCGGGGCACCATCTGAGCATCCGACGGGTCCTTCCGGTGGGTACCGCCACCCGGGTGGAGTCGCTGGAAGAGATCCCCGGAGACTTCTGTTCACCGGCAGCCCGGGACCGATATCCGTACCACATCGTGGTGGCACCGCTGGGACCCCGACCGGTGAGTTTCTCGGAAGCACAGCAGCTTCGAGTGCCATGCGGGATCTGAGTCGGCGAGGGTGGGGGGGTGAAGGGTGAGTCTCCGTCGGAAGTTTGCCCTGGCCCTGGTGGTCTTCAGCCTCTTCCTGATGCTGGGAGGGAGTGTGCTGGCCTGGCGGGTCATGAGCCGGTCCCTCGAAGCGGAGATGGACGAGAAGCTCATCTGGCTCACCGGCGCCGCGGCCGTCACCGGACTGGAGCCCGATGCCCGCACTCTCGAGACCCTCCGGCCCGGAGACGAGGTGGGAACGTACTGGAATTCCCGGAACCTGCGGCTGGCGGGACTCACCACCTTCGTGGAGGAGGCGTACATCTTCCAGCGCACCGGGGGGGGCGGGGGAACAGCCCTCGTCACCTCGCAGCCGGCGTCGGCGATCCCCATCGGAACGGTCCTCTCCTTTCTCGACGCCTACCCCCAGGAGCTGGCGCGGGCGTGGGAGGAGGGCCATGCGGTGACCCCCGTCTTCGAAGGACCCGGGGGAGAGCCCTTCAAGTACGGCTTTTACCGCCTGGAGGACTCCCAGGCCATGCTGGCAGTGCTGGTGCAGGCCGACTTCCTGGATCCCCTCACCGACCTCCAGCGAACCCTGGCCATCGGGGCCATCACTGCGGCGATTCTGGCGGCGATCCTCGCCTACCTCCTGGCCACCAACATCGTGCGACCCCTGGAGCGGCTCTCCCGGGCGGCGATCCGGATCCAGCGGGGTCGGTGGGACCAGCCGGTGAGCGAGGAGCGGGGCGACGAGGTGGGACGGCTGTCGCGGGCCATGGAGCGGATGCGGGTGGGGGTGGTGCAGCGCGACGAGCAGCTCCGCCTCATGCTGGCCCAGGTGGCCCACGAGATCCGCAACCCCCTGGGCGGCCTGGAGCTTTTCGCCTCGGCGGCGATGGACTCCGACAGCGAGGAGGAGCGCCGGCGACTCCTGACCCGGGTGCGCACGGAAATCGAAGCCCTCAACGGAATTATCAACGATTTTCTGACGTTCGCCCGTCCCCTGGACCCCCAGATCCGGCTCCATGACATTCGAGAACCGGTCCGGGAGGCGGCGGAACTCCTGGACCTGGAACTGGCGGGAGCGGGGGGCTCGCTGGAGCTGAATCTCGCCGACCGACCCCTCATGGCCCGGGCCGACCCGGACCATGTGAAACGAGTGGTACTCAACCTCTTGAAGAACGCTGCAGAGGCGGGAACGAAGGTCTGGCTCACGGCGTGGTGGTGGAATGGCGAGGTGGTGGTCTCGGTGCGCGACGACGGTCCGGGAATCGGTCCGGAGGAGCGGGAACGGGTCTTCGAACCCTTCGTCACCGACAAGGAGCAGGGCGCCGGACTGGGTCTTGCAATCGTCAAGAGGGTACTGGAGACCAATGGTGCCCGAATCGAGCTCATCGACCCGGACAGTCGGCCCGAGCCCGGGGTACCGAAGACCGGACCGGACCGCCCTTCCGAAGGGACGGGAGCGGAGTTCCGAGTGTACTTCGCCGGATCCGAGGACCTGGCCGCACCCTTTGTGAACGACGGGGAGTT
>SLSF01000333.1 GCA_007130605.1 Gemmatimonadota bacterium | reverse complement strand
TGGTGGTGATCTTCGCCAACTTCCCCTCGGGCCTGAACCTCTACTACCTCACCGCGAACGTTGCGACCCTCCCGCAGTCGTGGTGGATCGCCAATGAGCGGCTCAAGGTGAAGGCGAAGGGGCCGCCGGAACCTGCAGGGGCCTGACCCCCGGGAGCGACCGATGGATGTGGAGACGATCGCGGCCCGGGCGACCCCTCCGGGGGTGGGTGCGATCGCCCTCGTCCGACTGTCGGGGCCCCGGGCCCGGGCCATCGTCGAGGGCCTCCTTTCCGAAGAGGTCCGTGCGAAGGGTTTCGAGGCTCGCCGGGCGCATCTTCGGACCCTGGTGGACCCCGACACCGGCACACCCCTGGACCAGGCTGTGGTCCTCTGGTATCCGGCGCCCCATTCGTACACCGGCGAAGAGGTGGTGGAGATCTCGACCCATGGGGGCGAGGTGGCGCCCCGGGGAGTCCTCGAGGCGTGTCTCCGGATGGGGGCCAGAGAGGCGGAGCCGGGCGAGTTCACCCAGCGGGCGTGGCTGAATGGCCGGCTCGACCTGGTGCAGGCCGAAGCGATCCATGACCTGATCGAGGGGCGGACCGAGGCCTCGCGCACCGTGGCGCTCCACCAGATGGAGGGTGGGCTCTCGAGCCGGATCGCCGAGCTCCGGGAGGGAATCGTCGCCCTCGAAGCCCTCCTGGTGCACCACATCGACTTTCCCGACGAAGACGACCCCCCGGTGCCCCGCTCGACCCTGGCCGATCGGGGCCGGGCACTGGGCGAGGCGCTGGCCCGGCTGCGGCGCACCGCCCCGGAAGGCCTCCTCCTGCGCGAGGGGGCGCTCCTGGTGCTGGCCGGACCGCCCAACGCCGGAAAGTCGTCGCTCTTCAACGCCCTGGTGGGCCAGGAGCGGGCCATCGTCACCCCCCAACCGGGCACCACCCGCGACGCCCTCGAGGTGCCCCTCTCCATCGGGGGCTTTCCCTTTCGGCTGGTGGACACGGCGGGGCTCCGGGGCGAGGCCGACGAGGTGGAGCAGCTGGGGATCGAGGTGGCCCACCGGTACCTGGACCAGGCCCGCCTCGTCCTCTACTGTCACCCGGCAGGCGAGGGGATCGACCCCGAGATCGAGGCCTTTCTGGAGGGGCTCGGAGAGGGGCGGGTGCTCCGGCTGCGGACCCGGGCCGACGAGGATGACGGCACGGGTGGTGGGGACGGCCTCCGGATCTCCGTCCACACCGGCGAGGGGCTCGACACCCTCCGGGACGCCCTCGAGGCGAGGGCGTTCGGGGGCCTCAGGAGTTCGGGGGTGGAGGGCGGCGTCGTGACCCGCGAACGGCAGCTTCGGGGGATCGAAGATGCGGAGCGCGAGGTCCGTGCCTTCGTGGAAGCCCTCGACGGCGGGATCCCGGTGGAGATGGCGGCGACCCACCTCCGTCCGGCCGAGTCGGCGCTGGAGTCGCTTCTGGGGGTCCTCGACCCCGAGGAGGTGCTGGATCGGGTCTTTCGCGAATTCTGTGTGGGGAAGTAGGAGGCGACGAGTATGGGATCGGACCGAATGGAGGAACGGAGCTGGGTCATCCATGGCCAGGTGCAGGGGGTGGGCTTTCGCTGGGCGACCCAGCGCCAGGCCCAGTCGCTGGGTCTCGACGGCTGGGTGCGCAACGAGCCCGACGGCACCGTGCGGCTGCGGGCCCGGGGGAGAGTGGACGCACTCGAATCCCTCGAAGGATGGCTCCATCGGGGTCCGCCCCCGGCGGTGGTCTCCGAGGTGGAGCGCCTGGGTCCGGCGGTACACGAGGCGGGCGAGCCGGTGGATGCCGGCGGCTTCCGGATCCGGCACTGAAGTCCTCTTGAGCTGTAGCGCGCACCGTGCCACATTTAGGTCACACGATTCACTCAGGGAGGTGCCACCATGGCCAAGTCAGCCACAGCTCGAGCTCGAATGGAGCCGGAGGTCAAGCGTGAGGCCGAGAAGATCCTCGGCGACTGCGGACTGAGCGCTTCTCAGGCGATCAGCCTGTTCTATCGCCAGGTGATCCTGGAACGCGGAATGCCCTTCCAGATCAGGAGCTTCAACGAAGAAACCCGGCGGGTTCTGAAGAAGAGCGAACAGGGCATCGAGGTGGAGGAGTTCGACTCCGCCGATGCGCTCTTCGAGGATCTGGGGATTTGAGCGATCCCGGACCTCCGCTCCGCCCAGCCCGCACAGCACAGTTCAAGCGAGATCTCGCTCGGTGCAAACGGCGCGGATACGACATGGACAAAGCTCGCGTCGTGATGGGTCGTCTCATCCATCGGCAGCCCCTGGCAGAGCAGCACAGGGACCACCCGCTCAAGGGGGAGTGGAAGGGGCATCGTGAATGCCATCTCGAGTCGGACTGGCTGCTCATCTATCGGGTGGAGGATGGGGTCATCACCTTCGAACGGACGGGTACCCATGCCGACTTGTTCGATGCATAGCGACGTCGCCGGCTACTGACATGGAAGTTCGATACGATGTGATCGTGGTGGGTGGAGGCCATGCCGGGACCGAGGCGGCGGCGGCTTCGGCGCGGATGGGCGCACAGACGCTTCTGATCTCGCCCGATCTGGGCCGGCTGGGGCAGATGAGCTGCAACCCGGCCATCGGGGGGCTGGCCAAGGGGGTGGTCGCCCGCGAAGTCGACGCCCTGGGTGGACTCATGGGGCGGGCCACCGACGCTTCGCGCATCCACTTCCGCATGCTGAACCGCTCCAAGGGCCCGGCGGTCTGGGGGCCAAGGGCCCAGTGCGACCGGGGCCTCTATCCACGGGCCATCCGTCGACTCCTCGACGAGACGCCGGGACTCGACCTCTTTCAGGAGATGGTCACGGGGCTGGAGCTCGCTTCGGGCGATGGTGACCGGGCCCGGAGGAGGGTGCAGGGGGTTCGGACCCGAGGGGGTCTCCTCTTCGAGGCTCCGGTGGTGGTGGTGACCGCCGGGACCTTCCTGCGGGGCCGCATCCACATCGGAGGCGAGGGCGCGGTGGAGGCCGGGCGCGATGGCGAGGCCCCCTCGGTGGAGCTCGCGCGGGTGCTGGAAGAGGCGGGTCTCGAGATGGATCGCTTCAAGACCGGCACGCCGCCCCGTATCGATGGCCGGACCGTGGACTTCAGCCGGGTCGAGGTGCAGCACGGCGAGCCCCTCGACTACCGCTTCAGCGCATTCGTCTCCGAAGCGCTTCCCGCACAGCGACCGTGCTGGATGCTCTGGTCCGACGACGCCCTTCGCGACGTGGTGCAGGAGAACCTGGAGCGGAGTGCGCTCTACGGGGGGGCGCTCTCGGGACGGGGGCCCCGCTACTGCCCCTCCATCGAAGACAAGGTGGTCCGCTTTCCCGACGCCCGGGGGCACAAGATCTTCCTGGAGCCCGAGGGGCTTGAGACCACCGAACTCTATGTGAATGGCGTCTCGACCTCCCTTCCCCCCGAGGTCCAGCTCCAGATGCTCCGGACCCTTCCGGGCCTCGAGTCGGTGCGCATCACGAAGGTCGGCTACGCCATCGAGTACGACTACTTTCCGCCCCAGCAGCTCCGGCACACCCTGGAAACCCGCGCCATCGACGGCCTCTTCTTCGCGGGACAGGTGAATGGGACCACCGGCTACGAGGAGGCCGCCGGCCAGGGGATCGTGGCGGGGATCAACGCCGCGCTCCGGGCCGCCGACCGGGAGCCCTTCGTGCTGGAGCGGGACGAGGCGTACATCGGTGTGATGATCGACGACCTGGTGACCCGGGGCGTCGACGAGCCGTACCGGCTCTTCACCTCGCGGGCGGAGTTCCGGCTTCTGCTCCGCCAGGACAATGCCGTGGAGCGGCTCGGAGAGCATGCGGAGTCGCTCGGGGTCCTCCCCCCGGAGGCCCTCCCTGCCCTGCGGAAGCGGCGGAACGAGGTCGACGCCCTCCAGCGGTGGCTCGAAGAGACGAAGGTGGAGCTCGACGACGCCAACGCGGTGCTCGAGGGAGCCGGAGAGCGCCCGGTGGACGAGCCCCAGCGGGCGGCGGTTCTCCTCCAGCGGCCGCCGGTCTCCCTCGACGCCCTCCGCGAGGGAGTGCCCGGCGCGCCCGAGGTGGCGAGCGAGGTGGCGCACTCGGTGGAGGTGGAGGTGAAGTACGCCGGCTATGTGGCCCGAGAGCGGGAGCGTGCCGAGCGGCTCCGGGAACAGGCCCGCTTCCGAATCCCCGAGGCGCTGGACTACGAGGGCCTGGTGACCCTCTCCACCGAGGGACGAGAGAAGCTCGCGCAGGTCCGGCCCACCACCCTGGCGCAGGCGGGGCGGGTCCCCGGGGTGTCGGCGGCCGATCTTCAGAACCTGGTCATGGAGGTGAGGAAGGGGCGGCGGTCCGAAGGTGTCCGGTGAGGGGGCGTCCGGGACGAACCGATCCTCCGGGCCCCCCTGTCAGAGACAGTGCTCCCACCCTCTTCATCTTCCGTGACGAATAAGGGTGAGCCGGGGCAAACGGACCCGCTACCCGGCCCCGAGGCCGCACTCCTCGTCGATGACCCCACTCCAGATATAACCTCTCAAAAGTCGCTGAGCGC
>SLSF01000209.1 GCA_007130605.1 Gemmatimonadota bacterium | reverse complement strand
GGCCAGGCCGATGCGGTCGCCCAGCATGGCCGAGCGGGTGGTGTTCTGCACGTGAAGGCGGCGCATGGCATCTCCACTACATGATTTCCTGAATGTGGAAGATGGCCGGCCCCAGGATCACCACGAAAATGGCCGGAAAGACGAACATCACCAGCGGAATCAGCATCTTCACGGTGACCTTGGCGGCTTCCTCCTCGGCGAGCTGCTGCCGCTTGTCTCGCAGTTCCTCGGCGTGGATGCGCAGCGAGTCGGCAATGGAGGTTCCGAACCGGTCCGTCTGGATGAGCATGCTCACCAGGGCCCGGATGTCGCTGACCCCGGTGCGCTCACCCAGGTTGCGGAGCGCCGTCTCTCGGGGGGTGCCCGCCCGGATCTCCAGGCTCACCAGGGTGAGTTCGTCGGCCAGTTCCGCACTGACCCGCTGCATCTCGTCGCCCACCCGCACCAGGGCCTGGTTGAGGCCGAGTCCGGCTTCGACGCAGACGACCAGAAGGTCGAGGGCGTCGGGGAGCGTCCTCCGGAGCTCCTTCTGCCGATTCTTCACCTTCCGGCGCAGGAGGAGCATGGGGAGCATCCACCCCAGGAGGACGGCCATCAAGATAATGAGGACACGCATGAGGAAGTCGGAGCCCATCACCGTCACGCCCACGAAGGCCAGAAAGCCCAGCCCCAAAGCAGCCAGCGCACGAGTGCCCACGAACACCGCCGGCGCCGTGGCCGACCGATGACCGGCCTGGATCAGAAGGTGCCGGAGGCTTCTTCGCTTCGTCTGCTCCTTTCCGATCTGCTCTCCCACGGTCTGCAGGAACCCCTCCAGAGCCTCCCGGCGAGCCTGCCGCTCGCGCCGCTCCCGCACCTGCCGGGTCTGGATCTGGGCCGGCGAGACCGTGGCCAGTCGCTTCTGCAGGGTCCGGGACTCGGACGACACCACCATCTGGCCCACGCCCAGGACCACCAGGGCGACAGAGAGGGCGACGAGAAGGACGACGATGTAGATCATGGGGGTCGTCTCGGGTCAGTAGTCGATGTCGGTGATACGACGGATGAAGAAGAACCCGATCAGCATCATCAGGAAGGCCACGAAGAGCATGAGACGCCCCGCCGGCTCGAAGATCAGGGGCTCCATGTAGTCCGGGTTCACCAGGTAGAGGAGGATCCCGGCCACCAGCGGTGCCAGAGCGATGACCGTGCCGGTCATGCGACCGTGGGCCGTGTGAATCTTCACCTGACGGCGGAACTTGAAGCGAGCCCGGATGATCCGGGACAGTCCGTCCAGCTTCTCCGCCAGGTTCCCTCCGGCCTCCCGCTGGATCAGGATCGAGGTGACGAAGAGCCGAACGTCCACCAGGTCCATCCGGTCGGCGAGCCCCCGCAGGGACTCGTCCAGGGGGAGTCCGAACCGGGTCTCCTCATGCACCTGCTTGAATTCGGCCCGTACCGGCTCCTCGGACTCCTCGGCCACTACCTGCAGCCCGGTGGCGAAGGCGTGTCCGGCCCGGATGGAGCGGGTCATGAGGTCGAGGGCCTCGGGGAAGACCTCCTCGAAGGCCTCGATTCGCTGGGCCCGCTTGCGGGCCAGATGGATCCAGGGAAGGAGCAGGCCGATGGCCGCGGCCACCGCAGCAAAGAGGAGGTCGACGACCATGATCGCCGCGAGCCCCAGAGCCAGAGCCCATCCGATGCTGAGGAGGAAGAAGGTGCCCACGCTCCAGCCCACTCCGGACTGCTCCAGCCTCTGCTGGACATCGGCCTGGTGGGGAAGTCGGGTAAGGATGAATCCGACCACACCCCCAACCTCGTCCTCCTCCCGGCGCCGGAGAATGCTCTCCCGGTCCTGGGCGTCGTCCGCCTTCTCCTCGCGGTGGACCCGGCGCAGCGCCCGGGTGGCCGCACGCTGGCGGCGAAAGGCCCGGATGCCCTCCCAGAGGAGAACCGCGGAGCCGATGGCCAGGGCAACGGCACCGAAAACCATCAGGGCCATGAGCCATTCCTGGGTGTCCATCTATCGACCTCCGAACCGGCCGCCGCCGGTGTTGGCAAAGAGGGTCTCGTCCAGATCCACTCCGTAGGCGGCGAGGCGCTCGGCAGCCTTCGGGCGGATGCCGGTGGCCCGGAACTCGCCCTTCACGTTGCCGTCCTCGTCGATCCCCTTCCGCTCGAAGCGGAAGAGGTCCTGCATTGTGATGACGTCGCCCTCCATGCCCACCAACTCGGCCACGCTGAGGACCCGGCGGCTACCGTCGGAGAGCCGGGAGAGCTGAATGACGATGTCGATGGCCGAGGCCACCTGCTGGCGCATGGCCCGCTCCCCGATATTGGTGGCAGCCATCTGGATCATGGTCTCGAGCCGGGTGAGTGCGTCCCGGGGCGAGTTGGCGTGAAGGGTGGTGAGGGAGCCGTCGTGGCCGGTGTTCATGGCCTGGAGCATGTCCAGAGCCTCGCCGCCCCGGACCTCACCCAGGATGATCCGGTCGGGCCGCATGCGGAGGGCGTTGATGACGAGTTGTCGCTGGGTGACCTGGCCCGTCCCTTCGATACTGGGAGGGCGGGTCTCCAGACGGACCACGTGGGGCTGGCGGAGCTGGAGCTCGGCCGAGTCCTCGATGGTGACGATCCGCTCGCTGTGGGGGATCGACTCGGAGAGCATGTTCAGGAAGGTGGTCTTACCCGAGCCGGTTCCTCCCGAGATGAGGATGTTGAGGCGCGCCCCCACGCACCCCCTCACGAACTTGATGATGGGTTCGGTCAGGGTGCCGTTCCGGAGCAGGTCGTCGCCCGAGAGGACGTCGCGGCGGAACTTACGAATGGACAGATGGGGCCCGTCGATGGACAGGGGCGGAATCACCGCGTTGACCCGGGAACCGTCGGAGAGACGGGCGTCCACCATGGGCGACGACTCGTCGATCCGCCGCCCCACCGCCGAGACGATCCGATCGATGACCTGGAGCAGGTGCGTGTCGTCGCGGAAAGTCACGTCGGTGGACTCGAGGCGTCCGTTGCGCTCCACGAAGATCTGCTTGGCGGTGTTCACCAGGATGTCCGAAATGGTCTGGTCCTTCAGAAGCGGCTCCAGCGGACCCAGCCCAAAGATCTCGTAGAGGATCTGCTCGATGAGCTGCTCCCGCTCCTCCATGTTGAGGGGAGCCATCTCGTTGGCCAGCATCTGCCGGACCACCTTGGCCACCTCGGCCTCGGCCTCCTCCCGGTCGCGTTTGGCCAGCGAAGCCAGATTCAATCTCTCCATGAGCTGCCGGTGGATCCGCTTCCGGATCGCCTGCACTTCGCTGCTGCCGGGCCCCATGTTGTTGGTGGCGGCCGGTGGCGCACCCGCCGGCAAGCGGGGTTCCGACACGGCTCCACCGTCCCACGAAGGGGCGTTAGTGCCATCCGTCGTGGTGGGCAGATTCGGGAATCGGGCAGATTCACTCATGGCTCGTGTCCAGCAGAATGATCAGGTGGGCCGGCAGGGGAGCCATGCTCCCCCTCCGCGCCCTACTTCGATGACTTTGAAAAGAGACTTCCCAGGAGTCCGCCCTTCTTCTCGGCCGTGGCGGTCACGCCGGTGACCTCGGAGGCCAGCTTCCGGATGTCCTGCGAGTACACGGCACTCCGGTCCAGCACGGCGGGTCGGCCCTCGTTGATGGCCTCCATGGTGGACTGGTAGTCGTTGCGCAAGGTGGCGAAAACCTCGAGCCCCAGCGTCTTCTCGATCTCCTGCAGGGAGATGAGCTGGCGGGGGCTGAAGCGGTTCACCACCAGGTGGATCCAGTCCTCCTCCGTCTTGCCTTCGACTCCCTGGAGGAGCGGAAGGCACCGGGATGCGTTCCGGATGGAGGGCAGGTCCGGGGTGGTGACCAGAAAGAGCTCGTCGGAGCGCTCGAAGGCGCTGAGGGTGATGTCGTTCAGCGTCTTGGGCGCATCGATGACGATGTACTCGTAGTGGCCCTTCAGGAAATCCAGGATCCGGGTCAGTCGTTCGTGCTCCACGCTCTCGAAGTCCACGGGCTGCAGGGGTGCGGAGAGGAGCTCGACGCCGGTCTCATTGCGTTCGATGTAGGAAGCCAGAAGCCCAGCATCCACCCGGTGGAAGTTCCGGATCAGGTCCACGATGGAGAACTTGGGGTCCATGCCCAGGAGAAGGGCGGTCTCGCCCAGCTCCAGGTCCAGGTCGATGAGGAGCGTCTTGGCGCGGGTGAGCCGGTGGATGGCCACCGCCAGGTTGACCGCGAAGGTGGTGGACCCTGAGCCTCCCTTCCCGCTGAACACGCAGAAGGTGCGACCGCCTGGCCTATCGTCCGCCTGCGCCGTGGCCTTGCCGGTCTTCTTCCAGATCCGCTGCATGGCGTCCCGAACCTGGTCCGGCTCCAGCGGCTTGGGCAGGAATTCCATGACCCCGGCCTGCATGGCCGAGAGAAGCAGATTCGGCGAGTCGGTGGGACCGGCCCCCACCACCGCCCGGGCCACCCCCGACTCCACCAGGAACTCGGCGAACTTGAGCCCCACCTGCGGATCGGACTCCAGGTCCACGAAGATCACGTCGGGACCCAGCTTACGGAG
>SLSF01000156.1 GCA_007130605.1 Gemmatimonadota bacterium | reverse complement strand
GCCTCCATCATCAAGGAGGCGGCCCACGATGTCTTCGAGGTGACGGGCAAGAACCCCCTGCTCGAGATCGCGCTGGAGCTGGAGAAGATCGCGCTCCAGGAGGAGTACTTCGTCGAGCGCAACCTCTACCCCAATGTGGACTTCTATTCGGGGCTGATCTACCAGGCCATGGGCTTCCCCGTGGAGATGTTCCCGGTCCTCTTCGCCATTCCGCGCACGGTGGGCTGGCTCTCGCAGTGGGAGGAGATGCTCGAGGACCGGGAGCAGAAGATCGCCCGTCCGCGCCAGGTCTATGTGGGCGAGGGCGAGCGGGACTACGTCGCCATGGAGGATCGCTGAGCGGCGGGGCCACCGACGGGGGCACCCCTCCCGACGGGGTGCACCTCGTCGACCTGGAGCATGACGGACTCCCCGGGGCCATCGGGGTCTGGGTCCTGGAGGAGCCGGAGCCGACCCTGGTGGATCCCGGCCCCTCCACCTCGCTGGAGCGACTCGAGGCGGGGCTCGATGCCCTCGGCCTTCCCCTGGGCGAGGTGCGCCACCTCCTCCTGACCCATGTCCACCTGGACCACGCCGGTGCATCGGGACAGCTGGCCGCCCGCAATCCACGCCTGACCGTGCATGTGCACGAGGACGGCGCGGTGCACATGGCCGACCCAGAGAAACTGGTGGCGTCGACCCGGCGGACCTTCGGCGACGCCCACGACCGGCTCTGGGGCGAGGTGCTTCCGGTGCCCGCCGACCAGATCCGTGGATGGGCCCCCGGGGTCTCCTCGCCCCTCCCGGGCATCCGTCCCATCCCCACCCCCGGACACATCGCGCACCACCTGGCGTGGGAGGCGGAGCGGATGGGGATGCTCTTCGCGGGAGACGCCCTCGGCATCCTCCTTCATCCGGAGGCACCGACCCATCCGGCGACCCCACCCCCAGCGGTGGATCTGAAGGCGTGGAGGGAGACCCTCTCGGAGACCCTCGATCCGGTGGAGGTGGAGGCGTTCGGGGTCACCCACTTCGGGCTCCACGCCGACCTGGAGGGGCGCCGTAAAGCCCTTCTGGAAGCCCTCGATGCCCTGGCCCTCCGGGTGGACCGGGCCATGCGCGAAGGACCCGAGGCCGAAGAGGCGGACCGGGAGGCCTTCCACGAGGAGAGCATCGGGAAGGCGGCCCCCCACCTGCCGGAGGGCCGGGCTCGGCACTACTTCGAAACCTTCCCTGCCCGGGGCGACTGGGACGGCATGCGCTTTCATCTGGACCGGACCCCCGCGGCGCGACCGCCACGGTGAGTGCGGGGCCCGGAGTGGCCCCAGGGGCTCGGCGTGCCCCGCCTCTCTTGTCCCATTCCCATCGATTGGCCACTTTGCGTCGTCGACCGTTGTCCCCGTACCCGACCACGGAGACCCAGTGATGTCCTCATCCGCACCCCCGCTCCGGGGGCCGCAGTCGCCTGACGCCGGGCATCCCGAAGCCGGTCCTCCCGACACTCCCATCCGCGCCCCCAGGGGGCGGGAGATGCGCTGTCGGAGCTGGGCGGCCGAAGCGGCCATGCGCATGCTCATGAACAACCTCGACCCCGAGGTGGCCGAGGCCCCCGAGTCGCTGGTGGTCTATGGCGGGCGGGGACGAGCGGCGCGCTCCTGGCCCGCCTTCCATGCCATCGTGCGGGCGCTGGAGGGCCTCGATCCCGACGAAACCCTCCTGGTGCAGTCGGGCAAGCCGGTGGGGATCGTACGGACGACCGCCGACGCCCCCCGGGTCCTCATCGCCAATTCGAATCTCGTGCCCCACTGGGCGACCCAGGCGCACTTCGACGACCTGGAGGCCCGCGGGCTCATGATGTACGGCCAGATGACCGCCGGATCCTGGATCTATATCGGGACCCAGGGGATCCTCCAGGGCACCTACGAGACCTTTGCCGAGGCGGCCCGGCAGCACTTCGGCGGGACCCTCGAGGGCCAGGTGGCGGTGACGGCCGGGTGTGGCGGGATGGGTGGGGCCCAGCCTCTCTCGGTGACCCTGAATGGAGGGGTCTGCCTCATCGCCGACGTGGATCCCGCACGGCTGGAACGGCGTCACCGGGATCGGTACCTGGACGAGATCGCCCCGGACATCCCCACCGCCATCTCCCGGGCGTGGAAGGCGGCGGAGGGGGGAGAGGCGGTGAGTGTGGGCGTCCGGACCAATGCAGTGAAGCTCCTTCGCGCCCTGGTGGAGGAGGGACGGACCCCGGCCCTTCTCACCGACCAGACCTCGGCCCACGACCCCCTCGAGGGCTATGTGCCCGAAGGACTCGACCTGGGCGAGGCGGCGGCCCTCCGCACGGAGGACCCGGCCGGCTACCAGGAGCGGAGCCTCGCCACCATGGCGGAGCATGTCCGCCTCATGATCGCCCTCCGGGAGCGGGGAGCCGTCACCTTCGACTACGGCAACAACCTCCGGCAGAGGGCCTTCGACCAGGGGGTCGAGGAGGCCTTTTCCTTCCCGGGCTTCGTGCCGGCTTTCATCCGGCCCCAGTTCTGCCGCGGACGGGGGCCCTTTCGCTGGGTGGCCCTCTCGGGCGACCCGAAGGACATCTACCGGACCGACAAGGCCCTGCTCGAGCTCTTCCCCGACGATGAAGGGCTCCGCCGGTGGCTCCTGGCGTGCCACCGGGACCCCGACGCCCTCCTCCGGGGGGACTTCGACGGGTGCGAGCCCGCCTTCGGCTTCCAGGGCCTTCCGGCAAGGATCTGCTGGTTCGGGCTCGGGGAGCGGGAGCGGGCCGGGGTGCTCTTCAATGACATGGTGGCCGACAGGCGGCTCACCGCACCGGTGGTCATCGGCCGCGATCACCTGGACTCCGGGTCGGTGGCGTCACCCAACCGCGAGACGGAGTCCATGCTTGACGGCTCGGACGCCGTGAGCGACTGGCCCCTCCTGAATGCCATGGTGAATGTGGCGAGTGGGGCGTCCTGGGTGAGCTTCCATCACGGAGGTGGGGTGGGAATCGGCTTCTCGCAGCACGCCGGGCAGGTGGTGGTGGCGGACGGATCGGACGAAGCCCGGGCCCGGGTGGAGCGGGTCCTCCGGAATGATCCCATGACCGGGGTCATTCGCCATGTGGATGCTGGGTACGACGAAGCGATGGCGTGTGCTCGCGCCGAGGAGGTCCCAATCCCCATGCACCAGGAGGAGAGACGATGACCCAGATCCTGCGCGCCCCGGTCTGGCCCGACACCGTTCGCGAGACGGCCTTCGTCAACTCCATCGTCACCAGGAGTGCCAAGGGGTGCGGTGTCGCTCTCATCGGGCTCGCCGACGACCTTGGGGTGCGGCTGAACCATGGCCGTCCCGGGGCCGCCGAGGGTCCATACGCCTTCCGATCGGCCCTGGCCCGTTACGGGACCCGGCACCCCTCCATGGGGGATCTGCCGAAGGTCTTCGACGCCGGCGACGTGGTTCCCGGCATGACCCTCGAGGAGACCCACAGCCGGGTGACCCGGGTGGCCCGCTCCCTCCTGGAGAAGGGGATGATCCCGGTGGGGATCGGGGGCGGGCACGACCTGACCTTCCCCCTGGTGCGGGCCCTGGCCGAAGTGGCGTCGGAGCCCCTCACCGGGGTCTACTTCGACGCCCATCTCGATGTGCGGTCGGCGGAGGGCTCGGGCATGTCCTTTCGGCGCCTGGTGGAGGAGTGCGGGGTCCGCCGGCTCCACGTCTTCGGACTCGATCCCTTCGTGAACTCGGCCGAGGACCGGGCGTGGTTCACCGCCCATGGGGGCGTCGAGGGGGGGTTCGGATGGGACGGTGAGTGGCCCGAGGGGCCCCTCTTCGTGAGCCTCGACCTCGATGTACTCGACCAGGCCTTCGCGCCGGGGGTCAGCGCCATGAATCCGGCAGGGTGGTCGCCTCAACGGACCGAGCGGTGGGCCGAGGCCGCCGGAAGGCACGCGCAGGTGCGCTGCTTCGACATCATGGAGCTGGCGCCCCGTCTGGACGAGACCGGGCGCACCGCCCGCCTTGCCGCCCGGCTCTTCCTCGCCTTCCTCCGGGGGGTGGCCATGCGGGAGGGGGGCGGTTGACCCTGGTCATCCGCAATGCCCGGCTCGTTACGTCGGAGGGAGGGAATTCCGAGGGCTCGGGAGGGGTTCCGGTGGCTCGACGGGGGACCCGGATGGGCCGCCTTCAGGTCGGGTCCGGGGTCGATCTCCGGATCGAGGGGGACCGGATCGCCGAGATCGGTCGCGATCTTCCCCTCTCGGACACCTCGGAGGTCATCGAGGCCCGGGGACGGGTCCTCCTGCCCGGCTTCATCGACGCCCACACCCATGCGTGCTGGGCCGGCTCGAGGCTCGACGAGTGGTCCCGGAAGCTTCGGGGCGCGAGCTACCAGGAGGTGATGGCCGAAGGGGGCGGGATCCTCTCGACGGTGCGGGCCGTGCGCGAGGCGACGGAAGAGGAACTCACCGACGCCCTCCTCTCCCGCCTCACCTGGATGCTCTCCGAGGGGACCACCACGGTGGAGGTGAAGAGTGGGTACGGCCTCACGGCGGAGTCGGAGCTCAAGATGCTCCGGGCCATCGAGAG
>SLSF01000331.1 GCA_007130605.1 Gemmatimonadota bacterium | reverse complement strand
TCGCACGAGGTGGCCGACCTGGAGCACCTGGTGGACCACGTGGCGATCCTCCATCGCGGCCGGATCCCCGTGGCCGGCCCCCTCGATCGCCTGCGGGACCGATTCCGGGTGGCCGAGATCGAACTCCCCGCGGCCGCGTCGGGAATGCTGGATCCGCCGCCGCCGGAGTGGCTCAGCATGGCACACTCGGGGCGCCGGGTGCGCTTCGTGGTGGATGCCCTGGGGGGTAGGGATTCCCGCGAGGACCGGTCGGGGACCGAACCGGCCGGAGCGACCCGGGAGCTCCCGTCCAGCGAGGTCATCCGGACCCGCCTGGAGCACCAGCTTCCCCATGGCGCCCGGATCGAACTCAGGGGTGCCACACTGAAGGAGATCTTTGTGGCCAGCGCTACCTCGCCGGGGGAGGCGGGCGTGGCGGTGGTGCGATCATGACGCCCCCCGTACGCGGGCTCTCGGCGGTCATCCACGTGGTGGCGAAGGATCTTCGCCGACACCGGCTCCCGCTGGCGGGATATGGCGGCGCCGTGGTCCTGGCCGCCACCTACGCTGCCTCCGGTGGCGATCTCCCGGCCCTGGCTCCCGTCGCCGTGATCCTCCTGGGATTGATCCTGGCGGTGCTCCTCGTGCACGACGACCCCCCGTTCCGAAACGATGCCTTCTGGGCCCTCCACCCGGTGCCCCCCGGGGCGGTCTACGGGGCGAAGCTGCTGGAGATCTTCGGCCTGATCCTGGGGATGGCCCTGTTGGGGCAGGGCGTGATCCTGGTGAGCTACGGAGTCGCACCCGTGGAGTTCCCCCGGCTTCTCCTCTCATCGGTGCCGATCGCAGGGTCGTTCCTGCTTGCCGGCCTCCTCCTGGCGACCTCGTTTCGAACGGTGGCGGGGATCGCCGCCGCGGTGGCGGTGGGGTTCGTGGTCCTCCCACTCATGTCGGCAGCGTTCTTCATGCTCCTCATGGCGGGGATTCCGATCTCGGGGCTCCCCATGGACAGCGTCTATGTATGGGGGGGCGCAGTGGTGGGGGGCCTTTTCTGGGCAGGGCTCCGGTACACCGCTCCGGCCGGCTTCGGTGCGGGCCGGATCCTCGGGGCCTTCATCGCGCTGGTGGTGGTCGCCGGAGGCCTTTCACGGGCCCCCACAGACCGTCCCGAGAGCGGTCTCCCGCACCTCGACCTGGATGATCTGGTGGCCGCCCATCCCTCCCTCGAGGATGTGACCGTCGAGCTCCTCTCCGCAGGCGGACAGGGCATCGGGACCGAGGGGCCCCTGGTCAACATCCGTACCCGTGTCCGGGCACCGGAGAGCGAGGCCGGCTACCGCCTCCGACCGGAATCGGCCCGCCTCCTCCTTCCCGATGGTACGGTGCAGGACCTCGAGCTGGACCCCGCAACCCGGGAACTCCCCGGCATCCCCCCCGGGGCGGCGGGGCGGTGGATCGGACCTCCCCCCACGATCCACCGTGACTCGGAGGTCAGGCTTCGACCCGACCCGGCCCAGTGGGAGATCCTTCGTGCCGGAGATTCAAAGGTGGAGCTCACCGTGGTGGTGAAGCGGCTGGAGAGCCGCGAGGTGGGAGCCATGGCCTTCCGGGCGGGCGCATCGATGACTTCGACCGGGACCCGGATCCGCCATGGTGGGCCGGGCACCCGAGGTCCGGAGTCCGCGGTGATTCGCGAGATCACCGTGGGCTCCCAGGCCATGGGCCAATCCCCGGCCATGTGGAGTTCAGCGCCATCCGGAGCGGCCCTCGGATACGCACTGATCTCTCGAGAGGCCGAGGAGGGAGTGATCCTCCAGTCACGCGGTGGGTCGGGTCACGGACTGGGCCTCTACCCGGGGGCGGGCCTGCTTCTCCCGGGCCCCGCGGCCCGCGAGTGGCGTGGCGAGTGGACCCTTCCACCTGCGGCGCTCGAGGAAGTGGACGCCGAGTGGCTGGACCAGGCCCGCCTCCACGCCTTCCGGTGGTCGGTGGTGGGCACCGACCGGATCGTCTCGGCGCCGGTGGAGCTGACGGTTCAGGGGCCGCCACCGACCGGTCGCCCCCAGGTGCCCATGCCCTTTGGGACACCGTGACGCCGCTCCGGCAGGTCGCCCACCTGCTCCGCCGCGACCTGCGGCGGAACCGGCTCTTCGTGCTCGTTTTGGCGCTGGCGGTCGGCGGGACCGTGGGATTGGAGTTCCTTGCGCCCATGCACTCGTTCATGCCTCGTTTCCTGGCCGGCCTGGGCCTCCATGTGATCTGGGCCGCCTTCGCCGCCCAGGTCGTGCAGGCCGACCCCCTCCGGGGACGCCGGGCACAATGGCGCACCCTCCCCCTGTCGGGATGGGCGCTATTCTCGAGCAAGTGCATACTCGTCGCGGCGGGGTGGCTCGCCGTGGTGTTCGCGGCCCGGGCACCCTGGATCGTGGGAATCGAGGTGGTCTGGACCGATCTCGCCATGCCCATGCTCGCAGCCCTGCCCTGGCTGATCCTGGTGGTCGTGCTGGCCCTGGTGACGCCGAACCTCAAGGTGTTCGCGACCCTCTACGTATTCTGTGCCTTGGGAATCTCGGTGGTGCACTCCGTGAACCAGGGGACGTACAGCGAGACCACCGAGGTGATTCCCGCGGAGCTCTCGGAGCCCGCCACCGCCACGCTGGCCTCCGAGCACCACCTGCGGCTCGAAGGGCACCGAGTCGGGATTCGCTCACCGAGAGACGAGATGCCCATGGCCGAGGCCCACCTCCGCCTCACCCGACCGAGCGACTCCATCGCCTACCTCCTCGTGCATCTCGACGTCGAGCGATACCTCCCTGCGGGCGATACGGTGCGGGGGAGAAGGACCGATGGGGTCTGGTCAATCGGGTCGCCCTCGCTGCCCGTTGGAGACCCCGCTCGACCGGCGGGGCCCGAAGGTATACCGCCGGACAGCGTCCTGACCCTCGTTCCCCTGGACGGACCGGTGGACTTGATGGGCTCCATCCCCGAGCCGGGATCCAGCGGCCTTCTTCGTGCCCGGGTCGAGGGAATCCGACCCACCCCGGTGGTGACCCTCTCGCTCACCGACACCGAAGTGCGCACTCCGCGGCGCAGGTGGCAGATGCTCGGGGCCACGGTGGGTGCGGACGGGCCCGAGGTGACCCTCCGGCTCATCGAGGCACCCGGCACCGAGCTTCCCATCGACCCCATCCCGTGGAGCCGGGGAGAGGCGCGCAGGGGGGCGACTCACTGGGTCCTCCACAACCGCCTCCGAGGAGAGGCTGTGCTCCTCGTCGACCAGCTCCGGGTATCGGTGGGCGAAGCCGGAAAGGGAAGCATCCGGACCCTGGCCCTCACCCCCTCCCGGCATGACTTCGGCGCCATGGGAGGACTCACCGGCGGGTTCGACCCGCCCCTCGCCATCGACCGGGAGTGGCTGGACGGCGCCGAGCTGCACCTCTTCGAATGGACGAGTCTCGGGGTGCAGGAGTTCGGGCTGCCCTTCTGACCCGAGGATGACATGTGCAAGGGGGTAACGGTGGGCCTTGCTCCCCCCGTTCCATCATCCTGTCTTCCACTTTCCGGAAACTGGAAGAAAGGGAGCCGCCATGAACCAACCTTCCCTTCGCCCACTCGACCTGCCTGTTGCGCTCCACCTGGCCTTACGGCCCGAGGAAGGGTCCGAGACCGTGGCCGAGGTGTTCGGCATCGGGCTGGGGTCTGCCCACCGCACCGTTCAGTGCCTCATGGCCGCTGAACTGGTGCTTCCCCACAGGCGAGCCGTCAGTCCCGGTCCCCTCCATGAGTTCCTGGTCCACGGCGCCCGGTTCGCCCTCTATCCCGTGCGCGGACCCGAGGTTGAAGGCGTTCCCAAGGCGCATTCCGCCCCCCCGCTCCGGGATCAGGTCGAGAGTGGGCCAGCCATCGTGTGGCTCAGCGCGGACGGGACCGTGCGGGGCGAGAGCCTGGTCCCGCTGGCGCACTCCAGTTGGCCAGCTCGGCCCCGGAGATCTATGAGCTGCTCACATTGGTCGATGCCATTCGCGTCGGGAGAGCTCGGACCCCCGTCGCAATGCCGAGGATCCCGTGCCTCCTCGGACCTCCTCGGGGACCCACAAACCCTTTCAGTAGCGGGTCCCACACCCGGCATCGGACCCTTCGGAGCGGGATCGGGGTCATGCACAGAGTGGTCAGGCACGATCTCAGCCCCCCCTCAGTAAGGAACCCGGACCCTAATGCTTCGTCGACCCCAACTCCCCAGCCCGCTTCTCGCGTTCATCACGGGGCTCCTCGTTCTGGCCGGCTGCGCCGACGGGGCGCCCCACGAACTCGAGGGGAGTGGGGAAGGGGGGGCAGAGTGGATCTCGGGAAGTGTGGACGAGCGCTTCCAGCAGGTGGGCGACCAGTTCGCAGGCTTCAGCGCCACCATGTTCGAAGTCGCCCATCGCTATGGGGAGCTCTCGTGGGCGGTGGTGGATGAGAACTGGGACTACGCCACGTACCAGACCGAAAAGATCTCCGACGCCATCGAACTGGGGATCATCCGCAGACCCGGCCGGGCAGAGTCTGCGCGAGCGCTCTTCCTGGGCCAGCCGGTGGACGACATGCTGG